>JADZEY010000116.1 GCA_020850315.1 Armatimonadota bacterium | reverse complement strand
TATGAAATGAAGAAGGGGAAGACTGACCACTGACCTTTGAAAGTATGAAGTATGAATGATGAAGTATGAAATGAAGAAGGGGAAGACTGACCACTGACCTTTGAAAGTATGAAGTATGAATGATGAAGTATGAAATGAAGAAGGGGAAGACTGACCACTGACTTTCTTTGCCACTGACAACTGACAACTGACAACTGACAACTGACAACTGACAACTGACAACTCCCCCTACGGCTTCACCACAACGATTCCAAATGTTTGGCTGACTACTTGGCCTGCGCCACTGTTGTTGTGGAACCGCACGGTGACGGTGTTGTTGGCCGATACCCACCCGCTGAAATGGACGTTCCCAATCGCCATTGCCGCGTTTGGAACCCCAACGGTGACGGCATCTCCGCTTCTGGCACCGTTGACGGTCAGGGTCACGTCCGCAAAGCTGCCGGTGGGGGTTACACCAAAATTCAGTGCGGCGGTGGTGCTGGCAATCTGCCGCCATTGCAGGCTTCCGGTGTTGTCGGTTTGCAAGATTCCGCTGCCAAGATCGGGGGTAATGCTGCTTGCCGCAGCCGGAAGCACGGCGGGAAGTGTGTAGGTGATGTTCCCGGTTTGTGCTTGCGCTTGGAAGGCTGAGTAGTTCGCGCTGGAGTAATCAAGGTCGCTGTTCGGCTCGTAGAACCGCAGGGCGCGTGCTGTGCTGTTATCGTTTCCAATCCAGATGTCGGTGTTGCCAAAAAATGCAAGCCCGCTGAACGCTGTCAGATCGGTGCGCGGAAGGGTTGTGGTCCCGTTGAATCCAAAGCTGCTGGCTCCAAGAACCAACCCTCTGCCGCCAGCGATTGCTGAATAATCCCCCGTTGTGTTGTTGTCAGATCCGCCACCAATAACGGAATAGTGGCCAATGGCGGTATCCTGCCACCCGCCGCCGATTGCTGAATAATCCCCGGAAGCAACGCCACGCCGTCCGCCAGCCACCGTCGCGCTAAACCCCGAAGCCACATTCCCCCGCCCGCCGCCAACCGTTGCTCCGTTCCCCGATGCTGTGTCGCGGAAGCCACCAGCAACCGTGGCATACACAGCCGATGCAAGATTTTCTTGGCCGCCACCAATTACAGTGGCAACGGCGGTTGCTCTGTTCCTGTATCCGCCACCAATCACGCTAAGCTCCCCAGTAATGGTATCCTGCAAACCCACACCAATAAAGGAGCGGGTTCCGTAGATCGCATTCTGTTCGCCGCCAATAATTCCCGATTGATTGGCCCACACGCCATTGTTGATCCCGCCAGCAATCACCGCATACTCTCCGGTGACGGTATCCTGGAATCCACCACCGATTGCTGAATAATCTCCGGCAGCAACCAGCCGCCGGCCACCGGCCACCGTCGCGCTAAACCCCGAAGCCACATTCCCCCGACCGCCACCAACTGTTGCGCCGTTCCCCGATGCTGTGTCGCGGAAACCGCCGCCAATTGTTGAGTAGGTTCCCGAAGCAAGGTGGTGATGCCCGCCGCCGATTGTTCCGCGGTCGCCCGTGACTGAGTTGGAATCCCCGCCGCCGATAACGCCTCCATATCCGCTTGGGGCAATGTCGTTATCCAATCCGCCAGCAATCACGCTGTAGTGGGCGTAGGCGGTGTCCTGGTATCCGCCGCCGATTGCTGAATAATCGCCGGAAGCAACCCCGCGCCGCCCGCCAGCAATGGTTGCCACATCCCCGGAAGCCACATTCCCCCGCCCGCCGCCAACGGTGGCGCCGTTCCCCGATGCTGTGTCGCGGTATCCGCCACCAACCGTGGCGTAATCAGCCGATGCAAGATTTTCTTGGCCACCACCAATGGTGGAAGCCGCTCCGGAAGCCACATTCCTCCGCCCGCCACCAATAGATGCCATATCCTGGCTGGCATGGTTATAGACACCACCCCCAACTACCGAGAAACCACCAGATGCCGTGTCTAGACTTCCCCCGCCGATAACACTCCACGCTGACGAAGCCCGATGGCCGTTACCGCCGCCGATCACCGTCCCAATGGCCGATGCAACATTGTTCAACCCGCCGTTCACCACAGCATAATTGCCTGCTCCGCTGATGCTGTTGCTGAACCCGTTGGCCCCGCCCCCACCAATTACCGCAGCAAACAGCCCGCTGGCAACGCTGTTGGTGTGGTGGCCGCCAATGATATTGGGTGAGGTTGCTTTCGGCTCGAACCGCATCACCCGCCCACGGCCTGAGGTTGGCGAGAGGATATATCCGGCTTCATCCACATGGAGTTCAAGCGGTTGGCTGTCGGTGGTTCCTAAAAAATTGGTTCCGGCAGTGGTTCCCGCGTTGCCGGAAAGTTTCCAGACCACCCCACCCAAGTTGAAATCGGTGACGATGGTAGTCCAGGCCGAAGTTGGTGGGCCGACGTAATGTTGGAAGGAGTTCAGGTCGGTGTTAAAAATCAGCAACCCCGATGGTGGGCTTGCGATTGCGTCCCGCTGGGCTGTGGTCATTCGCGGGGTAAGCAGCCCGGCGGTCGTGGAGGTCAAATCCAGGATTGCCGCCGGGTCTGGCGTAAGCGTCCCAATTCCCATGTGGCCATTGATATCAACCATTGGCTGCTGGGCCGCCAGAAATGGGGCAACTCCGAAAAAGGCAAGCAATAGTACGGTTAGTCGCATCTGAGTAGCGTTCTGCATGATCGTGGTATCCGGTTATGTTCGATGGATGAAGTGTGGCACTACCACAACAACGTATCTACTACTGATAACAATTAGTATGGCAAGCGATAACAGAGGTGAAATTGTTAGCGTAAACTCTTCTCACCGCCCCCTCTTGCATAATCCCCTTGCATCCCTATCTTCCCACTCCACACAGAATCAAACCGGAGGCATTGCCATGATTATTGACGACAACGTTGAAACCAACGACCTTGAGCTTCTTTCCGAACCCGCCAGCCGCCTTTCGGCAATGGCCGACGGGCTGATTGGATCGGAGATTTTGAAGATCGCCTCCGATATCCGTGGGCTGGTGGCGGCTGGGCACTCGGTGTGCAATCTGACGGTTGGGGATTTCAGCCCTGCGCAATTCCGCATCCCAATGGAGTTGGAAGACGCAATCGTGGAGCGGGTTCGCGCTGGCGAAACCAACTATCCGCCGTCGGATGGTGTTGCGCCGTTGCGGCGTGCAGTGGTGGAGTTCTACCAGCGCCGGCTGGGGCTGCGATACCCGATTGAATCGGTGCTGGTCACGGGGGGATCACGCCCGGGGATTTACGCCGCCTACCGCGCAGTAGTGGACACTGGCGACCGCGTTGTGTACCCGGTTCCAAGCTGGAACAACAATCACTACTGCCACCTTGTTGGCGCGGTTGGGGTTCCGGTGACGTGCAGCAGCAGCAGCAACTTTCTGCCAACCGGAAAACAACTGCGCCAGGCCTTGCGCGGCGCACGATTGCTTGCGCTGAACTCACCCCTTAATCCAACCGGAACCGCTTTCACTCCCGATCAGCTTGCCGACGTGTGCGATGCCGTGCTGGAGGAAAATGCCAGCCGTTCGCCGCAGGAACGCCCCCTGTACCTGATGTACGACCAGGTGTATTGGATGCTGACGTTCGGCGATGTCAGCCACGTGAACCCCGTGACGCTGCGGCCAGCGATGCAGCCATACACCATCTTTGTTGATGGCATCTCCAAAGCATTTGCCGCAACCGGAGTGCGGGTGGGGTGGACCGTTGGGCCGGAGGATATCACCCACCGCATGGCCAGTTTTATTGGGCATGTTGGCGCGTGGGCACCCCGTGCCGAGCAGCTTGCAACGGCAACATTGCTTGCCGACGACGCGGCAATGGATCAATTCCACGCAACGATGCGCCCGGGCGTGGAGGCCCGGTTGCAGGCATTGTTCGACGGCATGGAATCGCTTCGCAGCGATGGGCTTCCGGTGCAGGCTATCGCACCGATGGGGGCGATTTACCTGAGCGTCCGATTCCCCGTCAACGGAATGCAGGCCCCCGACGGAACCGTGCTTTCCACCAACGAACAGATACGCCACTACCTGCTGCAAGAATCGGGAATCGCAATCGTCCCCTTCCAAGCCTTCGGAATGGTTGAAGATAGCGGCTGGTTCCGGTTGTCAGTCGGGGCCGTCTCAATCCAGGAGATTGCAGCAATGCTCCCACGGCTGCGCCAAGCGTTGGCTGGGCTGCGGTGATGCGCCGTCCGGTTCCAGAATAGTTCCATCAGTATTGATAACCTCCCCAGTGCCAACAGCAGAACAGCACCATCTGGATGAACAGATCAAGAACATCAGCAGCCGGCTGCGAACCGGCGGGGACGATGCTGTTCTTGCTGTGATTCAGGATGCTTGGTCCCAAGCGTTGAAAAGTGATTACCGAGCCGGATTGGCGCGGCTGCGGTGGCTTCATGCCTGCTATTTCTTCCTGCGTGCCGACTACCCCCAAGCACTTCAGCTTGCCGAAGAATCGCGCCAGCTGTTCCGTGCGGTTGATCTTCCGATTGAGCTTGCCCGCTGCCTGAACACCATCGCCAGTTGCCATCTTGGCCTTGATGACCTTCCGCGTGCGTTGCAGTTCTTTCTGGAATCGCGCGAGCTTGCCACACGCCGCTACGAATCCAACCCCGACCTTGCCGACGCACTAATTTCATCGCTGCTGAACAACATTGCCCTTGTGTATGATTCGCTGGGGGATCTTGAGAAAGCGTTGGAGTTGTTCAGCGAAAATCTGGAACGGAAACGGACGGCGAGCGACAGCACCGGAACCCTGTTCGCGCTGAATAACATCGGCCTGCTGCAGGCACAGCTTGGCGACCACAGCAGCGCGGCACACTACCACCAGCAAGCGTTGGAGCTTGCCCAAGAAACCCAAAATCAGGGGGCGATTGCCGACACACTGAACAACCTAGCCAACTGCCTGAAAAATGGAGCCAAAGAGTACCAGAAAGCATTGCTGCAATACCAACAAGCACTGCAGATATACCAGGAAGTTGGCGACCAGCGTGGGGTGGCAGCTGCAACCATTAACATCGGCGACGTGATGGTGTTGCTGGGCCGCACAGCCGAAGCTGTGGAGCATTGGGAACATGGGCTGGCCATGACCACCACCCCACACCTTGCCAGCTACCACACCACCGCGCTGATGTCGCTGGCGGGGCACCAGCGCGACGACGTGCGAGATTATGAATACGCCATCTCACTCCTGCAAAAAGCCCTTGCCACCGCTCCCGACCGCGACCAACTGCGCCGCGCCGACATCCACCGCGAGCTTGCCGAAGCCTACCGACTTGCCGACAACTTCCAGCAAGCGTTCCATCATCTTTCGGAACACTACGCGCTGAAAGATCAAGCAATGAACGAGCGAAGCACCGTGCGAATCAGAACGATGATGCTTCAGTTCGACACCGAACAGGCGCGAAAGGAAGCGGAGATTGCCCATCTGCGGAATGTTGAGCTTGTGCAAGCCAACGCCCAACTTCAGCAAGCGAACGAACGATTGGTGGGGTTGAACTACGAGAAAAATGAGTTCTTGGGGATCACCGCCCACGACCTAAAAAACCCGATTGCAGCAATCCGAGGGTTTGCTGGATTACTACGCGACCGAACAATGGCGAATGACCCAACGTTTGTTGCCGAGCTGGCCACCGACATCTTGCAAACCGCCGACCGGATGTTCGAGACCATCACCAACCTGTTAGACATCAACCGCTTGGAAGAAGGGGAGATGCAGATGCGGACAACCGCCGTTGACGTTGCCGACATCATTGACAGGGTGGCGCGCCCTTACTTGGAACGTGCTTCACAAAAAGGGCAGACCCTGACTATTCAGCCAGCCGAGCGTGCAATCCGCGTCATGGCCGATGCCAACCTGCTGGTGCAAGCACTGGATAACCTTCTCTCCAACGCCATAAAATTCTCCCCACGTGGCAAACAGATTACCGTGCGGACTGTGATGGTGGGGAGCAAAGTCAGGATTGAAGTTCAAGATCAAGGCCCGGGGCTGACGGCGAAGGATCGCCAGCGGCTGTTCGGGAAATTTGCGCGGCTGTCGGCACGCCCCACCGCAGGGGAACACTCCACAGGGCTGGGGCTATCCATTGTGCAGCGGCTAATGGAGTTGATGCAGGGGAGCGTCTGGTGCCAGTCGGAGCCGGGGAACGGCGCGTTGTTTGTGCTGGAGCTTCCCACCGCCACCTACGACTTCAACCTTGCCGACCGCGAGGGCCCGCTAACACTGTTGGGATAGCGTGAGTAACTCACCGTACGCAGAACTTGGATAGTGCACACTTGCTCGTTCACTGGCTTGCTTCGACAAGCTCAGCATGAGCGGAGGGTGATGTCCGGTGGAACAGCGAAGCATTGAAATCCCTTTTCGGCTTTGGCTCCCTCTCCCGCCCGACCAATGGAGTGGAAATAGTAGCATCACCCGCTTGGGAGAGGGCCGGGGTGAGGGCCAGCAGCGAACGAGGGCAACAGTGAACGATTGCTCGTTCAGTGGCTCCACTCATACCCTTAAGTTCACTCACCCGTTCATGCTGAGCCTGTCGAAGCATCAAAGCGGCCAACAGTGAGGTTCGGGGTCATCTCACAGTAAGTGTGGCTGGCGGCGAAGGGAACGGCAATCGGGCAATAGCAAAAAGGGAACGCAGTTGGTAGCCGACCAGCCACGCAATCGCTTCGGCGTGGGGGCTGCGTTGCTGAAGCAGGCTATCCGATTCGATAAAGTTCAGCGTTGTTTGAAGCCGCCGCGCCGCCTGGTATGGAGTGAGATTGGCGATAAGCGTGATCTCCATCAGCTGCATCACACCATCATTCTTCCCTCCTTCCTGCATCTGATTCAAAAAGCTGAGTCGCTCGGCCAGGCTCCATTGCGCCGTGAAATATCCCAGCATCGGCTTGGCGGCCAGGGTGTCATCCAAAAAATATCGCCGCAAGGTTGCGCGGTAGGTTACCGGAACGCTGATGTTCAGCTTGGCCACCGAATCGTACAGCCGCCGCGCCGTTGCCGTATCCCCCAGCGACCAGTAGGCATCCCCCTGTTCAATCAACAATGGAAGGAGCGGATAGCTTGCGGTGTCGCGCCCCCAGGCGTTGCAGGAATCTATCAGTTCGCGCCACCGTTGCTGGCCGTACAATGCCCTGATAATCCCCCCACGTGCGCCGTAGCTGATCCCCCCCTCACTCTCCGATTCCCGAAACGCCTGCAATGCTTTTCCCCACCGTTGTTCGGCCAACGCATCATATCCAACAGCGTTCAGTGTGGCAATGTTCCGCAGACAGCGTTGCGCAAAAAACGATCCGCCGCCAAACAGGTAGCGCACGGTTGGGCGATACCGCTCCGGCGTTGGCGGCAGTGCTGCAATGAATCGTGCGTATTCAGCCGAAAGCGTGTCCAGCGGCTTCCCGTAGGCCTCCAAAAAATCTCCCCAGCCATAGGCTTGCCGGAAGCGTTCGGCTCCGTAAGTATCTATCAGCCACTTGCAGAACGACCCGGCCATCACATACGCAAGCGAAGCCTTCTGGCGGCTGAACCCGCTGGTGGTCATCACTTCCGGCACAGGCGGGCCAAGCTGGAAATCGCCGATTGCGCGTGCGTACCGGTGCAGCCCCCACATCCCCCACGAACCCTCCAACGCCACCGCCCCTCCTTCCAACAACCCCTGGTTGATGGAGATGCCCAACACCGCGCCGTAGCGGGCCAACGCCAAGTGTGCAAGCTCATGTTTCAGCGATACTTCAATGCGGCCAAACGTCTGGCACAGCTCCCGTTTCCACGGTTTTGTGAAGCTGGCGGAGCTTGTGCCAACAAGCAGTTGTTGTTCTTCGGGCGAGGAGAAAAGGTAGAGGGTTACTGGCTCAATTTCTTGGGCGGTTAGGCCCAGTGTTTGGGCGTGTTCTTCAAGGTAGAAATCGGTGAGATTAGCCGCGCGCCAGCGATCCAGCGAATCGGTAGCCGAGGCGTTGTAGTAGATGGTGGCGTGGCGTGTCGCCAGCGTATCGCCCAGGGCAGCGCGCAGCCAACCATCGGTGCGGGAAAGGCCAAGATCGGAGCGGAAGGGGATGCAGACAACGGCAGCCACCGCCAACATTCCAGCAAGCAGAACACCTCCTTTCCGAACAATCCCCTGCTGGACTCCAAGCCGCAATCCTTGCAATTCTTGAACAACCAACAACAGCCCGGCAGCAAGGGTGATATGGGCGATTCGGTAGAGAAGCAACCGCCCGGTTATCGGAAGTTCGGGATCCCAGGATCCCCCGGGAAAGAACCCAATCTGCCAAGCATACATGAAGATATGCGGCCCGTGGTACGCCTCGTGTCCGCCACGAAACAGCGTTAGCGACCACAGCCCCAAGAACCCGCACAGCTGGACCCAACGGCGGCAGAACGTCATCCCGGAAAGCAACGCCAACACACTGCTAATCCATGCCGAAACGGGAACCAGCAGCAGATACCAGAGCACTCCATCGGCAAGCCCGCAACCGTGGCCAAACACCGCCCGCGCCAACGGAATCAGCAGCGGCGGAAGCGTGAGCGCAACCGCACGGATTGAGGTTTGGCGGAAATCCGCAGCAATGGAATCGCGGTAACGCTGTGCAGTGGCTTCATCAATCGCCCCCTTGCCGGAAGGGAGCGCACACCATGATGCCCCGCGCCAAAGCGTCGCCAACCCAACCACAAGGCTTGCAACCAACGCCATCGCAGCGGAAAACTCATAGTGAAGCTCACCGGTCAGCGGAAGGAACTGCAACCCGAGCGCAGCAAGCATCAGCGTTGCAAACGGGATCAGCAAGGGGAGGGAAATGGTAGGAATACGCATCATGTGCTGCCAGCAGTGTGGGCTGAATGGTGTGTGTTATGGGGGGGGGTACAGCCCGTGATTATTAGGCTGAGCATAGCGAAGCAACAGCATTTGAAGCACAACACATCTCCTTTGCATAAATATTGAAGAGAAGCATGGCAGTGTATTTGACTACTACATTCACCGTTTTGCTAACCCCATATTAGCAGATTTTCGAGTTCTTGGACGCTTAGAGCAAATATCCTTTTTGCAATCCATAATTTACACCGCTATGCCAATCGGTTGTCAGATGATTCCTCACTGTGTTAAAAAGATGCTGCACTACATCAACATGAATTGGATTCTTCTTGTAAGCTGCAGCATAACGATATTCTCGATCGGTATTTTTCTGTTTGCGAAGAATATAAATCTGGTCAACCTTAAATTTTTTCAGATTTACTTGATCTGTAAGTTTCAGCCATTCAGCAACTACAATGTACATTGCATTTGGATTTCTGTTTTTTAATTGTTCTGCAGCAGTTGACGAACCTTCAAGCATTGTTTTATCAAGATAAGTTTTACACTCGATAGCAACTGCTGGAATTTGCCAACTATGCTTCTCAACTGACTGACTTCCTTCGCATTTCATTTCTGTTTGAATGTTTACACCAATCACAAAATCATGATCTTTCTTTTCAATTTTGGCATTTGGCTTTGAAACCATCTCCTTATAAGAAGATGAATTGAAGAAAATATCTTTGAAAGTGTGAGCTTTCCCTAACACAGCTGATTTTGAAAAATCAAAAACCATATCACAAAACAGATAATAAATAAATTCTTCCAATACAGATGAATGAAGATTTGAACGGCTGTCAAACTTTTCAGCATATTTCTGTTGATCAACAAATTCCTTATACTCAGAAAACAGCTGTACTCGTTGTCGAATAATTTCACTATCGTTCTTTTCTTGATTTGCAAACGGGCCTTTCAGCTTCTCATTTGCGTTGCTCCACTTGACATACTCTACACGAATTTCTTTCAGAAACCTTTTGGCTTCTTTATCCGTGTATTTCTCTGTGTGATTTTCCTTCTGCGTTAAATTGTCTCCGTGAACAAGCATTTGTTTTGTCTTTGATTAGTTATCTGTGAAAATAGGTTATCAGCGAGTGCTTTCGCTAATAGTGGGGGAACAGCGTTGCCAATTTGATTGTACTGACAAAGATGCTTTTCCTCATCTCGTCCTTCTCGTTGTAAAAGTTTATGGCTTACAACTGTCGGCTTACCTTTGAAAACAAACCAGTCGGGAAAAGTTTGAATTCTTGCGCCCTCTCTTGGAGTAAAATTTCTATTCTTGAACGGGTGAACAAAATTTGCATAAAATGATGCCGCAATAGTATGGCATGGCCTATCGGGGTGCATACGCCTGTTATTTTGATCGTAAACTTTTTCTGAAAATTCTCCATTGCCATTTCGCTTAATCGGTTTCAAATGATTGGGTACATCAGAAATTGAATCACCACAAGACATAGAAGCAAAGCGTTCAACCATTCTCTTTGAATGCCGCATTGCAACATGATTGAAAACTTTTTTACTATTGCCTCTTAATGTTTTCTGAAATACATTATGAGGGGAAGAAGTGTATTTCATTTCTTCCCCTCCTTCACAAGCTTCAATCTGAGGTAAATCAGAAATTGCATCCCAAAGTGTTGGGGTTCGCAAAACTATCTCACCAAATAAATTCATGGAAGAAGGCTCGACTGAATGACTTGGAGTTGGGAAGGGATTATTGAGTGGCTGTTGTGAAGCAACAACTACTAACCTCCTTCTTATTTGTGGGACTCCAAAATCAGTTGCACTTAAAATTGTGTGATAAACATTATAGCCTAAATCTTTTAACTCACTAATGATAATATCAATCACTAATTCTTTATCATGTGTTCGTGCTTTAATCAAATTGGGAACATTTTCCATTATCATTACTTGCGGCTGAAAAATTTTACCAAGTCGCACGAACTCTTTGAATAAAGAATTTCTTGGATCAGAAGGATCACCTGCCTTTCTGTTCGCTATCGAGAAACCTTGACAAGGTGGCCCTCCCAAAATAATATCTGGTTTATCCTTGAAAGTATTCAATAAAATATCTTCTGAATATTGTTGAATATCACCAACTAAAACAGTTGCGTTTGGGTGATTAAATTTGAAAGTTTCCCCAGCCCATTTGTCATACTCAATAGCCCCAACTATTTCGTAGTTCCCAGTTAGATCAAAACCTAAACTAAAACCACCAGCACCTGCAAATGTGTCCAAAATTTTCATTGGTTCAATGATAGATATTTAGTAAGAGATTGCCACCTACTGAACCTGATGTTGGATTTTTTTCTTTTGCCAGTTCTTCCCCCATTCGCATTGCCGCGCTGGTCATGATGTCCAGATTACCGGCGTAGTTGGGAAGGTAGTGGCCGGCACCCTCCACTTCTAACAAACAGGTGACTTTCAGCCCGACGAACGGGCCAACGCCGGGGATGGCTACACTGACTTCATCGAAAATTGGTGGCTTCAGCAGGCGGTAGCCCGGGACGTACTCCGCCACACGCGCCACAACATCATTGATGGAGTCGGCAATGGCTTGCTGGCTGGCGGGGACACAGTAGGTGTACACGGTATCGCGCATAATCAGCGGCGGTTCGGCTGGGTTCAGGATGATGATCGCCTTCCCCCGTTTTGCCCCGCCAATCAGCTCGATGGCACGCGCAGTGGTTTGGGTGAACTCATCAATGTTGGCGCGGGTTCCGGGGCCGGCGGATTTGCTGGCGATGGATGCCACAATCTCACCATACTCCACCGGTGAAATCTGGTTCACAGCCCACACAATCGGGATTGTTGCTTGCCCGCCACAGGTCACCATGTTCACGTTATCGGCATTGATATGCTGCTGCAAATTGGCCACCGGAACAACGTATGGGCCAACGGCGGCGGGGGTCAGGTCCACCACACGCTTCCCGTGCGCCCGCAGCACTTCGGCATGGCGCAGATGTGCCTTTGCGGAGGTGGCATCGAACACAATGTCAATTTCGGGGAACAGTGGGTGGGCAACCAAGCCATCAATCCCTTCGTGGGTTGTGGCCACCCCCATGTTTTGGGCGCGGCGCAGCCCGTCGGAATCGGGGTCAATCCCCACGAACACCCCCATCCGAAGGTGCTTTCCGTTCCGAAGAATTTTCACCATAAGATCGGTCCCAATGTTCCCAGAACCGATGATTGCAACAGTTGAAGCCATGTGCGTGAGTATGTGATATGAAGGAATACGGTTGATTAAAAACTGACAGCCACCTCGCTAAGGTTGCCAACGTGAACGGTGGCCCAATCGCCAGCGGCCACTGGTTGCACCGGGCCAAGCGCACCGGAAAGGATCACCTGGCCGGCAGAAAGTTGTTCGCCAAATTCCCCCAATCGGTTGGCCAGCCAGACCACAGCGTTTACCGGATCGCCCATGCAGGCGGCGCCGGCGCCGGTTGACATCACTTGGCCATTTTTCCGGAGGGTCATCCCAACGGTTCGCAAATCCAGTTGGCGAAGAAGTGCGGGTTGCGAGCCAAGAACGAACATCCCGCTGCTGGCGTTGTCGGCAACGGTGTCCTGGATAGTGATCTGCCAATCTTTCACCCGCGAGTCAATAATCTCGATGGCTGGCAACACGCAATCGGTTGCTTCCACAACTTGGGCGGGGGTGATGCCCGGGCCGACTAAGCATTTTTTCAGCACGAACGCAATCTCCCCTTCCACCCGTGGCTGAAGCAGTTTGGTGATGTCGGCACGGCCAGCGTTCGGGACGCTCATGTCATCCAGCAATCCCCCAAAATCTGGTTCGCTCACCTTCAGCCATGTTTGCACGGCGCGGCTGGTGATCCCAATTTTTTTCCCGACGCTGCGCGCCCGTTTGCCGAACAACCCGCGCTCGTTGATCCGCCGATCCAAATTGATCCGCTGGATTTCGTACGCGTCCTCCAGCGTCAGCCCTGGCCGGAGCTGAGTAAGCGGCGGGCAAGGGGAGCCGGAGAATTGAGCATCCCAAAGGATGGAAGCAAGCTGGGAGTTGGTCATTGCAGATGTTGGTGCAGAAGTTGATACTCGGTTGTTCGTTGTTGGCTGGCTGCGGTCACCTTTCTCATTTCACTATCTGGTAGCCCCCGGTAGCGCGTCCGGTGATGTACAGAGACCAGCCCGGGACAACTTCGTAGCGGGTTCCGTACAGCGGGCGGCCGTTCACGATTAAGGTGTCGTTGCTTGTGCGGTATGCGTAGGTGATTGCTGCGGATTCCGCACAGCTAGAGATGGCGACACTATCGGAAGCGAACGCCAGTTGCAGGCATCCACCAAGCAACATAGTGTCGGCGGGGTCGTTGCTCCACACGCCTTTCAGCCCCGCATTTGCCCCTGCGAACCTCATGCCAACGTAGTAGAACAAGGAATCACCACGCCGCAGGAAGTAGCGATAACTGAGCGTTGTGTCGGCAGTGGTTCCGTTGGGCGTGCGGATTTCCAACGTCCGCTGGTAGCCATCGGCAACCCCTTGGAACCGCAGTTCCAGAATCGCCACCGAATCAAACTGCCAGCCAAGCCCTTGCCGGGTAAATAGCGAATCGGTGACGGTTCCAGTGGTTTGCGAGCTGAGATCCAAGCGACTGCGCAGCATCCGCTCAACCCCGCTGATGCTGAAGCTCTGCTCGCTGCTCCAACTCCCCACCGGAATCGGGGGGGCGATAGGGGCCACCGGTTGGTCGTCGTCACAGCCATGCAGCATGGAAACGGCAGCCAAGCCAATCATGGCAACCGCAAGCCAAAAAAGTCGGTGCATCTGTTCTTGCAAAAAAATCTTCAAGGTCAATCGTGCAGCTTGTGTTCAGGTAGGCCGTTCGGTAAGCGTGGCAGCAATCGCCGTGGCTTGTTGCAGATGTTCGGGCTTCCCGATATCTATCCATTGGCTTCCGCTGATGTCGTGCGGAAGCAGCCGTTCGCCATTGGCCGCAAGGCGAAGGTAGAGGTCAATGATAGAGAATTTGCCCCGCTCGATCATCAGATCAAAAATACGGGGGGCGATAACGTGGATGCCACAGAAGCTCATTTTCCGCTGCGGGCCAACGGCTGGCCGAGCGTGGCGCACAACCCCGGTGTTGTCGTTCCCATGCCCACAAAGTCCATCATCATCGAACAAGAAGTAGCGGCTCGACTTCCGGTTATTGACCGCAAGCGTTGCTATCGGCTGCCACTGCTGGTGTGCGGCGTAGATGCTTTGCAGATCGCAATCGCTTATCACGTCAACGGTGTGAAGAAAAAAGGGAGAATCGCGCTGGAAGAATGGAGCGGCGTGCAATAATCCCCCCCCCGTTTCCAACACTTCTTCCGATTCGTTGGAGATGGACACCTCAACTCCAAACCCATCACGCTCCCGCAAAAACGCCTCAATCTGGCTGGCGTGATGGTGGGTGTTGACGATGAGCCGCGTGGCCCCAGCAGCAATCAGCCGCCGCGCAACCCGCTCCACCATCGGCACCCCACCAACGGGGATCAAGGCTTTTGGAGTAGTATCGGTAATCGGGCGAAGGCGGGTTCCGAACCCCGCCGCAAGGATCATTGCATCCACCGCGCTGTGGTTACTGTGGGATATGCCGTTGCAGCCGTGAGCTTGGGAACAGCAAAAATTGAAGCCAGAAATTTAGGGGATGAATTTAGCGGGAGCCACGCTTTTTTCCTGCGTGAAAGATAATCCGGTTTGCAACGCGGCTTTCGCCATGCCTTCCCGCGCCCGCTTGTTTCGGGAAGCAGAGTAAGCGAACAGAAGGGTGAGCCATTTCCACGTTGCTCACCCTTTTCTCAATTCTTCTATCAAGTTCACCATATCCTCCGGCAGCTCCGAATCGAACTCCATCATGGCCCCGGTGCGGGGGTGAAGGAAGCCAAGCGTGCGGGCATGAAGTGCTTGGCGCGGGATACGCTCCAGCAAGTTGGCAACCCGCTGGCGATGCTTGGGACCAGTTCCGGGATACACGACCTGGGCACCGCCGTAGGTGCTATCGCCAAACAACGGGTGGCGGATGTGGGCACAGTGAACCCGGATCTGGTGGGTGCGCCCGGTTGCCAGCCGCAGTGCCAGCAGCGTGGCAAACTGGAACCGCTCCACCACACGGAACCGTGTCAGCGCGTACTTCCCGGCACGGCGGCTAACGGCAAATTTCTTCCGGTCGCTGGGGTCGCGGGCAATGTTTCCTTCAATCTCCCCTTCGTTGGCTTCCACCACGCCCCAGACGACGGCCCAATACTCCCGCTTCACTGTGCGGTCAGCAAACTGTTTTGCCAGGAAGCTGATGGCCGCCATGGTTTTTGCAATCACCATCACCCCGCTGGTGTCCTTGTCTAATCGGTGGACGATTCCCGGGCGGGGGATACTCAGCAGGTCGTCGTCGTCACCGTCATCGCTGTCAGCGGCAAGGTTGGCGGCGGTGGGATCGTCGGCAAGCGGTTCATCGTTGTTGCCGCTGTCGTCGTCGGCAATGCTGTTTGGCGGCTGGGCCACCGCCTGAAGCAGGCTTCCGCCAACATGGAACAGCACGGCATTCAGCAATGTGCCGTCGCGGTTGCCGTAGGCCGGATGGGTGACAAGCCCGGCGGGCTTGGTAATCACCAGCACATCTTCATCCTCGTGCAGAATATCGAGCGGAATATCCTGGGGTATCAGTTCGATTGGCGGCGGCTTCATCAGCGTTAGCTGGATAACGTCGCCGGGGCGGACCTTGTAGTTCGATTTTGTTGGCCGCCCGTTCACCAGCACCGCGCCGTCGGCAATCGCTTCCTGCACTTTGTTCCTGGTTGCCCGCAGCACCGAACGGGTTAGGTAGATATCAATCCGCTCGGCTGCCTGGCCGGCAGCAACGGTTAACAGCCGGGTTTGCGGTATCCGTTCGGGATACTGGTCGGTGGGGGATTCAGCCATCATGCAGAAAAATTCCGTGACTGCGAATCACCACTCGGCAACTCACCTTCGGCAAGAATTGGGGCAAGGGTTGTGCGCAAGGCCACCAATGCCTGCCCACGGTGGCTGATGCTGTTTTTCTGTTCGGGGTTCATCTCGGCAAACGTGAGGTGATGCCCTTCTGGCAGGAACATGGGATCGTAGCCGAAGCCCTCGCTGCCGCGAGCTTGGCGGAGTATCACCCCATCAACACTCCCTTCGGCAAACAGCGTCCGCAGCCCATCAGTGAAGCAAAGCACCGTGCGGAATCTGGCGCGCCGATCTTCTTGGTTGGAAAGGGCCTCCATCAATTTGTGGCAGTTGTCGGCGTAGGTGGCGTTGGGTCCGGCGTAGCGTGCGGAGTACACGCCGGGCGCGCCGTCCAGCGCCAGCACCTCTAAGCCGGTGTCGTCGGCAATCGTGGGGATTCCGGTGGCCTGGAAAATCTCGGCAGCTTTGATGTACGCGTTCGCCTCCAGGGTCTGGCCATCCTCAATCGGTTCGGGGATTGCGGCGGGAAGGTCGCGCAAGGTTAGCACCGTCACGCCGCCGCCTGCGGCAAGTATTGCCGAAAGCTCCTGGGCTTTGTGGAGGTTGTTGGTTGCAAGAAGGATTGTCATGGTGGGGCGAAGATAGGGAAAGGGAAGTGGAACGAATCAAGTGGATGCGCTCAACCCTGCTTCCGTTCAGCCGCATTGTTGGCTGGCAATGCTGCGGCTTGTTGCACGGCTTCGTTCACCCCTTTCGCTTCCTCCAATATCTCCGCCAACAACTTCCTGCTGTTTTCCGATTCCAGCTGCGGGCTTGCGGTGTGATGCCGCTCATCGGGGTCGCCAAGCCCTGTGGTGCGGTGGCGGCGGAGCAACTCCAGAATTTGGTCGCGCAACTCTTCCGGATTTTTTATCCCACGCAGCACCGCACGGTGTGGAGCCGCCTCCCCTTCTTGTGTTTTCCCCCCTCCTCCAGCTGTGTCAATCTGGATGTTGGAGAAACCGAACCAGCGTTGCAGCGGCCCTTGCGTGACACGAACGTTTTGGGCGTTGGCGAACGTCAGGGTGATTTCGCGCAGGGTCCAAACCCCTTCGCGGATCAGCAGGCTGCGGTCGGTGATGATGTACCAGCGGACATCGTACTCAATCCGCGTGGCAACGTACAGAATGGCGATTTTGGCAAACGCAAGCAACGCCAATGGGAACTCAATCCACCACCAAGCTGGAATGAATATGGCGGTGGCAACCATGCTGGCAATCAGCCCAGCCAGCACCAACGCAGCGGTTACGCCCCAGCCCAGCAAGCGATATCGCAGATATTCCGGCGCAGCACGCTCCACGCGGAAGAACTCATGCGGATCGTAGCCGGACGGGGGGGCTGGCTGGCCAAGCTCAATTTTTAGCAACGGGGAGATCAACCGTTTCAGGAACTCAATCATCTTCCCCCCTCCTTCTTCACCGCCACGTGGATTGCCCGAAGCTCATCGCGAATGGCCGCTAACGTTTCCTCGGTTGTGGTGATTGATTCGGTGAGTGGTATGGCCGCACCCGCTTGCGCTGTGTGGCCGCGCATTCGGGCGTACAGAAAATTCCGTACTTCGTTGAACTGGCGGATGCCGGTGATCTCCTCCTGGGCCTGCACACTCCCCGATGCGGTTTGGATTTTCACTGTCCCAATCCCAAGCCACCGCTCGAACAAATTGCGGGTGACGTGGATGTCTTGGATTCGGGCGTAGGTCAGGTACGATTCGCGCCGCCACAGCAGGCCGTAGCTCACGGCAAGCCCTTCGTTATCGAACCGGTAGCGAAGGGTGCGGAAACGGAAGTAGAGATAGGGCATAACCAGCGGGAAGGCCACGGTTGACATCACCGCGTAGATGATGAACAGCGGAAGCAGGTTGTTATCGGGGCGGGTTAGCGCGAAGATTGTTGCGTCGTCAACCGGCGCAAGGTGTGCGTCGTCGTCGTGGTGCATGGTGGAATGGCGGAAGATGGATGTGGTATACAACAGAGCATCTTTGATGGACTTCCCTAACGGCCTATTTCCGGGAAAGGTTCCATCAAAGATGCTCCTTAATTTTTACACGGCAGCGATGCCACCGATACGTTTTACCGCGCCACCACCACTGCCCCGCCCGCCCGCTGCTGGCCAAGCTGAAGGATGTAGCGGTACATTCCGGCGGGTAGCCCTGCCACATCCAGCGACACCTGTTGTTGCCCGGCATCCAGCAATCCTAAATTGCGGCGGAGTACTTCGCGCCCTAACGGATCCACCACAACCACAACCCCTGCTTCGGGAGCCGATAGTTGGAATTGAAGCTGGCTTGTTCCGGTTGCTGGATTGGGATAAGCAGTAAGGTGAAGTTCTTGGGTGAATGCTGGATCAATTGGGGCACTGGAAAGGATTTCAATCCCCCATGCCAACAAGCGATAGATGCTGCCATCGGGCCGCAGCGTGCTGGTGTGGACGAACAGGTCGTTGCCTGCCTGATCTTTTATCAAAATTGTTTTTTGTCCCCAACCGGACCCGCCGCTTACCGGGATAGGATAGACACCGGAATCGGCAGCTTGAACTTTTGTCCAGTTCCGGCCGGGGTAGTAGGTGACATCGCTGTTGTAGTCGGTGCGGAAAATATCGCCGCTGCGTAGCACCATAAGCCCCTGGTTATGCCCAACCCAGAACATCTCACTCATGTACGATTGCTCGCGGACGACGTTAAAAATCCGTTTGGAGGTTCCCCATGACATTCCGTCGGGAGAGAAGTACCAGAAGCCGTTGCTGGAAAGCTGGTTGCGGTCGAAGCAGAAGGCGCGGTACTGCTTGTTCACCCAATCAATCTGATTCACCCGCAGCAATTCGGGGGCGCTTCCTGTGGAAGGATTCCAGGAGGCACCACCATCGGAGGTGGTTCGGAATTTCATGCTTGCTGGGATGCCGATTGTGGCCACGCCATTCTGCGCATCGCGGAAGCAGAGCGCCCACACCCCTTCGTTGAATCCTTCGCGTGGGTCGGCAGCGGTTCTTAATTGGACTTGCCATGTTGTGCCGCCGTCAGTGGTGGCCACAATCCCTTTTTTGCCATAAATCCAACCGTGCTGGCCATCGTTCAGCCAGAACATTTTGGTTAATCCTTGCAGCCAGAAGTTTGTGGTGACGATGAATTGGGAGTCGGCCAATGCTGCAGGTTCTGTGACAGTCCATGAGGTTCCGAAATCGCTGCTGTGGATCAAGCAGTATCTATCTACGCCATTGCGTTGAATGCTGGCAAGGCCCATCACATAGTTTTTATCACCAGGGCGTGGCATGGAAAGATACCAGACCCCGCCAAGGCTATCGGGCAATCCGGCTTGGCCAGCTTTGATGGAGTCTTCCAGCAGCATGCTTTTATCCGGCTTGACGGTGGACTTGTAGATTACCCCCCGCGCATTTCCAACCAGCACTTTGCCGTCACGGCCAGTTAAGGCCGGCGGGATACGGATTGGCGTTTCTCCCCCCTGGGCAAAGACTAACGATGGAGCCACTGCCGAAACCAGCAACAGAAGCATGAAGACCTGTGTAGAACGAAGCCATTTGGCCATGATAAACCCCGAGTATGAGTTGGTTGTGAGTATGTACAATGGGAGGGGCAGCAGAACTACCGAAAGCAGGGAAGAGTTGGATAAAGACCCTGCCACAACACCAGAAGTTACGCGAAACTGCGCGTAGCATCCCAAAAAACATCGCCATAATAAAACGGTGCCAAGATAGCTCCATCGTCACCGTGTACGCAACCCATCAAACACAACAGGGGCGCGAAACGTCGCGCCCCTGCCGGGATTACTCAGTTTTGGAGAAGTGAGTTTAGTACATGTCGCCCATTCCGCCGCCGTGATGCGGCATTGGGGCGGCCTTCTCTTCTTTCTTGTCAACGATCGTTGTCTCGGTGGTGATCAGCAGTGCTGCAACCGATGCGGCGTTCTCCAGGGCGACGCGGGCAACCTTCGTTGGGTCAATCACGCCAGCCTCGATCAGGTTGGTGTATTCGTCGTTGTAGGCGTTGTAGCCAAAGTCGTTGCTGCCTTCTTTGATCTTGGCAACGATTACCGAGCCTTCCAGTCCGGCGTTGGCAACAATCTGGCGGATTGGCTCCTCGACGGCGCGGCGCACAATCTGGATGCCGATGTTCTGATCGTCGTTCTCGCCGGTCACGCCGTCCAGCTTCGAGAGCGTGCGCAAGTAGGCAACGCCACCGCCCGGAACGATCCCTTCTTCAACAGCGGCGCGGGTTGCGTGCAAGGCATCTTCCACACGCGCTTTTTTCTCCTTCATCTCCACTTCCGTTGCTGCGCCAATTTTGATAACGGCAACGCCACCAGAGAGCTTCGCAAGGCGTTCTTGCAGTTTCTCGCGGTCGTAGTCGCTGGTGGTCTTGTCAATCTGGGCGCGGATTTCGTTGATGCGGCGTTTGATCTCATCGCCCTGGCCAGCACCCTCAATCACGGTGGTGTTGTCCTTGTCAATGGCAACACGCTTTGCGCGGCCCAGATATTCCAGCGTGGTGTTCTCCAGCTTGTACCCTTTCTCCTCGCTGATGACGGTTCCGCCGGTCAGGACGGCAAGGTCTTCCAGCATTGCTTTGCGGCGGTCGCCGAAGCCTGGGGCTTTCACGGCGCAGACGCGAAGCGTGCCACGCAATTTGTTGACCACCAACGTTGCCAATGCTTCGCCTTCGATGTCTTCGGCGATAATCAGAATGGAGCGGCCTGATTGGGCAACTTTCTCCAGAATCGGAAGAAGGTCCTTCATCGAACCGATCTTCTTGTCGTGGATCAGGATCACCGGATCCTCCATCACGGTTTCCATGGTGTCGGCATCGGTGACGAAGTACGGGGAGAGGTAGCCACGGTCGAACTGCATCCCTTCCACCACATCCATCGTGGTTTCGGTTCCGCGAGCTTCTTCAACGGTGATAACACCATCTTTGCCGACTTTATCCATCGCCTCGGCGATCAGCTCGCCGATGGTGGGATCGTTGTTGGCGGAGATGGTTCCGACGTTGGTGATCTCCTTACGGCCACCGACCTCGCGCGAAATCTCCTTCAATCCGCCAACGATTTTGCCGACGGCAAGGTCAATGCCGCGCTTCAGGTCCATCGGGTTTGCGCCGGCGGTGACGTTCTTCAATCCTTCGCGGATCAGGGCTTGGGCCAATACGGTGGCGGTGGTGGTTCCGTCGCCGGCAACGTCGCTGGTTTTGCTGGCAACTTCGCGAACCATCTGGGCCCCCATGTTCTCGATCGGGTCCTCAAGCTCGATTTCTTTGGCAACCGTCACGCCGTCCTTGGTGACGGTTGGCGCGCCAAATTTTTTGTCAATCACCACGTTGCGCCCTTTTGGGCCAAGTGTGACTTTCACGGCGTTAGCAAGCTGATCCACACCACGCTTCAGCGCGGCACGGGCTTCGCTTTCAAATTCAATGAGTTTAGCCATAGTGGTTATCTCTGGATAGTGTTGATGTTGAACGAATGGTTGTTGTCAGAAGCAAGCAAGCATCCGGCAGCAACGAGGCTGGTTCCGGTGCGCTTCCCTCCATCGAATGCCTTGCTGGGCAATCTCTTTACTTGCAAATGGCGAAGATGTCCGACTCGCGCATGATGAGGTAATCCACCCCTTCCACGCTGATTTCGGTGCCGGCATATTTGCCGTACAGAACGCTGTCGCCAACCTTCACGCTAAGGGGAACGATGCTGCCGTTCTCCAACGTTTTGCCGGTTCCAACGGCCACGATTTCCCCACGCTGTGGCTTCTCTTTTGCGGTGTCGGGGATGATTAATCCACCTTTGGTGACTTCCTCGGCTGCCGAGGGCTTCACAAGAACGCGATCGCTAAGCGGTGTTAGTTCCATGGTTTTGTCTCCTGTACTCAACAAGGATTGATTGGTTGATGATGCAAAGTTAGTGGTGTTAGCACTCTGAAAAGGAGAGTGCTAAGACGGCTGCAAAGATAGCCGTGCAAGGAGGGGGATGTCAAGCATGGGGAGGTTAGGAGATGTTAATGCAGGGGTTGCCAAACGGAAGCAAGGGAAAGAACATCAACAGGGGCATGATTGCTCATGCCCCTGCAACAGCATCTTGTTGGCTTCACATCACCGCACAACCACGGTTCCGGTTCTGGAGTGGCTGCCCGTGTTCACCATGAACTGATAGATGCCTGCTGGCAATCCGGTGCGGTCAATCACTGCGTTCCCTTCGTCATCCACCGGGAATTGGGCCACGGTGCGGCCCAGCAAATCCAGCAGAGTGAGTTCGCTCCCGTGCGGGACCGTTTCCCCTAATTGGACTCTGGAAACTGACTCCACCGGATGCGGGGCGATGCGGGCTGATGAAGTTGACGATTCGGCCAGCGGCACTGCCGAGGGGAGCGAGCGTTTCAGCACGGTTCCCGACGCACCCACCACCCAGAGCGTGTTCCCCGCTTTGCCAACTCCGTACAGATCCTTCGTGCTTCCCGATTCCTCCGCCGTCCAGGAATCCCCTGCGTCCATTGTCCGCAGGATCATCCCTCCGATCCCCACGGCGTAGCCTTCGGTCTGGTTCACAAACTGGACGTTGGTGAGTTCCCCCCATTTGGCATCATAGACCTTCTTCCATTCCGCGCCACCGTTTGCGGTTTTTAGGATTATTGCTCCGGTTTCATCCTTGCCAACCACCACACCGGTTTCGGGGCTGGTGAAGGCAATGCCGTTCAGCACAGTGGCGGCTGGGAACTGGTGGGCCAACGTCCAATTGGCTCCCCCTTCTCCGCATTTCATCACAAGGTTGGGCCGTACCGTCGCGCCCGGTGTTCCGGCCAGCGCGTAGCCAGCTGCGGGGCTGGGGAACACAAGATGCTGAAGCGATTCGGAGCGGTTGGTGGAATGGAGTTCCCAATTTTTGCCGGCATCGGTGCTGGCAATCACGTTGCCGCTATCGCCAACGGCAATGATGGTGCTGGCGTTGGGGGTGGCAATGTCGGCAACGTACACTGGCGGGGCGGTGTACCAGAACTCCCAATTATCCTCCTGCCCATCCAAAATCTTTCCGATGAACCCGGCTTCGATGTCCGTTCGGCGGCCACAGAAGTAACCCGCACCGTCAGAATGGAGGATGATTCTGGCGGGGACCAATGGGGCAACGTCAATAAAATCCCACGTTGCCCCCCCGTCGTGGGTGGCGGCAACAACGCCAGTGTTGTTTGCTTCTCCGCCAGCATACCCAATGTTGCCGCCGCTGAAGGAGATTGTGGATAGGCGGATTTCCTGCCCGTGAGCATCAGTTTGTGGGAAGGGGATCGTTTGCCACTGGGCAGTGGCCATGCTGGTTGCTGCCCCTACGCAACAAGCAAGAATGCCAGCAATGGAGTAACCACGTAGTGCGCTGGCAAGCGCAGTCTGGGAAAGTAGAGTGTGCATATGACTTCCTGAATAAGGTTGCGGGTGCAGACCGTACACGGTGAAGCGTTCGTGATACTGAAATCAACCTACTGTTCCCTTGACGCAGTTGTTACCCTGTTGTGCCTCTTCGTTCTTGCTAAATTGCGCCATGATTGGACTGAAAACTGGAACTGTTCAGATTGTTCCCTACGATCCCGCTTGGGAACGTTTGTTCGCTGCCGAACGGCGGCGCATTGATGCGGCCATTGGTCAACGTGTGCTGGCCATTGAACACGTTGGAAGTACCGCCGTGCCGGGGCTTTCGGCAAAGCCAATCATAGATATCGCCATTGGCCTTGGGTCGCTGGATGATGTCCCGACGTGCGTGGCCCCGCTGACGGAATTGGGATATCAGTACAAAGGGGAAAATGGGTTGCCAGAACGTCATTACTTTACCCGTGGCACGCCCGGCCGAACGCACCATCTTCACATGGTGGTGGTGGGCGAATACCAATGGAGTACGCTTGTTCCCTTCCGCGACCACCTTCGGCGCAACCCCGAAACGTTGGCCCAATACCAACAACTGAAAGAAGAACTTGCTGCACGATTTCCGCACGACCGTGCCGCCTACACCGACGGCAAAGCGGAGTTCATCCAAGCAATTCTTCGCCAGCTACGCCAAGTGGAACTTCCGAATCAATAGCGGAAACCACGGCCTCCTCCTAACTTCATCTTGCTCAATCTCAATCTCTGCTCATGTCCCTCTTTCATCTCTTATTTCGGTCGCGGCTGTTGCCACTCATCATGCTGATTGCGGTTGGCCACGCCCACGCGCAGCAATGGACGCTTCAGCCCAGCGGGATATCCACCCCGTTGAACGGTGTCCACATGGCCACGCGCTGGTCTGGTTGGTGTGTGGGGGATCAGGGTGTGATCCTGCAAACCACCGATGGCGGACGGAGTTGGAGCCAGCAAACCAGCGGCACAACCGTGAAGCTCCGCTCGGTGTTCTTCACCGACTCCATCAAAGGGTGGGCGGCGGGGGATTCCGGAACGATGCTGGCCACGGCCAACGGCGGCACAACATGGACCCAGCAAGTAACCGGAACAACGCAGGCACTGCACACGGTCTTCTTTAGTTCCCCCACCACGGGATGGGTTGGCGGGGCCAACTACACCATCCTTCAAACCAACAATGGCGGCGTGTTGTGGGGGCGAATGTCGAACGTCACTGCCCCCACCGTCACCGATCTCCATTTCCAAACCCCCGTTGCTGGTTGGGCGGTTGGAACCACCGCCAACCCGGGGACCGGAGCCCTAATGAAAAATGTGAACTTGGCCAGCGAATGGATTCCCCAAACCAACACCGCTGCCCCAATCGGCACAAACTTCTACGCCGTGTGGTTCACCGGCACCGACACCGGATGGATTGCCGGAGCCAAAGGAATCATCCGCACCACCCGCGACCGTGGCGCAACCGCATGGCGCAGCGCAAATTCCGGCACCGGGTTCGACTTGTGGAGCCTTTGCTTCACCGCCCCCGCAAGCGGTTGGGCGGTGGGGGATCGCGGAACCGTGATCCGCTACAACGGAACGGGGTGGAATGCCGAGTACTCTGGCACTCCCCACAACCTCTATTCCGTCAGTTTTTTCAACGACACCGTTGGCGTTGCCGTTGGCGATAGCGGGACAATCATCCGCTACCAACGCTATGTTGCCCCGCAACCGCTGGTGCTGTTCGGGCCCGATGGCGGCCAGGTGTGGGATGTGGGGTCGCAGCGGGCAATTACTTGGGGAGCCAAAGGGGTGACGGATGTTCGCATCGAGTTCTCCACCAACGGCGGAAGCAAATGGTCCACACTGGTTGGTACCACGCCAGCCGCTGCCGGAAGCTACGCGTGGGTTATTCCCAACACCCCCTCCACCGAATGCCAGATCCGGATTACTGACGTGGCCAACCCAGCCAACACCGACAGCAGCAGCGGAAATTTCACCATCATTGACCGGGCGGTTGGACGCGATTTTGCTGTGATGGCCTCGGCAACCGCCAGCAGCAACCCACCCTCCATCACCCTCAGTTGGCCGGCCGATCCGCTGGCAACCAGGTTCAGCGTGGCGGCCCGCGCCAACCCAGCCGAGCAGTGGCGCACCGTTGCGCAGCTTCCCGGAACCGCAACATCGTGGCTGCACACGCCAGTGGAGTTTGGAAAACAGTATGAGTACCGTATCCTGAAAACCACGCCGCTACTGAACGGCTACGGCTACTTGGCCGCTGGAATCCAGCTCCCGATGGTAGAGAAACGCGGAGGGATAGTGGTGATTGTTGAGAAAAATCTTGCGCCGGAAATTACCCCCCAGTTGCAGCAGTTCCGTGCCGACCTTGTTGGCGATGGCTGGCAGGTGGAGATTCTACTTCAGCCCGCCGACCTTCCCCCCGCCGCCATGCGCGACACGATTATGGCCCGCTACCGCGCCGATTCGGCAACCCTGAACGCAGTGCTGTTTGTGGGGAGCTTCCTTCCCGCATACTCCGGCGATTTTGCCCCCGATGGCGTTGCCGAGCGAATCGGGGCGCAACCTGCTGATGTTTACTTTGGCGAGATGAACGGAACGTGGAGCGACTCCATCGTGTACGATGCCAAGGGGAACGGCGTGCAAACCCCGAACATCACCGGCGACGGGAAGTTCGACCAGTCGGAGCTTCCGTCCGATGTGGAATTGCAGGTGGGGCGGCTTTGGCTGGGAAATCTTCCGGCCTTTGGCGAAACCGAAGCTGATCTGCTGAAACGGTATTTTGCCGCAAACCATCAGTTCCGTAGTGGAGCAGCGGAGAAAATTCCGGAGCGGGGATACATCGAGACCTCGTTCGACAACATTCAGCCGGAAGTCTCGGCCAATGCCTTCCGGAACATGGGGGCGTTGTTCGGAAGCAGCGGGGTGAAATCGGGAAGAAATTGGGAGTATCTGCGCGAGCTTCAGGACAGCGCCTACCTGTTCACCTACGCCGGCGGGCGCGGAAGCGACACCGTGATTGGGATCAACCGACTATCCAGCAGCCTTTGGGCTTCGCAACCGTTCCGCAGCACGTTCACCCTGTTGTACGGCAACAACTTCTACGACTGGAACCGCGCCCAGAACACGTTGCTGCGAACTCCACTGGGGGGAACGCCCCCTTCGCTTGCGGTCTGCTGGGCGGGGAACGCCCCAAACTGGTTGTTCCACCAGATGGGAATGGGGGGGACAATCGGCGAAAGCGTGCGGCAAACCCAAAACAACAGCGATGGATATATCCCCGGGAACAGCTTGTACGCCCGCGGGGTCCATATCGCGCTGATGGGGGACCCAACCTTGCGGCTGCACGTGGTGGGGGGGGCGGTGGGATTTTCCGCTTCCACACCGCAATCCCGCCCGCTGGTGCGGTTGGCCTGGGGCTTGCCGCCGGATAGCATTCAAGGGTGGCATATCTACCGCGCCGTCTCCATTGATAGCCCGTTCACCCGGCTGACGCAATCCCCCATTACCGGCTCCACCTTCCAAGACCTTGCCGCGCCGGATGGAAGAAACGTGTACATGATTCGCCCACTCAGGCTTCAGCAATCGGCAACGGGGACGTACTGGAATCTTGGAACGGGGATGATTGATTCGGTGGAGGTTGCAACGCCGCAGCTTTCCGCCGGCCCGGTGCTTGTTTCCCCCGCCAACGACTCACTTTCCGTTGCCACCACGCGCCCGCTGTACTGGAACGACCTTCCCGGCGCGGCGTGGTATCGGGTGCAACTCTCCGCCGCTGCTGATTTCTCCGCCACGCTGATTGATGCCGATTCCGTGACCATCCCGCAGTTCGGGTACAGCGGATTGCAAACCAACAGCAACTACTACTGGCGTGTGATGGGGGCCAACCGATTGGGGGGAAGCCAATGGTCTGCAACGTGGAGTTTCACAACCGGAGAGATAGCAACTGCGGTTCCTGCTGAAGCTGAGTATCAGGCCCAAGTGAGGGCGTGGAGTAATGGAGGCGAGCTTCTGGTGGAATCGCGATTGCAGAAATCGAGCAGCGTAGCGATTGAGCTGTGGGATATGCTTGGCCGGAAGGTTGCCACACCTCTATCAATCCAACACCGCGAAGCCAACCGATACCACGACCGTTGGCCTACCGCTGGATTGCCAGCGGGAAACTACATGGTGGTGCTGCGCAGCGATAGCGGCAACATTATCGGGCGGACATTGGTGACGATTGTTGCGGGATAGATGTATGCATCCGGCTTGCGAAGCACCACAAAGAAGGTTCCGCCACGCGTTGGGAAGCGTTTGGCCAACTGCCGCAGGACAAGTTCTTCGGAATATCTTGGAGATGCCACAGTGGTTTGGTGGATGTTTGGGGTCCGATTAGCGATGCTGTTCCCGTTTCAGTGCCTGTATCACCGCTGCAATGTGAGCTTCAACCTTGGGAAGCAGCTGCAATGCGGTGGCACGCTCGCCACGGCGGCAGGCTTCCTCCATCGCGTGCAACGATTCGGTAAGGGGCCCCGCCCCAAGTATTGCGCTGCTCCCCTTGATGCGGTGGCTGATGCGCCCAGCACTGCACAGGGTTTCGTCGCTTTTCAGGGCATCGCGTAGCTCGGCAAGTGCCACCGGGACATCCGCCCTGAACAGATCAATCAGCTCCTCCAGAATTCCTTTGCCATCCCTCCCCCCCAATGCACGTAGGCTTTCAATCACCTCACTATCCAGTGGCGGTGGCGCGGCAGCGTCGGCAATGCTTTCGGCATTCTTGCCAGAAACGGTTGCAGCCGCCAGAAACCGTGGCGGGCCAACCCATTGATCGAGAATCGTTTGCAGCTTTTCCAGCTGCACCGGTTTGGCGATGTAGTCATCCATCCCGGCGGCCAAGCATTCTTCCCGCACGCCTTGCATTGCCCCAGCGGTCAGCGCGATAATGGTGGTGCGGCGTGATCCTTCGCGGCGGCGGATTTCACGTGAGGCTTGGTAGCCATCCATCTCCGGCATTTGGCAATCCATAAACACAAGGTCATACTGCGTGCGCGATAACGCGTCCAGAGCCTCCACCCCGTTGCTCACCACATCGGCTTGGAATCCGAGCCGTGCAAGCTGGCCAACCGTCACCCGCTGGTTGATCGGGTTGTCCTCGGCCACAAGTATCCGTGTGCTGGCGTTGTGCAATGCTTGTTCCTCACGCTCTGGATACTGCAATGCTGGCGGGGGGTGGTGTGCTTCCACGATTGCTTCCGATGCCAGCGGGAAGGTGAGCACAAACCAGAAGGTGGAGCCGATTCCGCTTTGGCTTTGCACACCGATTGTTCCCCCCATCAGCTCCACTAATTGCTGGCAAATGGCAAGCCCCAAACCAGTTCCGCCATACTTGCGGGTGGTGGAGTTATCGGCTTGGTTAAATGGGGTGAACAACTGCGGAAGCACGTTGCTAGAGATGCCGATTCCGGTATCGCTCACTTGGAACCGCACGGTGACGGCCCCCGGCGGCTGCTCTTCTGCCATCATCACTCGAACCACTACTTCCCCGAAGGCGGTGAACTTAATGGCGTTGTTCAGAAGATTGTTCAGCACTTGCCGCAACCTAACCGGATCCCCCATCAGGCGGTCGGGAACATCGGGGGCAATGCTGAAGGCAAGGTGGATACCTTTGGCGTTGGCGCGCGGCCACAGCAGTTGGGTGATGGCGGTCAGCGCCCCACGAAGCGAGAAGGGGATATTCTCAAAGCTGACCTTCCCGGCCTCAATTTTGGAGAAATCCAAGATGTCGTTCAGGATCGTCAGCAGATCCAATGCCGAGGCTTGGATAGTGCTGGCAAATTGGCGTTGTTCCGGCTCTAATCTTGTGGTCATCAGCAGGTCGGCCATGCCGATGATGCCGTTCATTGGGGTGCGGATTTCGTGGCTCATGTTGGCCAAAAACTGCGACTTCAGCCGTGTGGATTCCAACGCCGCGTCGCGGGCCTCGGCAAGCTCGGTCAGGGTCTGCCGTTGGGCAGTGATATCTTGAATCTGTGAGATAAAATAGAGGGGCTTGCTCTGCGGATCGCGAACGATGGAAACGCTTAGCTGTGTCCAAACAGAATATCCCTGCTTGTGGATGTACCGCTTCTCCATTTGGTATCCAGGAAGCTCGCCAATCAATGTGCGGTACAGCAGGTCCATCTGTGGTTCCAAGTCATCGGTGTGGGTGATGCTTTGGAAATTGGTTTGCAGCAACTCCTCCTCGCTGTATCCCACAATCTGGCACAAGGCGCGATTAACTTGCAGCCAATGCCCTTCAATGGAGACCAGTGCCATTCCAATCGGCGCGGAATCGAAGGCGGTGTGGAACAGTGCTTCGCTTTCGCGCAGTGCTTCCTCCACCTGCTTCCGTTCGGTGATGTCGCGCGCAACGGCTTGGAATCCAGCAATCCTTCCCCCCTCAAGAATCAAATGGACGTTTTGGCCAAACCACAACGTCCGCCCGTCGTGGGCGATGCAGGGGAATTCGTAGTAGGTGTTAAGAGTGCGGGTGATGAACTGCTTCAGGTAGAAGCGTTTTGCCCCGTCGCGGTGGGCTGGGGCAACAAGTGCCATGTAATGCTTCCCGATTAACTCATCAAGCTGGAACCCCAGCACCCGCACGGCAGTCGGGTTCACAAAGGTGAACTCCCCTTCGGCGTTGGCGCGGTAGATGATGTCGCTGGCGTGATCCACAAGGTACTTGTAGCGTTCCTCGCTGGCCCGCATTTCGTCCTCGGATCGCTTCCGTTCGGTGATATCAGTGAAGGAAACAACAGCAGTGTAGGGCGCGGTTGTCCCTGCGTGCATCACCGGAAGCGAGTTGAGCGAAAGCCAGATCATTCCCTTCTCTGGGTGCGACAAGCCCATCACTACGTTGGTGCACGACTCCCCAGTTGTGGCAGTGATATATGCCGGATATTCTTCGATGCAGAATGGGGAGCCATCTTCATGGATGTGGCTTACTTTTTCAGTAAAGATATTTCGGCCAAGCAGATGCTCACTAGAGGTTGTAAGGATTGCTTCGGCTGCTGCGTTGCAGGTCATGATCTCGCCGCTTCCCGCTATCAGCATCACCCCTTCTATCAAGGCCGACACTACCGAGCGGTATTGCTCCTCGCTTTCGCGCAGCGTTTGCTCGGCTTCAATGCCGGAGGTGATATCGCGTGAGGTAGCCACAATACGGCGGTAGCGGCTGGGCAGCTGCAACACCACACGGCTGGCGGTTTCCAGCCACACCCAGTGCCCTTCGCGGTGGCGAAAGCGGTAGTTGTAGGTCTGCACCAGATCCTCGCTTCCTTCCCCCCGCTCATAGACTTCAATCATCCGTTGAAGATCATCGGGATGAAGAAAGTCAACAGCGTTTTTGCCAACGATTTCTTCTGGTTCGTACCCCACCACTGCGCGGGTTGCCGGCGAAGCATAGGTGTAGGTTCCATCCATCTCTAACTGCGTAACCATATCGCCGGATAGTTCCACCAACATCCGATAGCGGTGCTCACTTTCGCGGAGCAAGCTGTGGGTGTCGTGCAGCTCCGAAAGGTTCAGCCGAAGCTCAAGCAGGTTGATTGCTTGGCGGCTGAGTTTTTGGAGTGTGGATTGCTGCTGGGGGGTAAGTGTGCGTGGCACGCAATCAAGCACGCAAAGGTTCCCCAGCGCGTAGCCATCGGGGGTGACGATTGGCGCGCCTGCGTAAAACCGGATGTTGGTTTCCCCCACCACCAGCGGGTTGGTGGCAAATCGTTCATCCAGCAATGTGTCGGGAACAACGAACAGATCGTCAGGGGTCAGGATTGCGTGGGCACAGAAAGCGATATCGCGGCTGATTTCGGTGGCGTTCATCCCGATGTTGGATTTGAACCACAGGCGTTCGGCATCAACCAGTGTTATCAGCGCGATTGGCGTTCCGCAGATTTGGGCTGCCAACGCCGTCAGATCATCAAATGATTGCTCCGCGTCGGTATCCAGAACACCGTAGCGGAGTAGTGCGGCAAGTCGGTTGGCTTCGTTCGCTGGGAAAGGGGCCTTCATTGGCAAAAAAAGTGGGCTACCAAGCAGGTAGGATTGTTCGGGAAGCAAAGGTAACAGAATCGCTGGTTCAACAACGCATTGCGGCCTGCGGGGAACAACAAGCCGCCGCCTTTCGGGAGCGATTCCCCCAAAAGGCGGCGGCACGGAAGATTAGGGATTGAAGCTATCGCACAATCACCACAGGCTGAAGTTTTGTTTGGCCATTGCAGGTCAATCGGCAGTAGTAGGTTCCTGCCGGAAGATCATCGCCAGCAACGGCAATGGTGTGGGTTCCTGCGCTCAGATGCTGGTTGGCAACCAGTGTCCGTAGTTCCCGCCCGGTTAGGTCGTGCAGCGCCACGTGGACGTTGCTTTCTTCGGGCAAGGCAAACCGCAGGGTCATGGCTCCGGTTGTTGGGTTTGGTGTTATCGGGCCAAACCGCAACGCGCCGGTAGTTTCCTGGGCAACTTCCACCATCAACTCCCCTACCGTTTCGGTGGTTCCATCCACCGTGACCTCTTCCAATCGGTAGCGATAGTTCCCGGGGGTGAATAATTCGTCGTCGGCATCAAGCAGTGCGTAGTCACGCGGGAGGGTGGTGTTCCCATTGCTGCGCAGGCGGTTATCACTCATGTAATCAGCAACGATTGCCTGATCCCCGGCAACTCCATTTGCCGCCACCCGAGCGCGATAGACCCGGAAGCCAAGCGTGTTCAATTCGCCAGCGGTTCGCCAGCGCAGCGTTGCCTGGCCCGGGCGGGCGTATCCGGTGAAGGAGATCAGTTTCACCGGAAGCACATTGCTTTTGCTGTTGGCACCGATTGCGTAATCGCTAAAGAAGTAGCGATCGTTGGAACGGAGCACCAGTTTCCCACCGTCAGTTTCCCGTGCGGTTGTGATGATATCCAACCATACGCTATCGGGGTGAGGGCGGTACAGAATCTCTAAATCGCCAGTGTCTTTCACCCCTGAAATTCCTGTGACATCAAGCCGCATATCATACTGGAAGCTATCAAGCCCCACACGGTTAAAGCTCCACCAACGGTAGTTGCTCACCACATCCACCGGCGATTTTCCGGCGCGGAAAAATGGTAATCCTCGGGTTCCGGGGCCCGGGGGGCCGCCGCGTCGGGTTATCAGCAAGCTGCCATCGGCAAGTGGAGCTTTGGTGAAGGTGATCGTTGCAAAGCCAAAGGTTAGGCTTGGCAACGTTTTGGCCCGCACCGCAAACCGTTGCGAAACCTGCGTTCCAGGCGTGGCAAAGGCCAGCGTTGCCGAACTGAAACTGTAGGCAAGATCGCAGGCACGCATCCCGTAGATCTGCAAGAAGTAGGCGGTGTTGCTTGGCAGCCGCAAAATTGTTGTTTGCGTGTCGGTTGCCGGAACGGTGGCCAGCACGTAGGCTCCGCCGAACTGGTCGGTTTTGTCGTACAGCCAGCCGTTGGGTGGCGCGTAGCCCGGGGTGGAGTCAATCCGGGCTACCACCACAAAGCTGTCCACGCCACTCAGTTTCCGCCAGCGCAGCTGCAAGGTGTCGGTGACGTTTTTCACAATCTCCAGCCCCTGCACGTTCAGCATATCTGGGGTGGAAGCGCAAGCCGGCTTTGTGGTGGTGGTGGCCGATGCCCCGCTGCTTGAGTAGGTGCTGTTGCACTGGCGCACGCCGTAGGCATGGAACGTCGAGGCGGTTGCTGCTGGCAGCCCGGTAATGGCTGGGCGGCGGCTGGTTCCGTAGTATTTCACGGTATCGTCGCCAACGATGGTCCCAACGGGGTAATCGGTTCCGTTGGTCAGCGTTGGCGGAAGCCCGTTGCCGCCATCGCGGAACACCAGGTAATGGTCGGCAAACCCGGTCAGCGATATTTGCAGGCCCGCGCTGTTGGAACTGGTGTAGCGGGCGGTCAGCGACGACACATCACGCGGTTGGCCAGTGCAGCGCATCCGCACGGTATCCAGCGATCCAATGCCGTTGTAGGTGACATTGCAGGATTGGAATCCGTAGAAGGAATAGACATACAGCGAGTCCGACTGGTGGCCAATCACTGTGACAAGAGAGTCGGGCGGGCCAAAATAGACAACGGTGTTATCCAGCCCGACAATCTCCCCAACTAAGTAGCGTTTTTTGGGGGATGGGCCAAGCCCCGGCGGGGCATTTTTGCGGCGAATAATCAGCACGCTATCGGTGCGGGCTCCGGTGGTGAAGTCGAACTTCACCGTTGTGGCATCAACATAGGGCGCGCTGATGTTCGTGATTTTATCGGGCGTTTCAGCACAGGCCGATAGCGTTGTGGCGGCAACCGTATCCCCCACCGAGTAGGTGGCCGAGCAGGTTCGCCAGCCGTAGATGGTGAACTTGTAGGCCGTGGCATTTTTCAATCCGGCGACGTGTGCGCGCGCCTTGGTTGCGGGGCCCCAGAACACCACAGTATCGGTTCCATTCAGCCCTTGCCCGGCGGTGTAGCGTGTGCCGTCGGCGGGCAAGGCGGTTGGCGCCGATGTCCCTTCCCGCTTAATCACCAGCATCGAATCGGTGCGGGCCGTGGCTTTGAAATAGAGCCACATATTCTGCGTGCCGATTGCCCCCGCCGAATCGAACGTAGCGGTTGCGGGACCAAGGCAAGTGGTAGTGATTTTCAGGGTGTCAACCTCCAGCTGTGGTTGATCCCCGCTTCCAGCACCACCGTGATAGATGTAGATGCGGATGCGAACATCCGAGCTTCCGTGCAACGACGCGGGTAGCTTGATTTTAAGGATTCCACTTTGCGACGTGATTGAGTTATCGAACGTGGGCCATGTAACCCCCGAAACATCGGTAAACGCGCCGCCGCTACCTCCGTTTGTTGCAATCCGGAGTTCGCTTGTTCGGGTTCCAGCGGGAAGGTTCGTCACTTTATTCCAAGCAACGCTCAGGCTATCGGCGTTGGCGTTGCTAAGGTCGCCATACCAAACAAAGCCTTGCCGTGTTTTTGCGCTGGTTGTCTGTATCCGGATTTTTCCGCCAGCGTTGTACAAGCCTGCGCTTGAAGCACCAACCCACGTTGTTGCTGTTGAATCATCATCAACGAACTCACCACCATCCACATTGGTGGTGGGGAACTGAGTAACGCCAGCCGTCACGAACCCAAACAGTTGGGTGTAGGGGAAGCTGCTGATGCGCCGCCCTTGTGCCGTTGCATCGTTGGCAACAGCAAACAACAGCAATGATAGGCAGCTGATAGAGAGTTGTAGAAATCTGCGCATAGGAGAACCTATCTCTGTATGGTTGAACTGATTATGGATTTCTTGTGTGCCGTCGCATTCCCCAGAATCAGCCACAACGGTATGGCCATTTGCTTGTTGCCAGAGCCGCTTGCTCTGCCGTAGTGGGTGAACGCAGGGAACCACAACAACAGGCAATCACGCGAAGGGGCTGCAAAGTTACGGCAACTTCCCCCACACCCAACCAATGTTCTCAACCCGTAACGTTCCTTCTTTTCCCCCCCGCCCCCTTGCGTCAGCTTGCGGCACAACCGTATCTTTGCAGCACTCCTTTCTCAGTGGGCAAGGGCGGAAACGCGTGCCCACTTTTTTTTCCCCATCAGGCATTGAAAGAGAGAGTGTGCCATTGGCGCATCTTTCGTGAACAAGGGGATTGAGCATCATGGGGGAAGGCAATACTAAACTATTGCCAACGGGTCTGGGGGCGTATGCCGCAGGCCCTTCACGGCTTGGAATAACCCGAAGCAATGAGCGGACTGCCGCAACAGATAGAAGAGATGATCCGCCAAGAAACCGAACAGCGCGGAATGGTGCTGTTGGAGGTGATTCGGCGCGGGCAGCGAAACACTTCCGTCGTAGAGGTGATTGTGGACTCCGAGCAAGGCGTGCAGCTGGATCAGCTAACCGAGCTAAGCCGCTGGGTTAGTGCCTTGCTGGATCAACACGAAGAAGCAATCGCTGGCCGCTATCGCCTAGAGGTTTCCTCGGCAGGGTTAGACCGCCCGCTTCAGCTTGATTGGCAATACCGCAAAAACGTTGGGCGGCTGCTGAAGCTCCAGTATGCTGATTCAGAAGGGGCAACCCGTACCGAGATATTCCGGCTTGCCGAAGCATCGGCGGATGCGCTAACCGTAACCCGCCGCGCTGGCCGCCGCGACACCGCCGAGCAGCTTACCATCCCGCTTACCGATGTGAAGCAAGCGATTGTTGAGCCGGAGCTATAAAAATTATTGAACCAATCCTGCACAAGCGTTTACGATTAACGTCATGGCCAAGAGAAAATCAGCCAAATCGAGCATCAATAAGCAGTTGATCATTGAAGCGTTTGCCGAAATGGCGCGCCAGAAAAACATTGATCGCGACCTGTTGCAGGGAATTATTGAAGACACATTCAGCCAGATGGTGCGCAAGAAGTATGGGCAAGATTCCAACTTCGACATCATCGTCAACATGGACAAAGGGGATATCGAAATCTACCTGCTGCGCGAAGTAGTGGATGAGGTTGAAGACCCCAACCTGCAGATTGCCATCGAGGAAGCAAATCACCAGGGAGAGAATTATGAAGTTGGCGATGAGCACCTAACCGAACTGAACCTTGAAAACCTTTCGGAGTTCTTTGGTCGCCGAATGATCTCCATGGCTGCGCAAACCCTAAGCCAGCGCGTCCGCGAAGTTGAGCGCGATAACGTGGTGGCCGAGTACAGCCAAAAAGTGGGGGAAATTATCGTCACCGAAGTCTATCAAGTGCGCCGCAACGACGTGTACGTGATGCACGGCAAAGTAGAAATGCGGATGCCACGCAACGAGCAGATATGGCGCGAACGCTACAAGAAAGGGGAGTCCGTCCGCGCCTTGCTGAAGGAGGTTCGCGTTCACGAAGGGCAGGGGCAACCGGAGATTATCATCAGCCGCAGCGACCCACAATTTCTGCAGCGGTTGTTTGAGATTGAGATCCCAGAAATCTACGATGGCATCATTGAGATGAAAGGGATTGCCCGCGAGCCAGGGGAGCGTGCAAAAGTGGCGGTGATGTCGCTTGATGAGCGCGTTGATCCAGTTGGCGCGTGCGTCGGGATGAAAGGGGTTCGCATCCACTCTATCGTCCGCGAGCTTGCCAACGAGAACATTGACGTTATCCCCTGGTCCAGCGATGCCAAGCAATTTGTTGCGCGCGCCTTGCAGCCAGCAAAAGTGAAGGAGATCACGATTGACAACGACACCCGCACCGCAACCGTGGTGGTCCCCGATGACCAAGTGTCGCTTGCCATTGGCAAAAACGGGCAAAACGTGCGCCTTGCCATGAAGCTCACCGGCTACTCCATCTCACTGGTGAAAGAAGGGGGCGAGGATATCGAACTGGCGGAATTCCGTGAAGAAGTTGGCGACGCCCTGTTCAAGCTGTTGGTGGAAGCCGAAATCGAAACAGCAAAAGAATTCCTGAAAGCCGACCCAGCAACCCTCCTATCGTTAGAAGGCATGACCCCAGCCAAAATAGAGGAACTACGCAGGGTGATGATGGCGGAATTTGAAGAGGACGAACTGCGCGATATTGACATCCGCCCAGTTCCCCAAGCCGCTGCCGAAAGCACCGTGGCCGAAAGCACCGTGGCCGAAAGCACTGCTGCCGAAGCCGATAAGCAAGCCGAATAAACAACTGAACAATCCACCGCCAGCAACCGCTGGCGGTTGGCACGATTCCGAATAATGGATCGTCACTGCCAAGCCGCAACTGCTGCACGCGGCTTCCACACAGCATCCCCACCAGCCCGGATGGGGAATTGTGTCGCGTCATCAACGGGCATCGCGTTCGCGCACCTGCTGCGAACACATTGCCCGCCCGACGTCTGCCAGCTCTTTCTGATTATTATCAACTGAATGCCTGCAACAACAACAGCAAAAGGTGCAACCTATAGGCTTTTCAAGGTGGCTGCCGAACTGAATATCGGTAAGGAGACCATCGCGGAATTCCTACGCGCTAAAGGATTCGACATCTCCCCAAAACCGACAGAACAACTGTCGCAGGAGATGTACGACCTTGTCATGGACAAATTTGAGAAAGAGCACCGGCAGATTGAAAAGCAACGCAAAAAGGTAGATGCCTACCACGAAAAGCGAGTGCGCCCAAAAGATGATGCCGCACCCGCAAAAAAAGGGAAAGGGAAAGAAGCTGCACAGGATGAACCTTCGGAGGAAGCAACCGAAGAAGTGATTGCTGTGGCCACCACCGAAGCAACCGAACCTTCGGACCAACCGGTGCAAACCGAACCGGCAGTGCCTATCGCACCAGAGGTTCCGGCAACCGCCCCGCAGCCTGAGATGCCCGTTGCTGCCACAACCGGGACAACTCCATCGGCAGCACCGCAGCTGTCAACGCCTGCAGAAATTTCACACCCCCAACCGGCTGCTACGCCAGATCAGCCCCAGCAACCCGAACCCTCCCCGGTAACGGCACAAGCCAGTAACGCCCAAGATTCAGCAGCTGCCGATTCTGCCTCCCAACCAGCAACGCCGCCGCCGCCGCCTGCGCCAGCACCGATTGTGGAGCCAGTGACGGAAGCCGAACCGGCCACACCAATCATCAGCCAAGAAGAACGTGCGGCCCAATTAGAAATCGCACGTCGCTCGCGAATTGATGAGCTTCGCCGCATTGCCATGCGTGGCCGCGAAACCGAATCAGAACCAGAGCCGATCCCGGAACCAGAACCGCTCCCGGAACCAGAACCTCCGACGGCGGCCACCACAGAAGGCGGCCAAGATTCACGGTTTGTCTCGCCACCACCCAAGCTGCAAGGGCTTACGGTGCTTGGAAAAATTGAGATCGGCGGGAAAAAGGAGAAGGAAAAAGAGAAAGACAAGAAACGGACCCGCACTCGTACCCGTGGCAAAACCATTGATATCAATGCCGAAACTGCACGGGCACGAACAACCGGAACCACCGGCGGAGCCTCCACAACCGGAACCACACCGCGCCCCAACACTACCCAAACCGGCGGCAACACAGGGCGCACCGGAACCGGCACAGCCACCGGAGCAGGAAATAATCGTGGCGGACGGAAAGGGCCAAACGTTGCGGTTGACCACAATGAGGTCAACAAACAAGTGCGCAAGACCTTCTCCCACATGGGGACAACCAGCAAATCCGGACGGCAACAACACAGCAAGAACAAACGGGCGCACCACGAAGCACGCGCACAAGCACAACGCGAACGCGAAAGTGCCGAAGCAACAATTTTGCGCGTGACGGAATTCATCACCGTTGCCGAGCTTGCCAACCTGATGAATGTTGACGTTAGCCAAGTTATCGGCAAGTGTATCGGGCTTGGGCTGATGGTCTCCATCAACCAACGCCTTGACCGCGACACCATCCAACTGGTTTCCGATGAGTTTGGCTACACCGTCGAGTTCACCGAGGAATTTGCCGAAGATGCCCTTGCCGACATCGAGGATGCGCCCGAAACACTGCAACAACGCGCACCGATCGTCACGATCATGGGACACGTGGATCACGGCAAAACCTCCTTGCTAGATTATGTCCGCAGCGCGAACGTGGTGGCTGGCGAAGCTGGCGGCATCACCCAGCATATCGGTGCCTACAGCGTCACGCTGTCGGACAAACGGAAGATCACCTTCCTTGATACGCCGGGCCACGAAGCCTTCACCGCAATGCGCGCACGCGGCGCACAAGTCACCGACATCGTGGTGCTGATTGTTGCCGCCGACGACGCAGTAATGCCCCAAACTCTAGAGGCAATCTCGCACGCGCAAGCCGCCAACGTGCCGATGATTATCACTATCAATAAAATTGATAAACCGGACGCAAACCCCGACCGAATCAAGCAACAGCTTGCCGACCGTGGGATTCTGGTGGAGCAATGGGGGGGCAAATACCAGTGCGTCGAAATCTCCGCACGCCAGGGGCTGAACGTTGATAAACTGTTGGATGCAATCCTTCTGGAATCCGAGCTGCTGGATCTGAAAGCCAACCCAAGCCGCCAAGCACGCGGCGTGGTGATTGAGTCGGAAATTGACCGTGGCAAAGGTGTGGTGGCAACCGTCCTGGTCCAGAAAGGAACGCTGAAAGTTGGCGACGCTTTTGTGGCCGGCCACCACTACGGTCGCGTCCGCGCCATGATGGATGAACGTGGTCAGCGATTGCAGCACGTTGGTCCATCCGAGCCAGCGCAGATACTTGGGTTCGACGGCCCGCCAACCGCAGGCGATGCGATTGTGGTGATGGAGAACGACCGCGATGCCCGCGAAATCGCCACACGCCGCCAGCAAGTGCGCCGTGAACAGGAGTTCAAACAAGGCCGCCACCTGACGCTGGACGAGCTTTCCGACCAAATAGCCCGTGGTGGCGTGCAGAACCTGCCGCTGATTATCAAGGGCGACGTGGACGGATCTGTAGAGGCCCTGGCCGATGCGTTGCTGCGCCTTTCCACACCGGAAGTTCAGGTGACGGTGATTATGAAATCGGTGGGAGAAATTTCCGAATCGGACGTGCTGCTTGCCACGGCATCCAACGCAATTATCATCGGCTTCCACGTCCGCCCGAACCTGAAGGCGCGCAAACTGGCCGAACGCGAAGGGGTGGAAATCCGCACCTACCAGATCATCTACGACACCGTCAACGAAGTCCGTGCGGCGTTGGAAGGGATGCTGAAACCGGAGTTCAAAGAAGTCATCACGGCCACCGTGGAGGTTCGCGACATCTTCAAAATCTCCCGCATCGGAACCATTGCCGGTTGCTACGTGCAGGATGGCAAAATCGTCCGCAACGACAAAATTCGCCTGCTGCGCGATGGACTGGAGATTTTCACCGGAACCGTTTCATCGCTACGCCGCCTGAAAGATGACGTGCGCGAAGTGGAACAAGGCTACGAGTGCGGCATCACCCTTGATGGCATGAACGACATCAAACAAGGTGACGTAATCGAATCGTTCAAAATGGTGGAAGTGAAACGGAAACTGGAAACCGCCGGAACAGCATAACCCGGCTCCAACAACCTATCCCCGACCAGGCGAAACAAGCTGCCGCCTGGTCGGCTTTGTTAAAAAAACAACAGTTGCCGATGCCCTGCTTATGCTGAGTGCTGAACCGACCAAACACCGGTCGGCGTTTCCATTAACAACCGATTCCCCCGATAACCAACTTCCGATGTCAATACGCACTGAACGTGTTGGAGCAATGCTCCGCGAAGCACTGGCAGCGATGTTCCAACGGAGCCTGCCAGAGTATCTGGATGGCATGATTACCGTGGTTTCGGTGAAAATGTCCCCCGATCTTTCCATTGCCAAAGTCTATGTCAGCATCTACCGCAGCACCACCGACCCCGACCTGCTGGTGAAGCGGATGAACACACACATGCCGGAGCTTCGGAAAAAATTGACCGGGTTGGTGAGCATGAAAGCGATCCCCGAACTCCGCTTTTACCGTGATGACACCTTCGAGGCAGTTGAACGGATCACCCAACTGCTGAACTCCGTCGGCCCAGCCGCCAGCAGCCAGCAGTTGCCGGAAGGGGATTGGCAGAACAAGCCAGATGCGCAAACTCCATAAGCCGTTTGCACGAACGCCGTGACCACTGCCGCATCTATCACTCCATTCAGCGTTCCCATCATCACCCGCGCAACGGTCGGGCTGCTGGATCAGCGGGAATTGTGGGAATCCACCGGCGCAATCCTGCTGATTGATAAGCCGCAAACGTGGACTTCGTTCGACGTGGTAGCAAAAACCCGTGGGATGCTGAAAATCAAAAAAGTTGGCCACACCGGAACCTTGGATCCAATGGCAACCGGGCTGCTGGCAATCTGCTTGGGGAAGGCAACGCGGCTTGCCGATCAGATACAGGCCGAAGAGAAAGAATACACCGGCACAATCCTGTTCGGCGCGGAAACCGACAGCGACGATGCCGACGGAGCGGTGACGCAAACCAGCCCCACCGCTCACCTGACCGATACGCTGATTCGCGAAGGTGCCGAACGGATGGTGGGGGAACAACTTCAGACCCCACCAAGTTACTCGGCGCGGAAAGTTGGCGGGCAACGAATGTACAAACTGGCCCGAAAAGGGGTGACGGTGGAAGCCCCACCCCGCAGCATCACCGTGCGCCAGTTCCAGATCACCCGGATGGATATTCCCGAAGTTGAGTTCCGCATCGTTTGCTCCAAGGGAACCTACATCCGTGCGCTGGCTCGCGATTTGGGACGCGGACTTGGGTCTGGAGCGCATCTAACAGCCTTGCGCCGCACCCGAAGCGGCAAGTTCCATGTTGAGGATGCCCTGACGATGGAGTTACTGATGGCGATTGTGAACCGCCCCGAATCGTAAGCAGGAACAACCTGCGTTTTTCTTACAGCTTCGTGAACTTGGAATGACTGTCTATCGCTCGCTTGCAGAAATCCCGCACAATCCCCTCAGCGTCCTGACTATCGGCACGTTCGATGGGGTGCATCGTGGGCATCAGCAGGTGATTGGGGCCTTAACCAACAAGGCGCGCACGCTTGGCGGGCGCAGCGTGGTTATCACCTTCGATCCCCACCCGCAGGAAGTGATTCGGCGGCACGGGACAACGGTGGATATTTTGACAACGATTGAAGAACGCCAACAGCAGTTCCAACATATCGGCGTGGATGCAGTGGTGGTGATCCCCTTCACCCGCGAATTTGCCGCAACCCCCTGGGAAGAATTTGTGCAGCAGTTGCAGCAGCATATCGGCATTGCCCACATGATTGTTGGCCACGACCATGCCTTCGGCAAGGATCGGAAAGGGAACGCGGAATCGCTGCGGGGATACGGTGCCGAGCATGGATTTGGGGTGACGGAAATCGGCCCTCTGCTGATTGGCGACCAAGCGATTAGCTCAACAAAAATCCGTCGCGCATTGGCCGAAGGGAATCTGCCAACAGCCACCGAATATCTGGGCCGGAATTACTCACTTTCCGGCACGGTCGTCCGGGGCGATGGGCGGGGGCGGAAGCTGGGAATCCCAACGGCAAACATCAGCCCGCTGAATCCAAACAAACTGATCCCGGCCAACGGGGTGTACTGCGTGCGGATGCAGGTTGGCGGCGTGTGGCATCGCGGCATGGGGAATATCGGCGTGCGGCCAACGTTCACCGATGCAACCCAGCGGACGATTGAGGTGAACCTGTTCGAATTCGCTGAAGAGATTTATCACCAAATTGTCACAGTCGAATTATGTAAGTTTGCCCGCTCTGAACAAAAGTTCGGTTCAGCTGAGGAGTTTCTGGAGCAGTTGCAGCGCGACCGCGCAACCTGCCAAGCAGCCGTCTGACGGCAACCGGAAGATTCCCGTACCAGATAGAAGAATTCAACAACAACAACATAGATCAACAAATTCAAACAACGTAAGAACCATGCCTTTGACCAAAGAGCGCACCGCCCAGATCGTTGCGAAATACGGCGACCACGCCGGCGATTCCGGGAAACCAGAAGTTCAAATTGCACTGCTGACCGCACGCATCTCGGGCCTGAATCCACATTTTGAGAAGAACCGCAAGGACAAACACTCCCTGCGTGGCCTGTTGAAAATGGTCGGCAAGCGCCGCTCGCTGCTGGACTATTTGATGAAAACAGACATCAGCCGCTACCGCACAATCATTGCCGAATTAGGCATCCGTCGGTAATCCAACAGGCGCGCACGGCACACGACAAACACACAGATAGGGTGGTCCCCCAGAAGCGGAACCACCCTTGTGTGCTTTTCAGGAAGGCCGAACAACCACTGCTGAACACAACTAACCAAATACACACGACCTGCGGTGATGAGTGCCGCAGACCCATTTTCTCTTTACCGCTGTTGCCATGATGAAATCTGTCGAAATCGAGTTCGGGGGAAGAAACTTCTCCCTTGAGACGGGACGCTTTGCCAAACTTGCCAACGGGGCCGTGATGGCCCGCTACGGCGACACAATGGTGCTGGCGGTTGCCGTTGCGGCGGGGACCCCCCGCGAAGGAATTGACTTCCTGCCGTTGCAGGTGGAGTTCCGCGAGAAATTTGCAGCCGCTGGCAAAGTGCCGGGTGGGTTCTTCAAACGTGAGGCACGCCCAAGCGAAAAAGAAATTTTAAGCGCACGCCTGATTGATCGCCCCATCCGCCCGATGTTCACCAAAGGATGGACCTACGAAACACAAGTGATCTGCACGGTCTATTCGTTCGACCAAGAAAACGATGCCGATGTGGTGGCCGCTGTTGGCGCATCGTGCGCACTGATGCTGACCGGAATGCCGTTTAACGGCCCCGTCAGCAACGTCCGCGTGGGGTATGTGGATGGCGAGTTTGTCATCAACCCAACGTTCGCCCAGCTTCCCAACTCCATGATGGACATCACCCTTTCCGGGACCGATTCCTCGATCGTGATGGTGGAAGGGGAATGCCAAGAAATCAGCGAAGACCTGTTTGTTGCAGCATTGGAGTTCGGCCACGAACATATCCGCCAACTGAACGACCTTCAGCGGCAACTGATAGCCCAGTGTGAGGTGACCCCGCTGCCAATGCCGGAAAAAAACAGCTTTGCCGATGTGGAAGATTTTATCCGGGCACACTCCACCACCACGTTGGAAACGTTCGCCCGCGAAGCCACCAGCAAGGAGGGCCGCCAAGAGCGCTACCGCACACTTCGGCAAGAAGTAGCCCAACTGGTTGCCGAAAAATTCAGCGGCGAAACCCATGCCGAATTGGAAGTTGACAAAGTGGTCGGAAGCGTCCTGCATGATCTGGAGTCGGATGTGATGCGGGAGATGATCCTGACCGATGGCAAACGCTTGGATGGACGCGCCACCACAGAAATCCGCGGCATCACCTGCGAGGTGGATGTTCTTCCCCGCACCCACGGGTCGGCCCTGTTCACACGCGGCGAAACCCAATCGCTCACCTCGATGACGCTTGGCACCAAAACCGACCGCCAACTGATTGACGGCCTGATGCCCAAGCACGAAAAGCGGTTCATGCTCCACTACAATTTCCCCCCCTTCAGCACCGGCGAAACTGGGCGATTCGGCAGCACCTCGCGCCGCGAAATCGGCCACGGAAACCTTGCCGAACGTGCGCTGAAAGTGATGCTCCCCGACGAAACCGAGTTCCCCTACACCATCCGCATCGTCTCCGATATTCTGGAATCGAACGGCTCATCATCAATGGCCACCGTCTGCGCCGGAACGCTGTCGCTGATGGCCGGTGGCGTGCCGCTGAAGAAGCCAGTTGCGGGCATTGCAATGGGGCTGATTAAAGATGAAAGCAGCGACCGCGTGGCAATCCTTTCGGACATCTTGGGGGATGAAGATCACTTAGGGGATATGGACTTCAAGGTGACAGGAACCACCGACGGCATCACCGCCTGCCAGATGGATATCAAGATCCAAGGCATCTCCCTTGATGTGATGCGGAGCGCGTTAGACCAAGCCCGCGAAGGCCGCTTACACATCCTGGGCAAGATGCACGAATCAATCAGCGAAGCCCGCGAGGACCTGTCGCCGTTTGCGCCACGGCTTACCACTATCCAAATTCCTGTGGAGATGATCGGTGCAGTGATTGGCAGCGGCGGCGAGACGATTCGCGGAATCGTGGCGGAGTCGGGTGCTGAGATCAGCATCGAAGAGGATGGAACAGTGGTGATTGCAGCCGTCAGCGGAGAATCGTCGCAGAAGGCAGTGGAGATGATCCGCGCCCTGACCGAACAACCGGAGCCAGGGAAAGTCTATCGCGGAAAAGTGACCCAGATCCGCGAAGGCTTGGGGGCGATTATCGAGTTCCTGCCGCGCAAGACCGGGCTGCTGCATATCTCACAAATTGACCACCACCGCGTGGAAAATGTGGAAGATGTCCTTTCGGTTGGCGATCGGGTGGAGGTGAAATTGGTAGAGATCCAGGACGACGGCAAATTCCGTCTGAGCCGCAAAGCATTGATCCCACGCCCAGAAGGGATGGAAGAAGAACAACCACGCGAACGGAGCGAGCGGCGCGACGGCGACCGTGGCGGATATCGCGGCGGCGGCGACCGCGGCGGATACCGTGGCGGCAACCGCGACGACCGTGGCAACCGCGACGACCGTGGCAACCGCGACGACCGTGGCAACCGCGGCGGCGGCGACCGTCGGCGATAAACAAACAACTTCCCGCACGCAGCAACGCCCACCAGCTATCCGATACTGGTGGGCGTTCTGGTTAGTAGCTCATCCATCCCTCTCTCTTTCATCCTTCATCCTTCATCCTTCATCCTTCATCCTTCATCCTTCATCCTTCATCCTTCATCCTTCATCCTTCATCCTT
>JADZEY010000115.1 GCA_020850315.1 Armatimonadota bacterium | reverse complement strand
ATTGAGGTCTTTTACAACCAACGGCGGCGGCATTCAACGCTTGGCTACGAAACACCAGCCGAGTTCGAACGCCGCCACGCCTCACCCTCCTAACTCCCTATCCACTTTTTCGGGGGAATATCAGACTAACTCACCTTATGCAAAGCCAAGCTGGATATGATCGAAGTCACTCGCATTCGCTGCCAGCCCTCATCCCGGCCCTCTCCCAAGCGGGTGATACTACTGCTTCCACTCCATTGGTCGGGTGGGAGAGGGAGCCAAAGCCGAACAGAAGAAGAGCATCGAAGCAAGCCACCGAGCCGGCAAGTCTTCATCTGCGTAAGGTGAGCGACTACTGACTTTCTTTGCAACTGACCACTGACCACTGACCACTGACCACTGACCACTATCAACTCCCTCTCCCCCTCAAAATATCTCCTCAAACCTGTACAGCCCCGGCGGTTGCCCCACTATCCATTCGGCGGCAAGCAGTGCGCCCAGCGCAAAACCGGAGCGGTTACGGGCGCGGTGGGTTAGCTCGATTGTATCCGCATCGGCATCGAACGTTACGGTGTGGGTTCCAACTACCGCGCCAACCCGCTGGCTGCTAACGTGCAACGCTGCTGCATCAATGCGCCCTGTGGGGTTGCCGATGCAAAGCTCAGTCTTTCGGTCAAGTTGTTCCAGAAGGATATTCGCCAGCGTCAGTGCGGTTCCGCTGGGCGCGTCGGCCTTGCGGTTGTGATGCGCTTCGAATAGTGCCGCATCGTACATCGGGAACCCGTTCATCAGCTGCGCCGCCGCACGAACAATGCGGAAAAAGAGGTTGACCCCAACGGAGAAATTACTTCCGTACACCAAACGGCCATTTGCCTTTGCCACCAGTTGGCTGACTTCATCAAGGTGTTGATCCCACCCGGTGGTTCCCACAACCACGGGGCATCCCATCTCTATCAGTGTCGGGATATTTTGCAGAACAGCCTGGGGGTGGGTGAACTCGATAGCCACATCAAAATCAGCAACCGAGGCAGAAGCAAGTGGGCGGGCAAGATCAAATGTTGCTGCAATCTGGGTATTTCGCTCGGCGGCTAATCGCTCAATCTCGCGCCCCATGGTTCCGTAGCCAACAAGGGCAAGGCGTAGCTGCGACTGGTTCTGGGTTAGATGTTCTTGGTGTTCCATCATGGTCTCTCACATGGTCTCTCAAATCTGGCTGCGAAGATAGCGAAGCAGCCGCGAACCATTCCGATTGCAATGGTGAGCCTGCGCAACAGCGCAAGAACTTCTGCACGATTTTTCATCTTTCTGTTCCTTCTCCGGTTGTTGTTCGCTATTTTCCGGCCATGCCGATTCTTACACCTACCGAAGACCTGAAACGTATCCTTGTTTGCCGTACCGATGGCTTGGGGGATGTGATCCTGACGCTGCCAATCGCTGCTGCAATCAAAGAACGCCTACCAAACGCAGAAGTCGCCTTCCTGGCGAAACCGTACACCGCGCCCATCCTGAACCGCATCAGCGAAGTTGGAAAAGTGCTGACCGTAACCGAAATGCGAAAAGGGCTGCACCTGATGAAAATCTACCAGCCGAACGCTGTCATCTTTGCAAAACCGGAGTTCCGGCTGGCGTTGGATGCCTTGCGGGCGCGGATTGATGTTCGCATCGGAACCGGCTACCGCTGGTATTCTGGGCTGTTCACCCGCTGGGTCTATGACCACCGCAAAGGGGGACAAAAGCATGAATCGCAGTATGGCGTGAACCTACTGAGCCCACTGTTGCCGGGGGGAGAGCTTTCGGTGCGGATGCCGCGGCTGAAGGTGGCGCCATCGGCAGCTGCCGAAGCCAAATCGCGATTGCAAGCGTTGGGGGTGGTGGGGGAGTACATGGTGATCCACCCGGGGAGCCGCGGCCATGCTTCCGACTACTCACCCGAAGGGTTTGCTGCGGTGGCTGATTCCCTGCTGGCCGATTGGTCTGCGCTGAACATCGTTATCACCGCCGGCCCAGATGAAGAAGAATTGGTCACAAAAATCACAAGCCAGATGCGCAACCGCGCTCGTGTCCATGCCGTCGGGGAAATGTCGTTGGACGTATTCAGCGAACTGCTGCGGGGGGCAAAAGGATTTTTGGGAACCTCATCCGGCCCGATTCACCTTGCCTCGTTAGTAAAAACTCCGGTGGTTGGTCTCTATCCTGGGCTTCCCCCAATGTGGCCGGCACGCTGGGGACCAATCGGCGAGCAGGTGACAACAATCGTCCCCCACGCTAACGAATCTTTCTGCCCACGCTGCGAGAAAGACCATCAACCGGAAAACTGCGTGCTGCGGATAAAACCGGATCGTGTGGTAACTGCCTGCATGGATATGCTGATTGGAAAAGGAGCAGGGCTGCGCGATTCTATCGCCTAAGGTTTCTGGGAAGACATTGCCGAAAATATCTGGAGATATGTGCTCCTTGTTCAGAATCGGGAACCGTAGGCATGGCTGGCAATCAAACCAGCACAGTGAGCTTGCGTCCCAGCCCCAGCACACAACAGAAACCATTTTTTCAGGAATACACCAAACGTATGGAAACGCTGAAACCAACCCCAAAAAAACACTGGCATACACTGCTAACCATCGGGTTCGTTGCCATTGGGGCGATTGGCTCGATGATTGCGCTGATGTCGGTGAGTGACCAAGCATCAAACGATATGGCGGCAACATGGCAAGCCGGGGCGCTGCGCTACATCCCGAATCTTGCTTTTGGATATGGCGAAAAACTCAGCTTCGATGTGAAATATAAATTCATCACAGCGGGGAAAGCGGTGATGCAAATTGCTTCCAAGCCGGAAACTATCAGCGACCGCCCCACCTACAGCGTACAGTTCACAGTCCGGACCACCAGCAGCTTCGATAACGTCTTCAAAGTCCGCGACCGCTACCAAACCTACCTTGATATTGATGGAATTTTCCCGTGGCGTTTCGAGCAATCGGTGAAAGAAGGGAATTACAGCCGCGACTTCTCGGCAATTATTGACCAACGCGCCAAAAAAGCAAAAACCACCGAAGGCTCCTTCACCACGCCGCCGTTTGTTCACGACATTTTAAGCGCGATGTACTACGTCAGAACCTTGAATTTAAGCGCGATGAAAAAAGGGCAATCCATCACCTTGCAGAATTTTTACGGCAAAAAAAACCACAACCTCCGCATCCGTGTGCTGGGGAAGGAGAAGGTAGAGACCGATGCCGGAACCTTTAACTGTGTGGTTGTTGAGCCGTTAGTGGTAGAAGGAGGGCTGTTCAAAAATGAGGGGCGGATAGTGGTATATATGACCGACGACGACCGGAAAATCCCGGTGAAAGTCAGCAGCAAAGTGGTGATCGGCTCGATTGACGGCGAACTAACCAGCTACAGCGGAACCCGCGGGCCGGTGACGGCAAAGGTGAATTAAATAGGATAATGTTTGAATAGAAAAAAGGGGCAATCAGGTAATGATTGCCCCTTTCAATGTTTTATTGGAAATGAACAGTAGAGTTGTTCAGAAATAAATTTTCGATAGCAACGAGGTCAGTATCTATAAGGCTCCAAAATTCCAAAAACTCTATTTCGGAATAGCGTTACTACTCACCCAGCTTTCCTAACCCAAGCGTGGCGCATTGATAAAAAACCGGTGAGGCCAAAACCGAATAAATACATCAGTTGAAATGGTATTGCCGCAAGCTCGCGGAAGGAAAGGCTGGCCACTATTCCAAATATGAAATATCCAGCCAACAGCACCTCCAATACAGTTGCCGCGCTGACTTTGGAGTAACGGTATTTGCTCCGTTGCCATGCGCGGTCGCCACGCCGACGGATGTTGTATTTGGGGGTTCGGTTGAAGGGGCTGCGGTGGTTGATTATTGCTTCAATGACCGCTTTGGTGTTGTTCACCGCAAGCCCCATTGTTCCGGCCATAAACACCGGAAACAGAAGCATCCGATTTCGCCAGTCGGCCCTGATGTCGCGCTGGGCAAATAGATAAAAAAGGAAAGAAGAAATGGAGGCAAAAATGAACACTGACATTAAATTGAAATAGCCCGATAATTCTGGATTATTTGCCTTCAAGAACACCATCGGCACGTTCAGAATAGCCACAATTAGGATGAAAGGGAAGACGATGTTGGCGGTAAGATGAACGGTGGCGTGAATTTTAGTGTGCAACGGCTGGCGCGATAACCACACCCGCCACAGATGCTTCTTCGCAGTTTCAATTGCCCCCTTAGTCCAACGGAATTGTTGGGATTTTAATCCGTTGATCTCCGCCGGAAGCTCTGCCGGAACAGTGACATCGTTCAAATAAAGAAATCGCCAGCCGCGAAGCTGGGCGCGGTAGGAAAGATCCAAATCCTCGGTGAGCGTGTCGCTTTCCCAGTTGCCTGCGTCAAGGATGCAAGCCTTCCGCCAAATGCCAGCAGTCCCGTTGAAATTGATGAAGCATTCCGCGCGGTTACGCACTTGCTGCTCCATTGCGAAATGGGCATCCAGTGCCATTGCTTGCATTCGTGTCAGCAGGCTGTAATCGTGGTTGATATGCTCCCACCGTGCCTGCACCAGCCCAAGCTGCTGGTCGGCTAACAGATGCGGAATCGTCTGGTTCAGGAACTCCGGTTCGGGGATGAAATCAGCGTCGAAGATTGCGATAAACTCTCCAGTGGCTGTTACCAATCCTTCCTTCAATGCCCCTGCCTTAAACCCCTGGCGGTTGGTGCGGTGGATGTGATGGATATTGAACCCCACGCGCCGCTTCCGCCGCGTTAGGTTGGCCAGCACTTTGGTGGTGCTGTCGGTGGAGTCGTCAAGGATTTGGATTTCCAGACGCTCCATCGGGTAGTTTAATCGGCAGACTGCTTCAACCAGCCGCTCGGCCACGTGCAGTTCGTTGAACAACGGAAGTTGAACCGTCACGTGCGGGTAAAGTGACGCTCCAACGTTCTTGCTCGGTTTGGGATCAGCCGGGCGCAGGCGAATGTAGTAGATCACCATCACCAGCCCGTAGGTCCCAAACGCCGCAAGCACAAGCAGTGCGGCAAAGTAGATGATAAGGAACGTTGTCTCCATGCTTACCAATCGGCGACCGCTGATAGAAGAATTTCACTGGTGATTTTATCCACCGCTGTGCGGATTGCACGCTCTTCCCCTGCAGCTCCTTCATCAATGCGGTATTGCGCATCGCCGGAAAATGCGCGGTTGGCGAACACCTCGGTTCGTTTTAGGTTATCTACAAAGGTGACTTGCGCCCCCACGGTTACGCCACGCACGGTCTCAAGTTCGCCAGTGGAGATGTTGCGGCGTTCGTCGTTGCGGATGCTGGTGATGGTTACCTCTATCTGCGAATCGGCATCGGCAGCATCAATCACCCGCAAGCTGTTGTCCTCGCGGAATTTCCGGACAAGCTCGCGTGTCATGTCGTCGCGGACAGTTGCGCGGCCAAAGCCACTGGCATCCTCCACGGTTGGGATCCTCACCGTTTTCAGGTTTGCCGGCGGCGCGCCACCACGGAATGAGTAGCATCCGGCAAACAGCAAACAGCAAGCCAGAATAGGTGCGGTAATGCCGTTCTTCCGGCTGATTTCTTTCTCTCTATGGCTCATTCTGTGAGTGAGTAAAAAGCGAAGCAAGATGCTGGGCGTGCGGATCCCTAAAATGCGATGATTGCAGATTGGTGTTCCCCCATTGTTAGCGAACAATCACTAACCCCGTTGTTGCGGTTTCACCTTGCTCGGTTTGCAGCTGCAACCGGTAGCTTCCTTGCGGAAGGTTGCTGCAATCAACGCGCAGCGATTCGCGGGTGTTCACTTCTCCTTTGAAGGCTGTTCCCACACGTTCTCCCATGCTGTTGAATATCTCCACCCGAACCAGTGACCGGTGCGATGGCGTGCGGACTTCAACAAACGTTCTGTTGCTGGCGATGCTTGGATAGGCGGTCAGCCCCAAGCCTGCAAACCCTGCTTCATCGGGTGCGGCGGATGTGTTGCTGGCTTGAACCGAATACCACATTGCTTTTGTTGTCCGTTGGTCAATCGTTGCCGTGAAAAACTTCCCGCTACGGGTTGCGGCGATTGGCGTTCCGTTGGGCATTCCGTCGGCATCCAATGGGGTGATGGTAAGGCCATGAACGGTGCTGTCCATCGTGAAGGTCAGCGTTGCGCGGACTGGATCGATCAGCATTGGCCCGGCACCCCACTGCGACGCGTAGGTGGTGTCCTGCCACACCATTCCGGTTGGTTCGGTTCGGCTGGCAATTACCAAAAACGATCTTCCCAACTGATCTACGTTCTGGTCCGGATTGTTCGGAACCCACAGGAAGGTGCTGGTCTCGTTGCCGCTTTGCAGGTCAATCTCCAGATTTTTCAGCGTGATGTTTTCCGAGCGGCCCAAGTATCCGGTTGCCCCTTGCACCCGTGGGGCGTTCAGGCTAAGGTCGTAGGTGGCGGTGCGCCAGGTGATTTGGCGGGTGTCGCTTATCAGCTCGCCATCGGCAACCGTGGGGAGCCCGATGTCGTTGGCTTGGGTGGGATATTCCGCGTTCAGCGAATCCACCGCCACTTTGTTGATGGCCATCAGATAACCGTTGAAGCTGCCTGGAACACCGTAAATGGACCACTGGTTTTCCATCCGTGGCATCCGTTGCGTGTTCCCTTCTGAGTGTTGGATGTACACTGGCGAGGTGGAAGGGGCAATCGCAAAGTTCCGGTAGAACTGCGAAGCTGCCGGAAGCAACGCATTCATCACAGGATTTTTGACGATGGGGTAGTACTGCAAGCTATCAATTGCATTGCCACGCAGCAGGTAGTTCGCTTCGCTGAAGACCGCCCATGTAATGCCGTCCCAATCTTGCAGCGATGAGTATGCCGGCAGATAGAGCATGGACTCGGCCTGGTAGCGGTTCGGGAACGGGTGGGCGTAGTTCACCACGTATGGTTGCCCTTCGCGCGCGGTGGTCACCAAATTGTACAGCGGGCCGGAGTAGCCGAAGTTGTGCAAGTAGGAGTAGTTCCGAATGCGCCAGGCTCCTCCCCCTAAATTCTCGTTGTAATCCCATCCTGCTGCGGCCAACCCGTAATCCATGTTCTGCTGGGTTGGGACCTCCATAAAGTTGCTGGCCCAGAAGTAGCTTGCCCCGGTGATCGGTTGGCGCGCACCAAGCGTATCGGCTATGTAGCGTTTCACATCCTCAAAGTATCCCTGCTGCAAACCCAAGTAGAACGCTGATTGATCTTGAATCCGCTTGCTGTTCAGAATGTAGTTGGCCTCGTTGTTCCAGGGGACGCGGGCGATGTTTGCCTGCTCGATTGTCTCCCCCGGAAGCAATCCCGGAACGGCGACCGGGCGCAACTGGATGTCGTCGAAGGTGATATCAGCGTTGCTGGAGCCGAAGTAGAAACCGATCACCGCCGCCGCAGTGGTGCGGATTGGGCAAAGGAAGTACACGGTGTCTTCTCGCCAGTATGGGGCAATCGTTCCGGTGCGGTACAGCCCTATGCCCGCGCCGTCGGTGGATTGTGATCCGGCAATCACCAGATCAGTCCCGGCAGGATCACTGGTTTTGGCTTTGTAGGTCAGCATGTACAAGGTGTCGAACCCAACCGGAAGGAACTGCCGCATGTACGCCGTGTAAATCTCCCCCGAGCTGTTCCGCACCCGCAACATCAGGGCATACTTCCCATTGGGGACGCTGTCGCCGGTCAAGATTTTGCTGATGGTTGTTTCGTTGTAGGCGTTGATATCCCATGCTTGGTCAAAATCCCCTTCAAAACTTGGCTCACGGAAATGGTTGGGAAATCCCCCTTGTGGCGGGGTCATCGTCCATGCCGTGTTCAAGGCGTTGGTGGATCCATATTTTCCCTTCAGGTAGTTGGCAAACAGCGTGTCCAAACGGCGGCTGTGGTGATAGCTGAAGGAGTAGTTGTTGGGGTCATGGGTGATATAATTTGCCCGCCAGTAGGGGATCAGCCCACCTTGCTTCATCAGCTCCAGCATGGCGATTGCGGGGTCATTCTTGTAGGCAACCTTTGTCCACGGGTTCACCCGTTCCATCAGGAGCTGCGCCACCAGTTTGTGGGTTGCTTTGGCTTGTGGGTACAGGTAGTTAAAGCCCAAGCCGTAATACAGCGCGGAATCGGCCAACCACCCCAGCCCGTCTTCTTGGCGCGGGGCGCGTGCCGATTGCACCGTTAGCGCGGTGTAAATTCCCCGCTGCTTCAGTTGGTAGATGAACCAATCCAGCTTCCGCATCTGCGTTTCGTTGATGCTGCGGAACCCCGTGGTTACGTCAAGGAAGGAGTAAATCTGCGCCCAGTCGTAGCTGAAGTCGAAATACTCGAACTGCACAAGGTTCACCCCAAGTTTCCGCAGCCGTGCGGCCATCACGATTGCGTCGGCACTGTCGGGGAAGCAGGCGGTAAGCTGCATCGTCACGCCAAAAAATCGTGCCGGCGTTCCATCATCGAACACAAACCCGCCGTTTCCATCATTCTTCAAAAAACCGTGCTGCCCTGCCGGCCCTTGCGGAAGCTGTGGCAGATAGGGGCTGGTAGCGGTGTCAAGAATGCTGCTGTTGTATGGAACCCCGTTGGTGATTCCGATTTGCGATTGCGCAGCGGTGGCCGCTGCAATCAGCAGCAACGCCGCAATCGGAATGGTACGAACTATGGTTGCGTTCATCGGTAGGCTGCTCCTGGCCATTCGGCATGGCCGGTTGGTAGAACTGGCTGGTTAATCAAACTAAGGTTGTTGAAACGGTGGCACAAGATAGAGAAAGCATCCCTGTTCTGCCAGAACTCAACATATTCATCCTGCAAAAAAACGTTGCCTCCATTGGTTATGAATCTTCCAGACAACTACCGCCGCCACTACCAACGCCACGCCGCTACCATTGCCGAACGGTTGCAGCAGTTCCAAAACGTCCCGGCCAACCAGTATCTGATCGAGCTTTGCTTTTGTCTGCTGACACCGCAATCCAAAGCCGAGAACGCCCAGAAGGTGATGGCGCGATTGGTGGCGCTTGGCTTCCCCGAAACCCCGATTGACCCCACGCCAATCCTGCGCGACCCCGCCAACTACATCCGTTTCCACAATCAAAAAGGGGAGCGATTGCGTGCGGTGGCCACGCGCCAAACCGAGATCACGGATCTTTTAGCAAGCAACCAACCCACCGCCGCCAAACGCCAATGGCTGGTGGAGCATGTGCAAGGCTTGGGATGGAAAGAAGCATCGCACGTGTTGCGGAACATCGGCCACCTTGACCTTGCCATTATTGACCGCCATATCCTGAAGCACATGCTCCACTTCGGCGCAATCGCCCAGCTTCCGGCCTCAATCGGAACCCGCCGAACCTACCTGCAACTGGAGCAAGCCTTCTTCCGCCTTGCCGAATCCTTCAGCCTAAAGCCACAGGAACTAGACCTACTCTTCTGGAGCTTGGAAGAAGGGAGCGTTAGGAAGTGAAGGGTGAAGGGTGAAGGGTGAAGAGTGAAGGGTGAAGGGGGAAGGGGGAAGAGGGAAGAGGGTGTTTGTGTTTCATTATACTCGGGTGAAATGGGATTGCGAACATCCATCTTCCGCCCTGTTGGGGCGTGGGGAGCGATGGTGTTGCCATCAGTGTTCCGATTCTGCCGAGGCCAAGCGCATCCATCAGGGAGCACTCAATAGAGCATCTCGCAATCGCAATCTACCCGAGTATCACAGCTCCGATAGAGCGTAACGAAGTCGAAAACTCTATTGCCATTCGCGCCCCTATCTTTGCCGCCATGAACACGCAAACCGTTTCGCTGCATACGCTGGGATGCAAGCTGAATTATGCCGAAAGCAGCACCATCGCCGAACGTTTCCGGGGCCAGGGCTACCGCGTGGTGGACCTTGCCGATGGGGGGGATGTGGTGGTGATTAACTCCTGCACCGTCACCGAAAATGCCGACCGCGAGTGCCGCCAGGTGATCCGCCGCGCACTTCGCGCCAACCCCAACGCCTTCGTGATCGTCACCGGATGCTACGCCCAGCTTCAGCCGGAAGAAATTGCCTCGATCGAGGGGGTGGATATGGTGCTTGGCTCGGCGGAAAAATTCCGAATCTTCGAGCTGTGCGGTGGCTTTGTGAAGCAGCCCACCCCGCGAATTTCCGTCGGCGAAATCACTGACGAAACCAGCTTCGGCCCTGCCTTCACCGGCGAAGGGGACAGCCGCACCCGCGCCTTCCTGAAGGTGCAGGATGGATGCGATTACAACTGCGCGTTCTGCACCATCCCGCTGGCCCGCGGCGGAAGCCGTAGCCAGCCGATTGAAGATGCCTTCCGCCAAGCCTGCAACCTGGTGGAGTCGGGCTACCAGGAAATCGTTATCACTGGCGTGAACGTTGGCGATTTTGGAAAAGGGCGTGCCGAAACCTTCGCCGATCTGCTTCTGCGGCTTCATGATGTGCCGGGCTTGCAGCGGCTGAAAATTTCTTCCATCGAGCCGAACCTTCTGACCGACCCCATCCTCCAGCTTGCTGCAACCAGCGACCGGATGCTGCCCCATTTCCATATCCCGCTGCAAAGCGGCTCCGATCAGATGTTGGGCAAAATGCGCCGGCGCTACCGCAGCAGCATCTACCGCGACCGCGTGGAGACAATCCTGAAACTGATCCCCGATGCCGCAATCGGCGTTGATGTGATTGTTGGATTCCCGGGAGAGACCGAGGAGCATTTTCAGGAGACCTACACCTTCCTGAACGAACTCCCAATCGCCTATCTGCACGTCTTCACCTACAGCGAGCGGCAGAACACACCCGCCGCAGCGTTCGGCGGGGTGATCCCTGTTGCCGAACGCCGCGACCGCACCCGCCGGCTGCGGGTCCTTTCGGAAAAAAAACGGAGCCTGTTTGCCGCTGCGCACGAAGGGGAAACACGTCCGGCGTTGTTCGAGTCGCGCCAGGTGGAGGGTGGGATGATTGAGGGCTACACCGATAACTACATCCGCGTTGGGCTGCCGTATCACCCCGCGCTTGCTGGGAAGATTGTTGAGGTGCGGATTGGCGAGTTCAACGGCGACCACGCGATTGCCCAAGCAATGGATACTCAGCTTTCGGTGATGTTGCCGATCCTTCCGGTGGTGAACTACTGCGGGACATGATGGGCCAGCGTTGGCCGATTAAGGTGAGTGAGTAAGCCT
>JADZEY010000114.1 GCA_020850315.1 Armatimonadota bacterium | reverse complement strand
TCATCAATGATTGTTTGATAGTTATACCCGTGTGCTTTCAGTTTGCGAAATCGCCACCCGCGAAGGCGGGAACCTACAAGACCTGACAGGGATAGAATTTCGCAATCTCAATGCACGCGGGTATACATTGATTGTGTAACTGCTTACATCAAATAATGTAATCATAGTAGGTCAGAATGTCAAGAAGAATCTTGAGAATCTTTTGAGAAATCTTCAATCGTAAAGACGATATTGGTAGTGTTTTATCATTTCAAGGACTGTTTCATGCTTTGTTGATCGCGATGCTTCGTGGTGAATGTGGGCATCTATCTGGTTATGGTAGATGCGCTTGGTAGGTCTAATGTGTGGAAATGGGAGCATTATGAAATAGCTTTTGGTGGGAGGAGAGTGAGCAATCTTGCAGAAAATTCATTTGCCCGCGTGGATACTCCGTGGCATTTTGGGGCAGCCCAAGTTGGGCAGCAACCACAAACACACACTAACCCAATAACCGCAATGGATGAACTGATCAAATTGGTGGCCGATAAAACTGGCATCCCAGCCGACACCGCAAAAACCGCTGTCACCACGGTCATCGGCTTCCTGAAGGACAAACTTCCCGCACCACTTGCCAGCCAACTGGATGGCCTTACCGGAACCAGCGGCGGTGACAAAGAAGGTGGCGACGGTGGAAATATCCTGGACTCCGTCGGGAAAATGTTCGGATAATCTGGCGTGAGCAATCGCTGCAAAACAAATGGGAGACCGGGGAAGCCCGGTCTCCCATTTTTGTGCAAAATATTGCGAGGAGTCTTCATCTCACCGGCCTACTGGCCACTCATCGCCCCGTAACCGTTGCACTGCCAACTGGTACTCCTTCACCATCTGCCGCACCACTTCTTCGGCAGAAATAATTTCCTTCACCATTCCTGCGATTTGCCCCGCCTCCAACTCACCCTCGGCAACGTCACCTTCAAAAATTCCGCGCCGCTCCCGTTTGGTTCCCAGCAGTTCGCGTATCTGGTCGGGGGTGGCTCCGGCGCGTTCGGCAGCAAGAGTTTGCAGCGCAAAATCGTTTTTTATCAGCCGGACGGGGGTTAGGGATTTCAGCGTCAGCACGGTTGCGGTGTCGCCAGCTTGGGTGATGGCTTGCTTGTAGTTGGCGTGGGCCGAGGATTCGGTGGTTGCGGCAAAGCGCGTTCCCACCTGGACGGCATCGGCACCCAGCACCAGCGCGGCGGCCATTCCGCGGCCATCGGCAATTCCACCTGCGGCAATCACAGGGATTGTTACTGCATCGGCCACTTGGGGGATCAGGCAGAACGTGGTGATCTCATCCACCCCGTTGTGTCCGCCGGCCTCGAACCCTTCGGCTACCACTGCATCCACCCCAACCGATTGAGCTTTCAGCGCGTGTTTCACCGAAGCGATAACATGAACCACTGTAACTCCGGCAGCCTTGAATTGGTCTATGTGGAGCGCAGGATTTCCGGCGGATGTGAAGACGATCCGAACCCCTTCCGACAAGGTGGCTTCAATCAGTTTGGCAACATCTCCACGAATCAAGGGTATGTTCACGCCAAATGGATGTTGGGTTAGTTGGCGGCACTTGCGGATATGCTCAATCAGCAATTCCGGCTTCATCGAGCCAGCGCCGATCAGCCCCAACGCGCCGGCATTCGCGGCAGCCGCGGCCAACTTCGCGCCGCTGCACCACACCATTCCAGCTTGGACGATTGGATAGCGTAGGCCAAACAGTTTGGTGATTCGTGTGTTCGGTGTCACGTTCTGGAAACAACAGATGGATAGAAAGGGTTCTGGCAGCAGCGGGGTGGGTTCCCCACTCAAGCGGCTGCGTTCGCGGGGAAAAAAGATAGTGTTGTGGAGCCATTTAGTGATTGCTTTTCCGGGCGCGATACGCCAAATTACCAGCAGCAGAAAATTTCTTGGTGGAGGGGGGGGAGATTACTCCATCCCCGGCGGCGTGATGAACGGCCAAACTGCGCCGTTGTTCGTAGATACGCAAGCAAGTGGTAATCAAAAGGGGAAGCACCATCCCTCCCCAACGCAATGCCGCGGAACCGAAGTGATGTTCACCGAATTAACCGAATCGAACTGATGCAGCATAGATTGAATGTTTTGATCCTGGGATTGTTGCTTGCGGCCTGTGCGGTGGCCACTGCGCAGACCACCCGCAACCGTGTGGACAATCGCGGAAAGGAGTTCCGGCTGGCGTTTCTTCACACCAACGGAGCCGAGGACACGCCACGGTTTTACGTGAACGTCTGGTGCACCAAGCCAACCAAGGGGGTGTTCACTTACATGAGTTCGGGAGAATCGTTTGCGGTGAATATCCCGACCCCCAACGTCCCAGTGCAGATTTCATTGGATCCCTCCAAATTGATTCTTCCCCGCCCCCTCAGCAGCAACAGTGAGGTGAGCAAGTACACGCTTCATGCCATGTTCGATGACGAGGTGACGCTGTACGGCATTAACACCCAACGCTGGAGCAGCGACGCTTGGGTGGGGTTGCCGGAATCGGTATTGGGAACTGAGTATGTAGTGATCTCCTACCCGAACACCATTGCACCAACAGCCAGCGGGCAATTGTTCGACCAATCCGATTTCCCTTCGCAGTTCGCAGTGATTGCCTACCACGACGCGACCAACGTCACGGTGTGGCCCACCACACGATTGAGAAGCCGAACGAACACCAACCCCTTCACAAGGCTTCTGAACGCTGGGGAGATTCTGTTTGTTCAGGCCGATGACAAAGTGGGATTGGATCTAACCGGAACACGCATCGTTTCCGACAAACCGATTGGGGTGTATGGAAGCCACCAACGCACCAACATCCCCTACAACGAAGCTGTTGGGCGCGATCACCTTGTGGAGCATCTGCTTCCGGTGAACCGCTGGACTAATCGGCCAATCCTAACGCCCCATTTCCAGATTCGGAAAACGATCTCCGATGCCAACATCGCCCGCATTGTTGCCTTGAACGACAACACCGAGGTGAGCGTTGATAGCGTTGCAATCCGAACGCTGAACGCACGTGAGTTTATTGAAATCCCGCTGGACAGAGGGATGCTGGTGACCGCCACCGGCCCCATTCAAGTGGCGCAGTACCAGCACTCCACCATGGATGCCAGCAAGGCCCGCCTGCCGAACGACACCATCGGCGACCCGTTTATGATGCAGGCGTTTGCGCCGGAGCAGTTCGACACAGCGTATGCGTTCGAGAGCTACGCCACCAAAGATTTTTTCCATCACTTCATCAACGTCGTGATCCCGACCGAGCGGATTGCCTCGGTGGAGTTGGATGGGCAGCAGATTCCGCAAAATTGGACCCGCATCCCAAAAACCAGCTACAGCTACGCACAAGTGAAGGTGTCGCCTGGTTCGCATTACATCCGGGCGCGTGTTCCCTTTGGCTTGTACATCTACGGCTATGGCCCCTACAACTCCTACGGCACGCCGGGGGCGGTGGTGTTCGACACACTGTTCAAGGATCAGAAACCGCCACTGGTTTCGGTGGTGGACTCGTGCGAGGGGGTGGTGGGATATGCCTACGATGACAGCACCTACGATTTCGGCGTGGAGAGCGTCCGGCTGGATCCGGCATCGCGGAATGTTGCTCTATCGGTGGACCCATTTATCGCCGGGGTGGATTCGGTGCGGTTCCGTGTGGCCCTGAACGACCCGTTCAACGATGGCCAGGCGGAGATGACCGTGGTGGATACCGCAGGGCTGGATAGCAAGGTGAAATTCCCGGTGAAAGGCTTCACCGTCTCGATTGCTGCGGGCGGCCAGCTTCCGCTGCAACTGGACACCCTTGCCTCGCTGAATGGATTCCAGTTCTGCACCAAAATTCGCTTGCGGAACTACGGCGGGTTCCCGCAGACGCTTACCAGCCTCAACTTCAATTCTTCCGATCCCGGACTAACCATTGCCGACCAGTTGCCAATCACCTTGCAGCCAGGCGAGGAGCGCGAACTCACCCTCTGCTACCAGCACGTTGGCGACACAGCCTTCACCGCAGCATTGTGGATTGGGAACGGTTGTTTGCAACGGGAACTTGCGCTGCTTCCACTTATTAGCGGGATTGACTCTACCTACCCTGCCATCACTTGGAGCAACGAGCCGTGCGAGCCATCGCGCAGCTTCATCTTGAAGGAGCTTGGGATCAGAAATGCGGGGATTAAATCCATTGAGTATGTCACGTTAGAAAACGCCGATCCAATCCTGAACCCGCCCACGCTTCCAACGCGGCAAACCCAGCTGACGCTGCAACGGCGCGACCCACGGAAGGATGTTATCTACACTATCACGGTGGAGGATTTGGTGGGCAATCGGGTGACGTTAAGCGACACCATCGGCGGGGCAACGCTTCTGGTAGCGCGAACCAACGGAACTGAGTTGGGAATGCGGATCAATAGCCCGTGGGAGTATCAGGAAATTATTTATGGCGACCAGCAATGCGACTCGGTAACGCTCCAGAATTATGGGCTGCGTCGGCTAGACCTTTCGTCGCTGCGGCTGTTTGGGAATCTGGAGTACTCCATTCCCCCCGATCAACTTCCTATCTCACTTCTGCCCGGGGAAACCCGGCGGCTAATGGTCTGCGTTCGGCCACGCGGGGTGGGCCAGCGGATTGATACACTGGTGGTGGATTTCAACTGCGGCGCGTACCAAGAGCGTGTGGAGCTGAATGTGAATGTGCTGCCGCTGGCCGGAAGCGGGGCTGACCGCTGCGGCAACGCGCTCACGTTTTTGGTTGGCGGTTTTGCGCGGCGCAACTACCTGATGGCTCCGTTCCCGAACCCCACCGCCAGCAACACCGCAACCGTCGGCTTTGGGTTGGATGCCGACCAGCAAGTGACGTTGGTGGTGTTGGATCAGTTCGGCAACGAGCAGCAGCGGCTGTTGGATAACGACCCGATGCCGGGCGGGGTAGCGCAGATCCAGATGGATGTAACGAAGCTGCCGCAAGGGCTGTACTTCCTGCAGATGCAGACCAGCAGCGGCAGCGTGATGGCACAAAAACTGGTGATTACCCGGTAATCGTTAGCCAAGCAACATCAGGCGTGACCAAACCGCTCAGGCTGGATCATTAAAAAATCCACACTAAACAGATCCAGCCGATAGTGAGCTATGAGCCTTCGATCCAACGTCCAACAATCCCTTTTCCTGATTCTGATTGCCACGCTTGCCGCAAGCCAGGCGGCAAATGCTCAAGCCAGGGATAATCGTGGGGAAGAGTTCTGGGTGGCGTTCATGGCAAACAATGGTTCGGGAGATTGGGATGAGACTTCGCAGATGGAGTTGTACATCAGCTGCGAGCGCCCAACCAACGTCACAATCACCTATCATCAGAATGGCCGCACCCGCACGGTGCCGATCCCCAAGGCCAACACGCCGGTTCTGGTTGATATTTCGCAGATGTTTGGAACCGGTGTCGAGATTGCCAGCGCGGCAACCGACTCGATCAGCCGCCGGACGCTGAAGGTGGTGGCCGACGATGAGATCACCCTGTACGGAGCCAACATCCGGAACATGTCTGCCGATGCCTTCATGGGGTTGCCCACCGATGTGCTCAGTGGGCGGTACATCGTCCTGGCATATCCAAACGGCTACGCAAACTCGGGGTTCGGCGGCGAATATGATATGCCCTCCGAGTTTGTGGTGCTTGCCACCAAAAACGGGACGGAGGTCCAGATCAAATCTCCGGCGCAGATTAACGGTTGGCGCGCCAACCAGTCGTTCTCGGTTCGGTTGGATAGTGGCCAAGCCTACTTCGCGCAAGCATCGCTGAACGGCCCGCAAGATGTGAGCGGGACAACCATCAGTGCTAATAATCCGGTGGCGGTGTATGGTGGGGTGAAACGGGCCTCCATTCCGGTGAATGTTGGGAATTATCGGGATCACCTTGTTGAGCAGTTGCCGCCGCTGGAGACGTGGGGGAACGAAGCGATTATCACTCCGCATTTCCCAATCACTCCGGAATCCAGATATACCGCTGTGGTGCGGGTGATAGCCGCCAACGACAGCACCACGTGGACCCTTGACGGCGCGCCGCAGCCGATGCTACGGGTCGGGAAATCAGTGGAAATTCCACTGACCAAAGCACAGCATATCGTTGCTTCCGGGCCGATACTGGTGGCGCAATACGAGCACTCGGTCGGGTTAGGAATTACGGAGTTAGGGGACCCATTTATGATGCTGATTCCGCCGCCCCAGCAGTTCGATTCCATCTACTCCTTCCAGTGTGTTATCAACGATGAGTTCAAGGCACATTACGCCAATGTGGTGATCCCGACCAACGCCACTGGCTCGCTTCGGATTGATGGTGGAGCTGTTCGGGAATCATTCCGCCCGATTCCGAACACACGGTTCAGCTACGCACAAATCCAATTATCTGCCGGGGCGCATTTTGCCCGTGCAGATTCCACCTTCGGGTTGTACGTTTACGGCTACGGTGCGGCGAACTCCTACGGCTACCCGGGGGGGATGCTTCTGAAAGATCTGACCCAGCCCCCGCCCGACAGCCTCCGTTGGGCCGATAACTGCGGCAATCAGCTGATCTTTCAGTCGGGTGCGATGGCGCGGCGGAACAACATGATGGCTCCGTTCCCCAACCCGAACCCTGGCACAATCGCAACCTTGTACATCGGGCTTGCCTCCGATCAGTTGGTGACGGTGGTGGTAAGCGATCTGCTTGGCAACGTGCGGCTGCGTCCGTTCGATAATGTTCCGATGCGCGGTGGTGTTGGCGCGCTTCAGCTTCGGTTAGATGAGCTTCCACAAGGGGAGTACGTGGTGCAGCTGCGAACCAGCAGCGGCGACCTTCTGACCCAAAAACTTCTGATAGCCCGCTAACTTTTCCACTGCACTTGGAAACGGTTTTGCGATTGTGGGGTTCTCTCCCTTGCCCCATTGCTGGCTTGCGGCTCTTCATCCATCTCAGTAACACGTCTCACGGATTTACCCATGAAACTTGCGACCGTTTCCCATAAGAATATCGCGATTCGTGCGGCGGCTATGCTGTGGCTTGGGGTGCTTGTGGCGGTGATTGCGTCGGTGCAGCTATCGGCGCAAACGCCAGCACGCGATAACCGGGGGAAGGAATTCTGGGTGACGTTTATGGCGAACCTGGGGTCGCAATTCAACGAGACTTCCCAGATGGACTTGTTCTTAAGCTGCGACCGCCCAACCACCGCAACCGTTTCCTACCACGAAGATGGAAGCAGCGTTACCGTGCAAATTCCCACGGCCAACGTTCCGGTTCGTGTTGCTATCGCCACGCTGTTTGGTCCCAATGCCGAGCTTGATGATATCCAGCCAAATCGCCGGAATGAGATCACCGCCAAATCAATTAAGGTGACTTCCAGGGATGAGATCACCCTGTACGGCGCAAGCATCCGCACCAAGTCTGCCGATGCCTTCATGTCGTTGCCGGTGGATGTGCTGACGGGGCGGTACATTGTTCTTGCCTATCCCAATGGCTTCGATCGAGTTCAATCAGACACCTACGATACCCCCTCGGAATTTGCGGTGATCGCCACTGAAGATGGCACAACAATCCGCATTACCTCCCCGGCCAGCGTCAATGGCCGAAGCCGGCAAACGCCGTTCATTATCCAGCTTGATAGTGGCCAAGTCTTCTTTGGCCAAGCACGCTTGGGGCTGCTGCAGGATGTTAGCGGAACCGAGATTGTGGCCAACAAACCGGTGGCCGTGTATGGTGGGGTGAAACGAACTGCTGTTCCGGTATCGGTCGGCAACTATCGCGACCACATTGTGGAGCAGATTCCAGCGTTGGAAGCATGGGGGACCGAGGCTATCGTTACGCCACATTATCCAGTTACTCCATCATCATTCGAGAAGGCAGTGGTGCGGGTGTTGGCCGCATTCGACAACACCAACTGGACGCTGGACGGCCAGCCCCAACCGCCGCTAATGGCTGGACGCTCGGTGGAGTTCCCACTGACCAAAGCGATGCCGTTGGTTGCTGATGGGCCGGTGCTGGTGGCACAGTACGAGCATTCCGTCAATGCGATTGATAATACAGGGGAATCGGAGCTTGGCGACCCGTTTATGATGCTGATTCCCCCGCCCCAGCAGTTCGATTCGGTCTATTCCTTCCAGTGCGTGGATCACCCGGAATTTGTCCGCCATTTCGTCAACGTTGTGATTCCCAGCAACGCCACCGCTTCGGTGCGGATTGATGGGAAGCCTGTGGCCCAGCCATTTACTGCAATCGCGGGAACTCGCTTCAGTTTTGCCCAGATTGAGCTACCAGCCGGCGCGCATTTTGCCCGTGCCGATTCTACGTTCGGGCTGTACAGCTACGGATATGGCCAAGCAAATTCCTACGGCTACGCTGGCGGGATGCTCTTCAAGACGTTGGTCACTGATTTTCAGGGGCCAGAGCTGTTTTCCACCGATACCTGTGGTGGAGTCCTTGGTATTGTTAGCGACAGCCGTATCACTGATACTGGTATTGACTCTCTGTACATCACCAGTCAGACCCAAAACGCGAACGTGGTGATTGACCCCTTTGCCCCCGGTGCTGATACCGCCCGATTCCGCGCCACACTGATTGACCCCTACCAAGATGGAACCGTGGCCGTAAAAGCGATTGACGGCAGCGGACGCTCACGATTCCAGATGACCCGATTCCCAGGATTTACCCTTCGCACCAGCGGCGGAACAAACGGCATTATCACCACCGACACATTGATTGCCTACAACGGCGGACCCTTCTGCCGACGGTTTGAAATCGAGAACTACGGGATGTTCCAGCAACGGATTAGCAATGTGCGGTTGCTGAACAAGCAAGACTCCGGCATTGTGCTCCGCAGCTTCCCAGAAACGATTGAGCCAGGGGAGAAAGGGGTGATTGAAATCTGCTACGAAGGGACCACCGACACACTGCAGATGGTGGAGTTGTTGCTGGAAGGGAATTGCGCCCAGCGCCGTGTGGCAATCATCCCGTTCATTCATCGGATTGATACCACTGCCCCTTCCATCTCGCGCAGCAACGACCCCTGCGGGCGGGATCTTGTGCTGCAATTGCAAGAGCAAAACAACGCCAGCGGGATTGCCGAGCTTCAGTACAACTATCTGGAAAACTGCACAGCTTCAACCCCCGCACAAACCTTTGCACCGGCGGTGCAGAACGTCAATATCTCGCTGAACCGGGTTGATCCGTACAAGGATATGATCTTCGAGATCACGTTGTGGGATGCCGCTGGCAACGGTGTTGTCCGCCGCGACACGATTGGCGGGTTCACCTTGCAGGCATTGGATGCTGCCCAACAACCAGTTTCCATCCGGCTGAACCATGATTGGATTGCCGACAGCATGACCGTTGGGCTGTACCGCTGCGATACCATCACCCTTTCCAACCAGGGCCGCCGTGCTGTTACTATCCAGAACGCACAGATGCTGGGAAATTTGGCGTTCAGCGTGCCGCCGTCGCAGTTTCCAATAACGATTGCGCCCGGGGAAGAACGGCGGCTGAATGTTTGTTTGGAAGGATTGCTTGCCGGAAACCAGCAAGGTGATACGTTGGTGCTGACCGACATTTGCGGCACAAGCGAAGCAATCGCGCTGAAGCTGCCGGTAACGTGGCTGGCCGCCACCGGACAGGATGGCTGCAACAATATCATCCGCATCCAGATGTTTGCCCAGGCCAAACGCACCTACTTGGGGCTTCCCGCGCCAAACCCCTCACCGGGGGGCGAAGGGTTTGTGGATGTGGCGTTGCAGCAGGATGACCGCGTTCATCTGCAACTGCTGGACGACCACGGCAACCCCGTGCTAACATTGCTGAACGGAATGGAGTTGAAGGGGGGAGTGCATCGGGTGGAGTTCAACCACCGGGGGTTGCCCAGCGGGGTGTATGCAATCCAGATGCTGACCGCATCGGGCAAGGCAGCAATGCAGCGGATGGTGATTGCACGGTGAGCAATATCTTTCTGCTGCATTCTCTGGAGAAACTGTTTGCACCTGATTTCCTGCAACTAACGTTGAGAAGATGCGGCATGAGATTGCGATATCTATTCCTTCCTGGCAGCTTCTGCCAACGTGCTTCGGTGCTTGCCTTCGCCTTTGTGGCGATTGCTTTGCTATGCTCCGTTCGTTCCATTGCCCAGCCTGCAGGGATAGCAGGGCGCGACTCGAAAGGGACGCTGTTTTGGGTGGCGTTCATGGAGAATTATGGATCGGGGCAGGGGGCCGAGACCTCCGACCTTCGGTTGTATATCAGTTGCGATACCATCACCACGGCCACTATCCACTACTTCGATGCGGATGATTCCGCCCAAATTGATATCCCCGTTCCCAACGTTCCGGTGGAGGTCAATATCCGTGATCTTTTTGGTCTCTACACCGAGCTTGCTACCGGCGACCAGGGCGTTACCCGCAAGGCATTCAGGATCACTGCCCAGCACGAGGTGACGCTGTACGGGGTGAATATCCGCCGGATGTCCTCCGATGCGTTCTTGGGGCTTCCCGATGATATTCTCACTCGCCGCTACATTGTTCTGGCGTATCCCACCGGTATCACACGCGCCCAGTTTGGTCCAGATTTTCCCGATATGGCCTCAGAGTTTGCGGTGATTGCCACCGAGGATAACACCCAACTGAAAATTTCCCCTTCTACCCTTATCAACAACCGCCTGAACACCACACCGTTTGCCGTGAATCTGAACCGTGGTGAGGTCTATTTTGGCCAGGCAAATTTGGAGGAAGGGTATGATGTGAGCGGGACTGAGGTGCAGGCAAACAAACCGGTTGCGCTGTTTGCCGGCAATCGCCGCACCAGCATTCCCAGCTCGGTTGGCCAGTACCGCGACCACTTGGTGGAGCAGATGATGCCGCTGGAAGCCTGGGGAACCAGCGCGCTTATCACCCCTTTCTACAGAATCTCCCCCAGCTCGCCATACACCGCTGTGGTGCGCGTGATTGCTGCTGTGGACGGCACAACGTGGACGATTGATGGGGTGGCACAATCACCACTTCGGGTTGGGCGATCGCGAGAAATCACTCTGAATAGGCCAATGTTTATCCAAGCCGACGGGCCGATTATGGTGGCGCAGTATGAGCATTCCGCCGGCGACACCGATTTTGGAAACAATATCACCGAAGTTGGCGACCCGTTTATGATGTTGGTTCCTCCGCCGGAGCAGTTCGACACCGCCTACTCCTTCCAATCAGTGGCGCACCAGGAGTTCACCACCCACTTTGTGAACGTGGTAATTCCCACCAATGCAATCCCATCGCTGACGATTGATGGTGCAGTCCCGCCAGCAAGCTTCAGCCCGATAGGCAGCACCCGATTCAGCTACGCCCAAATCCGATTAGCCGCTGGCTCGCACACCGCCCGCGCCGATTCGGCATTCGGGTTGTACAGCTACGGCTACGGTGCTGCAAACTCCTACGGGTACCCCGGTGGGATGCTGTTCAAAACATTGCTCACCGATTTCCAAGGTCCTCAGCTTTTCTCGGTGGATACTTGCAATGGGGTGTCGGGGCTGTTTACTGATGACCATATCACCGATACTGGCATTGATTCGCTGTTTACCACTGCCACCGAAAACATGAACGTGGTGATCGAGCCGTTCACCTCTGCTGCCGACAGCGTTCGCTACTGGGCAACGTTGGTGGATCCGTACCAAGATGGGATGGTGGCACTGAAGGCGATTGACAGCAGTGGACGTTCCCGCTCCCGGATGACACGCATCCCCGGCTTCACGGTGCGGGCTGTTGGGATGAACGGCAACACGCCGCTGCTGCTGGATACACTGGTCACCTTCAACGCCGGAACGTTCTGCCAGAGGGTGATACTGGAAAATTATGGAGCCTTCCCCCAGGACATCTCCAATATCCGACTTACTGGCGGTGCGGCTGGGGTGATGCTGAAATCCACAGTGACGCAACTTCTTCCGGGGGCACGGGATACGGTGGAAATCTGCTACACCGCAACCAACGACACCAATTTTACCGTGCAACTGGAATTGGGGAACCAGTGCCTTACCCGTGAGGTAGCACGCGTGCCGTTGAACCGCAGGGTGGATACCGTTGGCCCCGCAATTGTAGGCGTTGGCGATCCCTGTGTGAATGGAGTCCAGCTGGAAACAGCGGAGCTGTGGGCCGGGTCGGGCATTGTGGAAATTCAGTACGACGAACTGGTGAACTGCACCACGGATGCTCCTTTGCAGCAGTTCAATCCGGCGGTTCGCAACCTATCGCTTTCGTTGCGCCGCATTGATCCACGCCAGGATATGATCTACCAAATCACCGTGGTGGATGCCGTTGGCAACCGAACTGTCCGGCGCGACACCATCGGTGGGTTTACGCTTGCTGCGTACGATGCCGCCCAGCAGCAAGTGGCGGTGCGATTGGAGCGGGATTGGCAGGCCGATAGCATCACCTACGGCGATTTCCGCTGCGACAGCATCACCCTTACCAACAGTGGGCTGCGTCCGCTTCAGATTGCCCAAGCACGGATGCGGGGGAACCTCAATTTCAGCATCCCACCAGCGCAGTTGCCGTTGTTGATAGCCCCAGGGGAATCGCGCAAGCTGATGATCTGCTTGCTTCCCACCGCCGACGGCAACAGCCTGCAAGCCGATACGCTAGAGCTATCCAACCTGTGCGGTATCCGTGAGGATGTGGCACTGAAATTTCCGGTCACGTGGCTTAGCGGGACGGGGCAGGATGGGTGCAACAACGCGCTTCGGGTGCAGATGTTTGCTGCGGCGCGGCGCACGTTCTTGGGGTTGCCAACGCCCAATCCGGGAACCAACTCCACCAGCCGGGTTGATGTGGCATTGGCCCAATCCAGCCATGTCTGGCTTGACGTTGTGGATCAGCAAGGGAACAGCAGGGGGGCAGTGTTGGGGAATGTTGAGCTTCGCGCTGGCGTGCATCGGGTGGAATACTCTGTTGAGCATCTTCCCAGCGGCCAATACTTTGTGCGGTTGCGGACCAACCACGGCGAAGTGTTCACCCAGAAACTGATCTTGAGCAGATGATGCCGACCAGTATCACAAAACAAAAAGCCTTGATGACCACTGCATATGCAGCAACATCAAGGCTTTTGTTGTGCGGAGGGGGTGAGATTCGAACTCACGGTACCCTTGCGAGTACAACGGTTTTCGAGACCGTCCCATTCAACCACTCTGGCACCCCTCCCGGAAAGGGCTGCAAATATACACAACGAATAGAGCCAAAGGGCAAAACGGCAAAAGTAGAATACGCAACGAATCGTGTTCCAGACACGGGGGAGCAAGGGGTGATGTGCGTTCTTTTCACATACCGTGAAATTTCCGCACGCTTGGATATTGATATAAGTAGAGAGAACAGAACGCAATCCCACATCCTGTAATGTTTTCGGCCAGGCGAAGGAAAACGGAACAGTTATTGAATATCTGCCGAAAATTCAATAACATTGCAGCCGTTTTTACGGAGGCTTGCTTGGTGACCGGCGCGGAGTGCATTCCCCAACCCCCTTTGCGCAGCACTGGTGCAACCATACCACAACCAACACTGGCGAACCTGAATCGCCGCCCGACAGCAACGTCGGGTATTGAACGCTTAGAAAGAAGAAAGATCACGCACACATAAACCATTCTGGGAAACAACATGCGAATCGTGAGAAACATGCAATTGCTGGGTGCATCGGCACTGGCACTGCTGGCTCTGTCGGGTACGGCCCGTGCACAGCAGTGGGATGGCCAAGCGACACTGGAAGATCCAATATGGCGCGGCGGCAAAGTCGGTATCGGTAAATATCCAATCGCCAAACTTGATGTGTTGGGCGATCTGGCCATGAACGACTTCCCGCTGAAACTTCGTGGGTCGTTGGATGCCAGCCACTACCTGAAGTTCAGCCAAGCCCGCTTCGGGTTGGTGGATGTTGACTTCTGGAGCTACACCAACTACATCGTGATGGTGCAAGGGGAAAATATGCCCCGCTTCACCTTCACCGGTGCCGGTAGCTTGGGCATTGGAACCATGGATCCAACCCAACGCCTAACCCTTGCCAATGGCAACGTCCTGCTCCCTTCCGGAAGCGGCTCCACCGATGGCAACCTCTATTTCGGTGGAACACCGGAGTTCGGGCAGAACGGCATGAGAATTTTTGGCGGGCTGGTTGACGGCATCGCGCAAGCCGGCTTCATTGATGTGAAAACCACCGTCCAAAACGACGGCCTTCGCTTCCGGGTGAACACCACCAACGGAACCACCGAGCGGATGCGCATCACCGCGCAAGGGCGTATCGGTATCGCCAACAACGACCCACAAGAAATTCTTCAGATTGGCGACCGCTGGACTTTCCAGAATAACGCCGCCTACAAAGCCATGTCCTACAACGTCTATAATGACCTTGTTGACAAACGCATTACCCAGGACGAAGCCGCCAGCATCGGCATGACCCGCGATGGAGATATTTTCCTCCGCACAGGTGAGCTTCTTGGCACCGGAAAACCAATCAACTGGGTGAACGGTGTGTATGTGAAAAACAGCGGTAAAGTTGGCATCAACATGACCGCGCCAACCAGCCAGCTGGATGTCTATGCTGCATCGGGAACCGGAACCGCCGGTAATTTCTGGTCCTCCACACGTGGGGTTAACGGCGTTGCCGACGGCGCAAGCACCAACGGAATGAAAGTTGGCGTTTGGGGAAGTGCCACCGGAACCGGGCTTGGACAAGTCTATGGCGTGTACGGAACCACCGTTGGAAGCAACGCGAAAGCGGATTACGCCGCTGTGTATGCCAACGGCAACCTGAAATACACCGGAACTCTCAGCAGCGTCTCCGATGCTCGCCTGAAAGAAAACGTGGAGCCACTGACCGGGATGCTTGATAAAATTGCCCAGCTTGCTCCAAAAAGCTACACCTTCAAAGCCGACATCGCTGGCATGAATCTTCCAACCGGAAAGCAAGTTGGTTTCATTGCCCAGGAAGTGGAGAAAGTCTTCCCAGAACTTGTCACCACCAACTTCGTTCCCGGTGCCGATGAGGAAAGCTCCACCGAGTACAAAGGGATCAACTACATCGGCCTTGTGCCGGTGATGGCCGAAGCAATCAGCGAGCAACGCGAAGTTGTCACCGCCAACCGCGCCGAAGTGACCAACCTGAAAAACGATGTCAGCGAAGTCAAAACCAACGTCAGCAACCTGACAACGCAAGTTGGCGCGCTGGCAACCGAAGATGCCAACATCAAAAAGCAGATTGAAACCCTGAACAGCGAAAACAGCACGCTGAAAAATGATGTTGCCGATCTGAAGTCGGAGAACAACGACCTGAAAAAGCAGATGGCCGACGCTATCGCCGAGCTGAAAAACCTGCGTCACTCGGTTGATTCTCTGCTGAGCGCAAATCGTGTTTCCGATGCCCCAGGCACACCAGTCAGCAACTCCGTTGCAGCACTTGGCCAGAACACGCCAAACCCATTCAGCGAGGAAACCACTATCGGCTACACGCTGCCAACCACCACCAAAGCGGGTGAGCTTGTTATCGCCGACGTGAACGGTAAAGAGCTTCAGCGCGTCCCGTTGGGCGACCGTGGCAACGCAACAGTAACCATCAGCGTGAAAGGAATGCGCGCAGGAACCTACGTCTATAGCCTTGTTGCCGATGGCAAAATCATCGGTAGCGAAAAGATGATTGTGGTGAAGTAATTCTTCCTCACTTTCGGAACCTCTCGAAGAGGAGCTGCGCCCATCGGCGAAGCTCCTCTTCTGCGTTCGGGAAGAAGGGGTTTGCAAGAAAACTCAATTGCTGTCGTTTCTGCGATCATAGTTCATCGAACAAAATTCTGCCGATAACTTTCGCGTCATCACTGCCATCATGTCAAGTCGCTTAGCACTCTATCTCTCGTTCTGCATTTCGGTCGGGTTGTCGCTTGGGTTCCACCTTCTGCTGGCGCGGAAGGTGATCCGCACAATTGCGCCAGCAACACCGCAATCCAAAACCATGCTGGTTGGGGGGCTTGCCCTTCTGATCCTGTTCCTTGATTTCCCGATAGCCCACACCATGCTGGTCTATAAACTCTGGAACCCCCATTTCTTGGATCAATTCATGCAGAGCTTTGCCACCCCACTGGTGCTGCTTCATATCAACGTTGCGGCGTTCGGCGGGGGATGGATGCTGCATGGATGGTGGAAACGGTGGCGCGCAAAACGGAGCAAACAACCCCCAGCAATCGCGGTGCAGAAGGCTGTCCAGCCAACCCACGCAGTGGGAACTCCATCTGCTGGTTCTGCCACGCCGCAGCCATCATTGGCGATCCCTGCTTCGCGCCGGCGGTTTCTGCAGACCGCTGCGCTGGCCACCGGCGGCGTGATCGCCAACAACACCATGCTGAAGGCACTTGGCACAACCCACGAACACAAGGTTGAGCAAGTGGTGATAAAAATTCCGGGCCTTCCCGCTCCGTTCAAGGGGACGACGATTGCGTTGCTGACCGACATCCATTCGTCGGTGTTTATGACCCAGCAACAGATGGAGCAGTACGCCGCCCAGACGATGAAGCTGAAACCCGATCTTATCTTTGTCACCGGCGATTTTGTCAATAGCAAAGTGGATGAGGTCTATCCATTTGCCCAAGCGTTCTCCGCGCTCCACGCTCCGCTTGGTGTGTTTGGCGTTACCGGCAACCACGACTACTACACCCGTGACATTGCCACGGTGGCAAAGGAAGTTGAGCAAGGGGGAATTCGGTTGCTGCGGAACGAAAATTTGGCGATTGAACGGAACGGAACCAAGCTGTGGCTGATGGGGATGGATGACGACCACATCTACGACATCAACGGATATCTGAAGGAGGGGAAAACCGAAACCGGAACGCTGGAAAATTTGGTGAAAGGAATCCCCGATGATGGGACCAAACTGTTCCTGTGCCACAAGCCGTATCCGTTCGAGGAGTATAGCCAGCTTGGGGTTCACGCCATGTTCAGCGGCCACACACATGGCGGGCAAGTGGTGTTGGCGCATCTGGATAACATCAACGTCTCGTTCGCATCGCTGGCCTCCAAGTATGTGGCCGGATTGTACCGCGCCCGTAGCAATCGGGCTTCGCAGCTGTACGTCTCGCGCGGGATTGGCACGGTCGGCATTCCGATGCGGCTAAACTGCCCGCCAGAAATCACCCGCATTGTGCTGGTGTAACCGGTGCTGTTCCATTGTGGTAGTTTGGCCAATCAAATGCCGCATCACGCTTGATACTTTCCCAACCGTTCCATGACCCGATTTTTGCGAAACAACATCTGGCTGCTATCCCTTCTGGCTCTGATGCCGTTGCTGGCGCGGGCCCAACAACCGCCCCAAGCCGATAACCTCCATCCCGATGACCCCCAACTTGATAGCGTCCTGATTCGGTATCAGTTTACGCCGGGCCAGGAGGTTCGCTACCGGTCCCTTTCCTACGATTCCATTATGATTTTTAGCCGCACCAACCGGCTGATTGTACGCGAGCGGGTGGAGGTTGTCCGCTACCGTTGCGACTCCATCCTCCCCGATGGATACGCCATGACGATGACCGTGATGAGCTATTCGGCCAACGAACGTGCCGACACGCTTCCCCCCATCACCCGCGATACTCACCCCTGGGTTGGCCGCTACATCAGCTTTGTGATGTCGCCAACGGGGAAGCGGCTGCGGGCTATTCCACCGGCAACGCCCCAGGCCTACGGCACTGCCCCGGGCGCACCATTCCAGCCATTGTTGTTGCCGGAGCTTGGCCCTGAACATTCTTTTATCGGTGAATCCCAAACGATGCGAACCGACCCGCTGCTGCTGGAAACCGTCTATCCAACCATGCAGGCCCAGAATCTTACAGCCCGCACCACCGAGCAGCGGGTGGATACCCTGGGCCAGCAGACCGTCCGCTTGGCGTTTTCCGACGCGGGAAATGTGGTCTATTCCATCACGAATCCAGATAACCAGAAAGTGACAACAACAACTGCGGTGAACGCTGCGGGTCACTACTACTTCTCTCCGACGCAAGGGAAAGTCCTTGGCGGAAGCTACGTGACGTTTGGAAATATCGAGTTCCAGACCACCACCGGGCAGCGTGCAACTGGCCGCCACATTATCGGGATGGAGTATTGGCTGATGCCGGAGGATTCGAAATGAGCTTGCAGTTTTTCGGCCTGATTGCTGCCACCGCTGTTGCTCTTGCGGCTTCGGCCACTGCCCAAGAAGCTGGGGCCTACGACCACTACACCATCTACGACACCGACCTTCCCACCCGGGCCGAGTACGCTGCCCGCCGCACCACTGCACTTGCTGCGCTTGATGCCCGCTCGGCACTGCTGATCCGCGCCGCCGATGTGAAAAACCGCTCGAACGATGTTGACTACGAGTTCCGCCAGCGCAACAACCTGCTGTATCTGACCGGAGTGACAGAAGATGAAAGCGCGCTGCTGCTGGTTCCGCAGGGGATCACAATCAACGGCGCAGTGGTGAACCAGGTGCTGTTCGTGAAGGAGCGCAACCCGCAAAGCGAGACGTGGACCGGCATCATCATGGGGCCAGCAACAGCGGCAAGCGTCACCGGAATCCAAACGGTGCTTCCCTATTCCCAGCTTGCCGAGCAGATGAAGCAGCTGTTCCCAAAGATCACCACACTCTACTACGACGATTGGAAATTTGGCACCGAGCGCGAGCCGCTAACCGGAATGGCGTATCGGTGGGAGGAGGAGATGTCGAAATTGGTGGAGGCGGTTGCTCCAGGATTAGTTGTGAAGAACGCGGGGATTATCCTGAACCCGATGCGGTTGGTGAAATCGCCGAAGGAGCTTGCGCTGATGCAACGAGCGATTGATGCCTCCATCGAGGGGCACCGCACAACAATCCAAGCCGCAAAACCGGGGATGCATGAGTATGAGTTCGAGGCGGTGATGGAGTATGCTTTCCAGCGGAACGGAGCGCGCTGGCCTGGGTATCCAAGCATCGTGGGATCGGGGCCGAACACTTGCATTCTTCATTACGAGACCAGCCGCCGGAAATCGGAGCCGGGGGATCTGGTGCTGATGGATTGCGGTGCCGAATATCACGGCTACAGTGCCGATGTCACCCGCACGTTCCCGGTCAGTGGGAAGTTCACCGCCGAGCAGAGGACGCTCTACGACCTGGTGCTGCAAGCGCAAAACGCTGGCATTGCCCAGTGCCGTTCCGGGAACAACTTCCGCGACCCACACCAGGCCGCCAACAAGGTGATTGCCGATGGGTTGGTGGCGTTGGGCATCATCAAAAACAGCAGTCAAGTGGGGCGGTATTTCATGCACGGGACTTCGCACTACTTGGGGCTTGACGTTCACGATGTTGGCGATTACGGGACGCTGATCCCGGGCGTTGTGTTGACGGTGGAGCCCGGGATTTATATCAAAGCCGGAAGCCCATGCGACCCCAAGTGGTGGAACATCGGAATCCGTATCGAAGATGATATTCTGGTGACGGCACAAGGGCCGGTGAATATGTCGGCGGCACTGGAACGAACGGCCGAGGAGATTGAGGGGCTGATGAAACAATAGCCGCTGGAACTCTCCCTTGGAACTCTCCCGCCGCAGCAGTCTGAATGGCAAACGCCGATGCTCACGTTGGAAAGAAGCATCGGCGTTTTTTTGTTAGCATCATCTTGCTATTTGCCTGCTACCGCATCACCACTATCGGCAACATTTGCTGCGTACCGCCAACCCGAACCACGCAGGTGAACCCACCCGAAGGCAAATCCTTTGGCAACGTGATTGCATGGTTGCCCGCTGGCAGGAATCCGGAAGAAAATGGAGTGGCAATGATTTCCCCCGTTGGTCCAGCAATCAGCACCTGCACCGGCGCGGCAACCGCAAGCCGCAGCGCAAGGGTGGCCGCACCGCCATGTGATGGGTTAGGGGTGATGCTTGCTGCGAACGTCTGCAATTCGGAAGATTCTTCCACCCCTGCCACAGGGTCTTTTATCACCCGCAGCCGTGCCAGGCGGGTGGTGTCGGCCCCGCACTGGTTGCGGAAGATGACCCGGTAGAGTGTGCCGCTATCGTTGGTGGCAATGGCTGATGTTCGCAGTGAGGTTTCAATCCGTCCGTTTGCTTCGGTGCGGGTGGGGTTGGCAAACGGAACCCACGTTTTCCCATTGTCATCGCTCCCTTGCCACTCCACTTCCGGCAACGGTAGCCCGTAGGAAGCGGCAGCAAAGGAGACCAATCGCCCCTGGTTTGCAGTGGTGTCGTGTGGGTTGGCGGCAACGGTTGGTTTGGCGTACAGGATGAACGTTGTGTCGCTGGTGTCGCTCACGATTGGGTTGTTTGTTAGCTGCACCCGCATGCGGTAGTTCAGCCCCGGGGCTTGTTGCAGGGGGGTGTTCCAGGTGTAGGTTTCGCTTTGCAGAACGGTGGCCAGCGATTTCCATGTTTTGCCACTGTCGGGGGTGTAGGTAATGGCATACTGAGGTTGCCCCATGAACCCTTGCAGCTTCCAGCGAATGGTGATTGGCTGGCTGGTGCAAGCAATCTCGCCGCCGTTCGGCTCAACAATCTCCAACCATGTCACCGTCAGCGATGCTGGTTTGCTGGTGTCGCTTCCGCACGGGTTGCTGAAGGTTGCGCGGTACAGATTCCCATCCATCGTGGCATCAACGTAGTACAAGGTCAGCCGTTCGGTTTCTGCCCCAACCGCTTGGTTTCCTGTCACTGGTTTCCATGATTTCCCTGTGTCGGTGCTTACTTGCCAGACCACAGATGGTTTTGGCCAGCCACTGGTTTGGGCAGTGAAGGTTGCGTGATTGTTGACCGGGATGGAGATATTCAGCGGTTGCAGTGTTGGGATTGGTGGGCGATTGATGCGAAACATCCCGCTGGTGTCGGCAAGCCCGCCGCCGCTGCGCCGCACGCTAATCCGGTACATCGAATCAGCGGTGATGTTGATCGGGACTTGCCACTGGTGGGAAGTTCCGGTGATGTTCGGTGCAATCACGTTGTACGTCACCCCGCCGTTGCTGGATAGCAGAACGTCGAACGTTGTGCCGGCGTTGGTTGTGTCCCATGCGATTGTCTGCGAAGCACCAGCGCACCATTGGTCGCCGGCGTTTGGGGCGGTGATGGTGATTGCAGGCTCATCCTGGGCAACCGCCACGCCGCAAGCCAGCAGAAGTATCAGTAGCAGCACTGTGCTGCGGATTGAAAGAAGCATATCGAGAGATTGAGTGATGCAACGGAAACGATTCCCAAATAGGGTTCCAAAATAACCCGCTGCTGTTGTTGTGGAAGTCACGGAACGTTGCTTCCGCAAAACAGAACAGAGGGCCAAGCCGTTACTGGCTTGGCCCTCTGTTGTTTGGTTAGGCAAGGCTTTGTGAATCAACGCAAGCCTTCTGTTCGCACCGATTCGCTTCCGGGGCGGTTACTTCACCACCTGCACTTTCACCGTGCGGCGTTGGTTGCCGAACAGCAGGGTGCAGGTGTAGGTTCCGTTTGGCAGCGATGCTGCATCAAGCGTGAACTGATGTTGGCCCGCGCTCATCTCTTCTTCGGCAATGCGGCGCACAAGGCGGCCGTTCATATCGTTCAACATCACCCGGACTTTGCCGCTGCGTGGCAGGTTCAGTGCCACCACAACATCGCCAGCTGCTGGGTTTGGCAAGGCGGAGATCGTAAGCCCGCTTGTTCCAGCGTCCATGTCATCCACCCCTGATGGATTGAAGGAATAGACCACTAACGTAGCTGGCGCAGTGGTGTCGCTTCCGCACTCGTTGATGAAAATTGCGCGGTACATGGTTCCGCTGTCGGCAGAGTTAGCGCGTGGCAAATCGAACCGTGAGTTCACGCGTCCCTGGTCGGTGATGGTGCGTGCTCCGCCGTTGACGTTAGTCCATGTCTGTCCTTTGTTTGTGCTGATTTGCCATTGCACTTGTGGTTCCGGCAACCCGCCAGCTTCGGCAGTGAAGGAGGCTTTTTCGTACAGTTCAACCGAGGCGTTGCTTGGATTCCGCGTCACCACGGCTTGGCCGTTGATGGTGAAGTTGGAGTCGCTGATATCAATCACCGCGCCGCTGGTAAGCGTTACGCGGATGCGATACTGCGCGCTTGCGGCAAGGGAGCGCGGCAGAGTCCATTCATAATTATTGGCAAGGATACCGTTGATGATCGTTGCCCAAGTTTTGCCGCCATCGCTGGATGCCGCAAGGTTGTACACTGGTGATCCGGTGTAGTTGGCAAGGCCCCAGCGGATGTTCACTTTGCTTCCGGTGCAGAATTTTTGGCCGCCGTTTGGTTCCAGCAGCGTTAGCCCCACCACGGTCAGCACAGCGTTTGCGGTGGTGTCGGACCCGCAAAGGTTGGTGAAAATTGCACGGTAGATTGTGCTGTTTTGGTCAACCTGCAAGCTGTTGAGCGTTAAGATTGGAGTTGTGCCGTTCGGGACATCTGTCCATGTTTGGCCGCCGTCGCCGCTTACTTGCCACAACACGGTTGGCGCGGGGATGCTGCTGGCACCAGCGCGGAAGACTGCCGTGCCGCCCGCCGGCTGCACGGTGTTCCCGGGCTCCAATGTGATCTGTGGAAGCGAGCTGATGGTGAAGGTCATATCCCCCAAATCGCTGTAGGAACCCAGCACTGGGTCGCCACTTTCTTCCACCCGCACGCGGTATGCAATGCCAGCTTTTTGGGTTGGTGGGATCGGCCACTCGTAGTAGTGGTCGCGAACTTGCGAAGCCAGCAGGTTGTAGGTCTGTCCGCTGTCGCTGGAGATGTACACGTCGAACGCTGGGATGCCGGAGCTTTCCCATGTGATCTGCTGAACTGTGCCAGCGCACCATTGCTCTAGCCCGTTTGGCACGCTTACCAGCACACCGGGGAATTTTGTGATAAACACATCTTTCTTATCGCCGAACGTGGTCTGGTAGGCTCCGTCGGTGACGGGATATTGGGTGGAGCGGGTGTGGCCCGTAACAAAGATGTCCCCCATCTTGCTGACAGTGATTGCTGTTGCGGAGTCGGCATCCTCGCCCCCCAAGAAGGTGCTGTACAGCAGGTTGCTTCCATCTTGGTTGAGCTTCGTGTAGAAGGCATCGGATTGATAGTTAAGGGGGTCTTCCCCGGGGGCTTCAAACTCGCTGTCGTAATCGCCAATCTTCACCGGGAAGTTCACCGATCCGGTGAATCCGGTAACGTACGCATAGCCGCGGCGGTCAACGTAGATTCCGGTTCCGCCGTCGCCAGTAACGCCACCCAGGAAGGTGCTGTAGTCAACAGCCGTCCCTGCCGGATTGAACTTCGTCACGAAGGCATCGCCATATTGATTGTTTACGTCGTTTCCAGCTTGGTTATCCTGGAATGGCTTTGTTTTTGAAAACGTTGGATAGTTCAGCGAAACGGTGGAGCCGGTGATGTACGCACTGCCGTTGATATCAACGGCAATGTCTTCCACCATATCGTTTGCTGTGCCGCCAATTAAGGTGGAGTACTGCATCCCGGTTCCGGCTCCGTTCAGCTTGGTAATGAACACATCGCGGCCACCTTTTACGACGTTGCTGTAGGCCCCGGCAGCCGAAGGGAAGCTGCTGCTGTCGGTGGTTCCGGTGATGTAGGCATTGTTATCCTTATCCAAAGCAATCGCCACACCGCGGTCGGCTCCGGTTCCGCCAATGAAGGTGGCGTAGGCGCGGGTTCCGCCGCCGGGTTCCAACTTCAGCGCAAAAGCATCGCTGGCCCCACCGCCGTAGATAGGTTTCCAGAAACCGATGGTGTTTGCAAGCCCAGCCGTGCAGTTCCCGGTGATGTAGGCGTTGCCAGATTGGTCAACGGCAATGTCGCTTGGGGTGGTGCTTAGAAGGCAGGTGCTGTATGCGGGTGCAGTTCCATTGGCGTTCAACCTCACCACAAAGCCATGCGTGCCGGACGTTGGTGCGGCTTGATAAGCACTGGGGGTTGTGGGAAAGTTTGTTGAGCTTGTGGTTCCGGTGATGTAGGCATCGCCGCTGGCATCAACATCAATTCCGTAGGCGATGTCCTGGCCGGAAGCACCGATGAACGTGGAGTAGAGAAGCGTGCTGCCGTCGGCACTGATTTTTGTGACGAAAGCATCGCGTGAGCCGCCACCGTACAATGCCTGATATGCACCAGGGCTGGTCGGGTAGGTGGTTGATTGGGTCATGCCGGTGATGTAGGCGTTCCCCTGTGCATCGGTCTTGATGTCGTAGGGGGTTTCCATCTCACTGGTGGCGATGTAGGTGCTGTACAGCAACGGGTCAATCACCAGCGGCTTGGTGCGGTCGTAGCTTCCAAGCTGGAAGCTCAATGTACCGTCGTCGTTTTGGCGGAAGGAGCAGGGAATTTGCTGCTTCACGTTGTCCACCATTTGATAAGCGAACAACCCACCTTGATGGATATTGATCCCTACTGAGGTCTGGTAGACAGCTTCGCCGGCGCGGTTCACGGTTACGTGGCCGCTTCCCTTGTAGGCCATTTTCACTACCGCTGGATCGCCCCCCGCGCCAACGATCAAATCGTAGCGTGGCTTCCCCTGGTCAAGGTAAAAGACGGCTTGGACTTTATCATACAGTCGGGCAATGGCCATCCCGCTGAAACGGCGGACGTTGGTTGTCCACCCCGCAGGATCGTTTCCAAGAATGTAGTTAAACGTTCCGGGAAGCACCCCAACACCAACGGCGTTGGCCGAAGCGTTGGCTCCTACAAAACTCATCTTCACTACTTCGCCAACCACTTGGGTCTCGGTGGCGGAAGCAACACGGTAGGCATCGTAAGTGATGCCGTTGTTGTTAATCCAGTAGTTCAGCCCTGGGGTTTGTAGCAGGTATCGTGCTTCGGCGGCCCACTGGCCGCGGTTCTCGATGTACGTTAGCCGTGTGGTTTGTGATGGTTGCTGGGGCGTGGTTGCCCCAAGCACTTGTGCGGCTGCCGATGCCGGTAGAATAGCGGCAAACAGCAATCCAAGGAGAAGAAGTCGCAGTAAGTTCATCAGATGTAGTCCTCGCGTTGTGTGCTATGTGTCTCTGCGGTCGTTGTGCATTTCATGGCAGCGGAATAACCTGGTTCAACGGATGCGCGTACAGTGAATAGAGGGCGGAACAGCCGGCGCGAAACTGCTTCCGCGCTGTGGTCCGGAAACCCATAGCTGCCACTATAGTTCCCATCTGGCCGCCTTCATTTTTCACTGTTGCGATAGTATGCAGAACCTGCCGCACGTACAATACCCGGCGAATTTCCTAATTCGTCGCGGTATGTGCAAGGATCGCAGGAAATGAATTGCATATTGCACAGTCCGTTGCGGTTCAGCCGCCAGCAACTTACCATTAAAAATGCCCATGCTTCAACAGATATTTCTGCTGCTGATTTCAGTAACGGACTTTACGCACCTGCCCTCGTTCGCTGCCAGCCCTCACCCCAGCCCTCTCCCAAGCGGGTGATGCTACTGCTTCCACCCCATTGGTCGGGTGGGAGAGGGAGCCAAAGCCGAAGAGAAGAAGAGCATCGAAGCAAGCCACCGAGCCGGCAAGTCTTCATCTGCGTAAGGTGAGTCAGTAATTGCTGTTGCCTATGCGTTTCCCGACTCCACGTATGAGCCGTGATAGTGATGTCCAAAACAGGTTTTTATACTGCATCGCGGTAATAGGCCAGATAAGGGTCATTGGAGTTCTAATCACGGTGGTGTTCGTGCGATGGCCTAAAATTGTTGACGAATTGGCTATGCTGTGAGGAATTTTCATTCTCTCAGATAAGTAAAATCGAAGTTTTTGTGGATTAACAAGCGATTGTTGTTACGACAGCCTCCCAACACGCACTTTTTTTTCCCTCCTATCCGTTGCGCCCCCCCTCTCTGATTTTGTAACTTCGCGCATTCGTTCCTACCAAAAGGCGTTGGTGGGGCGTACGGCTGCCGTCTGTTACAGCAGAACACCAGCCCAGCAACGCCCTGCGGCATCAGCCAAACCTGCACGCCTTGTTCTACCTACGTTTACGGATCGTGCTTCCATGAAATTATCCGACTTCCGGTTCACCGCTCCAAAGTCCGCAACCGCTAAGTACCCCGCCGACCCCCGAGACTCTTCAAAACTTCTTGCTCTTGACCGGAAAACCGGGGATATGAGCGACCACAATTTCACCGACATCGTCAGTTTTTTCAAGAAAGGGGATTGCCTTGTAGTGAACGAGTCGCGAGTGTTCCCGGCGCGGCTTATTGGGAAGAAAGAGAAAACCAACGCGCAGATTGAAGTGATGCTGCTGCGGGAGCTGTCGCAGAAGGATGCCCTGTGGGATGTGATTGTGGATCCAGCCCGGAAAGTCCGCATCGGCAACAAGATCTATTTCGACGACAACAAACTGTACTGTGAGGTGATTGACAACACCACCTCGCGCGGGCGAACCGTTCGGTTCAATCACACCGGCGACCTGTTCAAAACGATTGAGCGGATTGGGCTGATGCCGCTTCCCCCGTATATCGGACGGGAAACCGTGGAGGACGACCGCGAATACTACCAGACGATCTTCGCCAAAACCAACGGCTCGGTTGCTGCGCCAACGGCAGGGCTTCACTTTACAAAAAAATTGATTGCCCGATTGGAGCGCAAAGGGGTGCGTGTTGCAAAGATCACCCTTCACATCAACCGCTCAACATTCGATCCGGTGGAGGTGGAGGATCTGACGAAACACAAAATGCACTCGGAGTTTTTTGAGATCACTCCAGCCGCAGCCGAGACGATCAACAAAACGATTAAGGCGAAAGGGAAGGTGTTTGCTGTGGGGGCTTCGGTGGTGCGGGCGTTGGAAAGCTCGGTGCTAACATCCGGCACAGTGAAGCCAAACCGTAGTTGGACCGATAAGTTCATCTACCCACCGTACGATTTCAAAATTGTCAACCGCCTTATCACCAATTTCCATCAGCCGGAAAGCACGGTGCTGATGATGGTCTGTGCCTTCGGCGGACGCGAACGTGTGCTGAAGGCCTACAAGTATGCCACCAAAGGTGGATACCGTTTCTACAGCTACGGCGATGCCATGCTGATACTGTAAAACTGCGATGTTTGTGCCGTGGGGAACTAAGTATTGGAAGTTTCATGATCCATACCGCCGTGCAAGCGCGCCAGACGTTGCCAAGCACGGCGGTATTTTTCCATCCGCTCGGCATCCTTCTGCCCCATTGCCCGATTGCTTCGGCGCACATCCATGTTGTCCTCAAGGTCGGCTAGTTTCACTGCACGCGCTAATGGGTCGGGGGCTATGCGCTCTACGAAGTCGTCGTAGCGTTCGCCAGGGCGGCGGGTAAGGTGTTCAACCGCTTCCAAAATTCGTTCGGAAAACCCCTTGCGGCGAAGCGCGGCAAAGGTTGTGTGGCCATCCTCAACAACGTCGTGCAGCAGCGCGACGGTTTTCTCCTCGATCGTCCGGCAACGCCCCATCACTCCCAACACATGAAGGATGTACGGCTGGCGGTATTTGTCGGTCTGCCCCCGGTGCCCTTTTGCAGCAACCTCCACTGCTAACTCCATCATCTGAGCCGATGTCAGTTCCTTCCTGCGGCGTTGGTTTTTTGTTGGCGTTGCTTTTTTTGTTGTGGCCACGGCGGTGGCAATGGTTGTGGGGGATGGTTTTTTTATTTCGCGTTTTGCCATTGTTGGTTATGGAAGTGGTTCGCTAAAACTGACGTTATCAATCATCTCTACCCCATTGGCCAACGTGCGATGCACCGGACAGCGGGCAGCAATTTGGTGCAACCGTTGGCGTTCCGCTTCGCTGAACGTGCCCCCCAGAGTGATGTGGGAGGCAATCCGCTCAACGGATTGGGAACCTTCTTCTACTTGATGCCGTCCAAACTGGTATTCTGCTTTTACCCAATCCAGCGCGATCCCTTTTCGCTGGGCGTACATTCGCAAGGTGATGACGGTGCAGGCGGCAAGGCTTCCCAGCAGTAGCTCGTACGGGGAAGGGGCGGTGTCGGCTCCGCCTATGTCGGCAGGCTCATCGGCAAACCATTGATGCCGCTGGTTGCTGAGTTCCACCCGATACCCGCTGCCTAATGTGGCCGTGATTGATGCCATGCTGTATGCTGAAACGTTCCGATTGTTTTGACCTTGATCTCCCGCTGCAATGATACGAAATGGGACGGCCTTGCTGTGTGCTGCTTTCGTGATTGGGCTAATTTTGTGGATATGAACGCACCTTCCCACGTCACCATCTACACCGATGGTGCTTGTTCCGGCAACCCCGGCCCCGGCGGATATGGCATTGTGATGATGCACGGCAACCACCGCCGCGAACTTTCCGCCGGATACCGCCTAACAACCAACAACCGCATGGAACTGCTGGCGGTGATTACCGCGCTGCAAACCCTGAAACACCCTTGCGCAGTCACCCTCTACAGCGACTCCAAGTATGTGATTGATGCCATCACCCAGCGCTGGGTCTATGGCTGGCAACAGCGCGGGTGGCGCAAATCGGATAAATCCCCCGCACTGAACGTTGACCTTTGGGAGCAGCTGCTCCCGTTGCTGCGCCGGCACACGGTCACCTTCCAATGGGTGCGTGGCCACAATGCAAATGTTGAGAACGAACGCTGCGATTACCTTGCCGTGCAAGCCGCAAAAGGGCCTTTGGCCGAACTTCTTGTTGACGAAGGATGCAGCAAAGTGGCGGCGTAACTCACGCGTGTGATGCCGGAAAAGCTGGCATCTTGGCCGAACCAAACGAACACAAAATCCACGGAATACCATTTACCGAAACCAACCATGAAAAAACTTTGGATGACGCTGCCAGCTCTTCTGTTGGCGTTGGCTATCACGCCAGCAGTAGCCCAGAAAGGGGGAACGCCCGCAGCAAAAACGGTAGCGCCTGCAGCAAAAACGGGAACGGCCCAGCAACAACCCGCAGCCCCGCTCCAGCTGAAAACCATTGCCGACAGCGTCAACTACGCGCTGGGAATCAATATGCTGGCCACCCTGAAGCAGCAGGGGGTGAATGCCGAACCAAATTTTATCATTGCTGGCATTAACGATGCCGCCAAAGGGAAAACCGCGCTAACCCCAGAACAAGTGCAACTGCTGATTGCACAACTGCAGCAAGCGATAGCCGAGCAACACAAAGCCAAGCAGGCGGCGGCGCAAGGGGCGGGAACACCGGGGGGAACGCAGCAACAATCGCAGTCAGCAGGGGGGCAAACCACAACCCAACCCACGGCCCCAAAGCCACAACTAACGCCGGAACAGATTGCGGCAAACAACAAGAAGCAGGGGGAAGCATTCCTTGCCGAGAACGGAACGCGCAAGGGGATCATCACCCGCCCCAGCGGATTGCAGTACGGGGTAATCAAGGAAGGAACCGGACCGAAACCGAAGGGGACCGATCAAGTGGTGGTCCATTACACAGGGATGCTGCTGGATGGAACGATCTTCGATAGCTCGGTAAAACGGGATCAACCCTTCACCACCTACTTGGGGAATGTGATTGCCGGCTGGCAAGAAGGGGTGCAGCTGATGAACGTTGGATCCAAGTACCGCTTCTTCATCCCGCCACAACTTGCCTACGGAGCAAAAGGGGCCGGTGGAGTGATTGGCCCAAATGCCACACTGGTGTTTGATGTTGAGCTATTAGAGATTAAGTAACTGACCTTGCGCACAAGGTCAGTTGTCAGTTGTCAGTGGTCAGTTGAAAAGAGGGTCATTGGTCATTAGTCACTCACCTTACGCAGAGTTTGGATGGTGAAGACTTGCCAGCTCGGTGTCTTGCTTCGATGCTCTTCTTCTCTTCGGCATTGGCTCCCTCTCCCACCCGACCAGTGGAGTGGAAGCAGTAGCATCACCCGCTTCGGAGAGGGCGTGCCGATAGAATCGGCATCTTCGAGGGGTGAGGGCTGGCAGCGAACGAGGGCAGATGCATAAGGTGAGTTAAGTAAATAGGTAGGAAGGGCGCAAGCTGCCCAACTACACCAAACGCGCACTGCCGGAACTGGGATGCAACAATCCCAATTCCGGCAGTGCTGTTTTTTTGCAATCCTTGTTGGTGTTTCACCGCAAGGGCTATCCCACCAACTTCACCGTTAGCTCCCAGTTCGGAATTGCGGCAAGCGCACGCGCTACTGGGCAGCCTTTCAGTGTCCCGTTGGCGATCTCCTCCAACTGCCCCTGTGTGATGCCGGGGACGTTTGCCTCGGCCTGCAAGCTCACGGTGGTGATGCTGAAACCACCATCCACTTTTTCCACCGTGACGTTGGCCACGGTTGCCACGCTAACCGGGGCATATCCTGCGTTCCCCAGGTCGGCAGAGAGTGCCATCGAGAAGCAGGCGGCTTCGGCGGCAGCCAGAAGTTCTTCGGGGTTGGTTCCCACCCCTTCCTGAAAGCGTGAGGTGAAGTTGTACTGCCCCTCGAAGGCTCCTCCGGCAAGCTCTACCCGTCCATTCCCCTCCAAAAGGTTTCCGTTCCAAGCGGCGTTTGCGGTGCGTGTTGGCATGGTCATTTCCTCCGTATGAATGATTGATAAAAGTCCACGGTCGCATGGTGTGCCGGCGGTTGTGGCCAGCATCACCCTGCCCCAATATACATGAACCACCAAAGCCGCTACCCAGCGGTTGAGAACGGTTACGGAATTATGATGGAGAGGGGCGGAAGTGGAGGTGGGAATTCTCAC
>JADZEY010000113.1 GCA_020850315.1 Armatimonadota bacterium | reverse complement strand
TGGTGATATGTTGTGGATTAAGTAATTATTATCAGCGCACCCAATCACCGCTCGTTGGATAACATTTGCCCATCAACCTTCATTACGCCTTCTTCGTCTTTATCACTATTCCTGAATAAGTCTAATCTATGTCACTAAGAAACCCAAGGTTAATATGCTCAACCCTCCATGTGGTTCCTGCATCTGTTGTGCGAATAATTTCGCCATTATTTCCAAGTCAAATTATATTAAGCGAGTCAAGGACATATATTCCACTACTAGGAGAGGCAACGTTAAGAGCAACCTTTGTCCATGTTAACCCGCCATTAGTAGTTTTGGCCATTGGCCACCCAACAGACCATCCATAATTCTTGTTAATAAAGTGGAACCGATCTGCGGCTATCGTTGAATCAACCATCTCCCATGATAACCCTTGATTAGTGGTTCTATAGATACCTCTGTAATAATAAGAACTGGCTAATGCTGTTGTTGAATCTATCATCCAAACACAGCTAAGAGGGTGTTCAATTCCATTATTACGTCGTTGCCATGTTTCCCCTGCGTCTAAAGTAATTAAGATGATTCCTTGTTGGGAAATAGTGTCGGGATATGCAATACCTGCAGCCATTCCAATAGTTGAATTGGCAAAGTTGATATTTAATAACGAAGAAATTGTATCTGATCCTGTGTTGATACGCTGCCAATAATTTCCTCCATTAGTAGTTTTGAAAATCGCTTCAATACCAACAGCAATCGCAGTTGTGCTTGAGATTAACGATATGTCATTCAGAACAGCAAGATCACCTATTTCTTGATTGTTCCATGAGTTGCCACCATCGGTCGTTTGTAAAATGAGTGAATTTCTAACAACAATCATCCCAAACGTTTCGTCGTAAAAATCGATCCCTTTTAATATGCCATTATTATTTGATTCTACTTTTTGCCAAAATTGGGCAAACAGATCAATTGGGGAAATGAAAAATAGAACGATAGATAGAAGTATGTAATACATTTTTATGTTGGGTAATTGTTCGAGGCGCATATATCTCAGGGTTTCTGGGCGGAATATAGCCTCTACATTTTCGCAATCTTTGCTCATCTGGCTATAAACCGAAAACAATATACTCATATGGATACCCTCTAAGCAATGCAATCTTCGATTCTGGAATTTTGCGGTTTCCGTGGGGTTTGGGGCAATCACGCGCTTAAGGATTTTCCTGTCATTAACTCGCTGTGTTGAAGGAATACTTGGAGCATTCGGGGGGTGGTATGTTCTGGGTTGTAGAACACTCGCACGGTTGCTGTGCGTTCAATCGGGTTGTAGTGCTGGTAGCTGACCCCCGTCACCCCTTGTAGCTGGTGAAGCTGGTAGCAGAACTCCACCAACCGCTCCTCGCTCTGTATCTCCCGAAACTCCATAGTAAGTTGGTGGCTGGTCCCGATGTAGCGATCGGCAAAGGGGAGCAAGGTTCGGTTCACCGCGTACCCAATGGCCACTGTTATCAGCAGGCAAATAATCCCAATAAGTGTTCGGTTCTTCTTCATGGCGATAGCTCCATCATCTGTGCAATTCAAGTATCGCTCTTTCCAGAACGATTCCGCAATGCAGAAGATTCGCCACACCCGCGAAGGTTGAACGCTGCTACGGCTCCACCTCAGTTTTTACAAGCTGGCCTGTGTCAAGGTAAGGGATCACCCGAATTCCACTCCGCTGCTCCATCTGGTTCCCTGCATAGATTACTGTTGCGTCCGTCACTTCTTCGCCAGCAAGTTGCCGCCACCGTTGTAAACCGCGCAGCAAGTCGGTGGTGATGGTGGCTGTGGATTTCATCTCAACCGCCCGAAGCCTTCCAGCATCTTCGATTAAGCAATCAACCTCAAGGCCATGATGATCGCGCCAGAAATACGTCTCTATTCGCCGCCCAGTGTTGAACCCTGTTTTCCACAATTCCGTCAGCACAAGGTTTTCAAACAGCGCGCCCCGTGCATGGTGATGCTGCAACTGCGTTGCGTGTTCGATGCCCAATAACCAGCAAGCTAAACCAGTATCAAGAAAATAGAGTTTTGGAGATTTTGTCAGGCGTTTGTTGAAGTTGTTGTGGTATGGCCGAAGCAGTTGAATAATGTACCCTGCTTCCAGCACCGACAGCCATGACTTTGCGGTGTTGACCGAAATTCCGGTATCTGTTGCAAGCGATGAAAGATTCAGCAGCTGCCCAATTCGCCCAGCGCACAACCGCACAAACCGTTGAAATGCCGACAAGTCGCCGATGTTTTTCAGCATCCGCACATCCCGCTCGATGTAGGTTCCCATGTAGTTCGCATGGAAAATGTTTGGGGGTATCTCCCGCTCAAAAATTCGAGGATAGCCACCCTGCAGAGCGGCTTGCTCGAAACTGGTTGTGATGTGGCCCCCCGCTTGAAGTTCGGCGATGCTTAGTGGCAGCAGTGTCAGCAACCCCACCCGCCCAGCAAGCGATTGTGATATGCGTTCAATCAGTGCAAAATTTTGGGAGCCAGTTAGGATGAAGGATGAGTTGGGAAGTGTGTCAACAATCGTTTGGATGTAGGAGAGCAACCCCGGAACCCGCTGCACTTCATCAACAATCATCCCACCCGATCCCAAAAAACTGCGAGGGTCTTCCTCGGCATACGCCCGGATATCAGGGTCTTCGAGGGAGCGATACGGCAGCTGCGGAAACAACTGGCGAACAAGCGTGGTTTTTCCCGATTGCCGCGGGCCAGTAACGGCCAGCACCGGAAACCAGCTGGCAAGCTGCTGTGCAAACAAGGCACTCTGGCGTGGAATGAGCATAAAAAACTTGGACAGATTTGCAATTCAACTGCAAATCTGTCCAAAAAAATCATTCCAACAAGGGATGGAACCTCACTGCTCTTTGATGATTGCCTCATACTCCTGAGCATAGCGTTGAATCCCTTTGGCAACCGAGCGTGCCAGCGAACGCTGCCCGGTTTTGCTTCCCAACAGCTCGGCATCGTGCTCGTTGCTTAAATAGCCAAGCTCCACCAACACCGATGGCATCGAGGCCCCCACCAGTACCAGAAACCCAGCTTGATGCACACCACGATCCGGAAGAATATCTGTGGTGCGGACCGACTCGCGGATCCGTTGGGCAAGCGTTTCGCTGAATCGTGCAAACGCGCTTTGGGCCATTGCTGCCATAATCGTTGTTTCGGTGGTCATCCCGGCATACCTCTCCTGGCCATACTCTAACTGGATCACGCTGTTTTCCCGCAGGGCAACCCTTGCTGCGTCGGTGCTTCTTCCCGGGCGCAGGATGTAGCACTCGAACCCGCTTGCTGGGTGTGGTTTCTCCGGCATGGAGTTGCAGTGGATGGAGATGAACAGCTTCCCGCCGGCCTTGTTTGCTATCTGCCCACGTTGGTACAGTTCCACAAAGGCGTCATCTTCGCGGGTGAGCAGCACCTTCACCCCGGGCATCAGCTTCTTCAGTTCCTCCCGAATTTTTTTGCTGGTGGCAAGCGTCACATCTTTCTCTTTCACCTCACCAATTCCCAATGCTCCGGGGTCTTTTCCGCCGTGGCCGGGGTCAATGATGATGGTGTTCAGCGCCCAGCGTTTGCGCGACAAGGCGTTATCGGTTCTGTTGTCAGCTGTATTGTTGTCTGTGTTGCCAGCCTTGGGTGAGGTGTCCGGTGGTTCGTCCGGTGCTGTTTTCGATGATTCTTTTTTGGTGGGTTTGGCTGCCGATGTTGTGGCTGCCGAAGCAGGAGAATTGGGGCGAAGTTTTACCAGCACAACCACCGAAACGGAGTCCCGCTTTGTTACGGTCATGCTGGCAACGGTTTGGGTGAAGGTCACGTTTGCCACCAGCACGTCGGTACGTTCGATGTGAGCGCGAACCGAGCGGAGGCCGGGTTTGACCACTGCAGAGGTCAACGCTTTCTCATCAGCCCGAACCGATTTCATCCGAACCTGCGCCACGCCGTTTCCCTTCGGTTCCACCACCACTGTCGTCACCCTTCCGGTGAACAACAAGGTGATGGTGGCTGTTGATCCGGAAGGGCGGACGGTGATGTCGCGAAGCTGCGGCACTGCCGATTGGGCAGCCGCAGCAACGGTGGAGATGATCAACAAAAGAAGGGTGAGCCGCAGTTGTGGCATTGCGTGCGGTGTGCTTACCGGTAGTTCACAAACTGGAGGGGGATGGGCAGCTCGGCTTCCCGCAAGGCTTGGATTACTGTTTGCAGGTCATCCTTGGATTTACTGGTGACGCGCACCTGCTCATCTTGGATTTGCGCTTGTGCTTTTGCGCCGCTTTCCTTTATCAGCTTTGTCACCAGCTTTGCGTTCTCCTTATCAATGCCGGAAATCAGTGAGATTTTTTGCCGTGCCGACCCGCGTGATCCTTGCTCAATCTCCCCATAGTTCAACGCTTTCAGCGCGATTCCCCGCTTCACAAGTTTGGATTCCACAATGTCCACCAGCTGCTTCAGCTGGAACTCGGCTCCGGCTTCAAGCTGGATTGTTTTTTCTTTGCGGTCAAGCTCAACCGTGGCGTTTGCCCCTTTGAAATCGTAGCGCTGGGCCACCTCTTTTTGGGCTTGGTTGATAGCGTTGTCGGTTTCCTGAAGATCAACTTCCGAAACGATGTCGAACGAGAAGGTAGAGGCCATGGATGGGAAAACGGTTGTTGTAGTTGCTGATGTTGAAAAATTTTGGTGTGAAAATAACCAATCATTGCCTATGACCCATTGCTCACGTCAGGGAGATTCTTCAGATTGCGCCCAGTTCCTTCCACCTACCGATTTCATTGCTTTTGAGGGCTTAGGAACGTAGCATTTTCAGGAGCGCACGCCAAGCCTTCACGATAGCACTCAATCATCGTCCAACCGTATCGTTCAACATAATCAGGAAGCAATCAACATGGAAACAGTCGCTGTACTTTTTGGCATGGAACAGACGTTCCCGCCAGCATTAGTGGAGGCCATCAACCGCCGTGGGGCCGATGTTCGTGCCGAGTTTGTGCAGGTTGGCGGGGTGACGCTGGAAGAGATCAGCCAATACACCGTGATTATTGACCGCATCTCACAGGACATCCCGTTCTACCGCTCCATGCTGAAAAACGCCGTGCTGAACGGAACTCGCGTTATCAACAACCCCTTCTGGTGGACTGCCGACGACAAGTTCTTCAACTACGCGCTGGCAAAAAAATTGGGCGTTGCTGTGCCCAAAACGGTGCTGCTTCCCCACAAGCAGCATCCACCAAACACCACCGGCCAGTCCATGCGGAACCTGATTTACCCGTTGAACTGGGAGGAAATTTTCAACTACGTTGGCTTCCCATCCTGGCTGAAGCCGTTCGATGGCGGCGGCTGGCGGCACGTCTATAAGGTCAACTCCATTGATGAGTTCTTCAACGCCTACAACCAAACCGGGCAGTTGTGCATGACCTTGCAGGAAGGGATTGATTTTGAGGAATACTACCGCTGCTACTGCGTTGGGCGGCAATATGTTCACATCATGCCCTACGAGCCGCGCAACCCACATCACCTTCGCTACGTCGCGCCGTTCGCTCCATCGCCCGAGATGCACGCCCGGATAACTGGCGACTGCATCAAGCTATGCGACGCGCTGGGCTACGACATCAACACCGTGGAGTTCGCCGTCCGCGACGGAATCCCCTACGCCATTGATTTTATGAACCCCGCTCCCGATGCCGAGGCAACGTCGGTGGGGGATGAAAACTTCCAATGGTTTGTGGAGACGGTGGCAACCTATGCCATCAACGAAGCATTGAAAGGGCGCGCCAAGCCGGAAGAATACCGCTGGAGTCAGTTCCTGTTTGGGCAAACCGAGACGGTGGCAGCACCGGCTGCCCCAGCAAAGAAGCCGGCAAAAGCAGTCAAGAAAAGCACCAAGTAATCAACACCAGAACACACACACGGACGACATCGCATGGAAGGCTACGTCCAAGACACCTATACCGAGGCTGACCCCTACCAACGCCCAAGTTTTACGCTTGGCGTGGAAGAGGAGTACATGGTGATCCATCCCGAAACACGGGAGCTGCAATCGCATCTTCAGTTCGAGCTCCTCTCAAAAGGGAAAGCCGTCCTGGAAGAACAGGTGAAACCGGAGATGCATGGGTCAATGCTGGAAATTGGGACAACGGTCTGCAAAAACTCGCAGGAGTTATTCACCCAACTGCAAAGCATCCGCTCCATTGTTCGGAACCTAACCGCAGCAAACGGGCTGAAAATTGGGGCGGCAAGCACCCATCCAACATCACACTGGGCGCAACAAGAAATCTACCCCGACGACCGCTACCGGTTGTTGGTGGAGGATATGCAGGTGCTGGCGCGCTCGCTGTTGATCTTTGGAATGCACATCCATATCGGCATCGAGAACCGCGAGACGCAGATCAAGATCATGAACGAGATGCGGTACTTCCTGCCGCATCTGCTTGCCCTTACCAGCAACTCCCCCTTCTGGACTGGAATCGAAACCGGGCTGAAAAGCTACCGCTCGAAAGTGTTCGAGCGGTTCCCGCGTACGGGGATTCCAGACCCGTTCCAAAGCTGGGGGGAGTATGATTCGTTCTGCAAGCTGCTGGTGAAAACCGGGTGCATTGATAACCCGAAGCGGATCTGGTGGGATATCCGCCCGCATCCCAGCTTCCCAACTTTAGAGGTTCGCATCTGCGACCTGCCGATGACGATTCGGGAGACCACAGCAATCGCCGCGCTGATCCAAGCCATTGCCGCCAAGCTGTTCGCACTCTACCGGAAAAACCTCTCCTTCCGGGTCTATAGCCGCGCACTGCTGATGGAAAACAAATGGCGCGCTGTCCGTTACGGAATTGATGGCAAACTGATTGACTTCGGGAAACAGAAGGAAAAATGGACTCGCGACCTGATTCGCGAGCTTCTCCATTTTGTTGACGACGTTGTGGATGACCTGGGTTCGCGCGAGCAGATTGAGTACATCCACGACATCCTTGACAACGGAACCGGGGCCGCACGCCAGCTGAAGGTCTGGAACGAAAACAACCAAGACCACCGTGCCGTGGTGGATTACATCATCCAGCAAACCGAGCTTGACCTGCTTCCGATGGATGACCCGTCGCTTCCGGTCCTGCACAAGCCAAGCGCAAGCACCATCGCCGAACGGGAAAGCAGCCACTTTAAGGCCGAAGACGCGATACCGTAGCCCCAATCAGCAACGGAGCGTGCAAGCAAGGAGTTGGCCGCCAAACACCACCTTGTCATTCCCTGTTTACCCCGACCAGTCGGGGCGAAAGCGGGAATCCATTGGGGTGAGAATAGAGAGCAATCAATCCGAGCAACTCAGTGTATTCTGAGGACTCAATCACACAATCACAACAAACAACTATGGATGGCATGGCAGCACTGATTCCGATTATCGTCGTGGTTGGGGGCATCATTTTGATAATGGCGTTCCTCTATTTTATTCCAGTAGGGTTGTTTATGACCGCCCTGTTTGCTGGGGTTCGCGTTGGGTTATTCCAACTGTTTGGGATGCGCGTCCGCAAGGTTCCGCCAGCGGTGATCGTGAACTCACTGATTACCGCCCACAAAGCCGGAATCCCAACAACCACCGATAAACTGGAATCCCACTTCCTTGCTGGCGGAAACGTGCAGAAAGTGGTGGCGGCCCTTATCAGTGCCGATAAAGCAGGCATTCATCTAAGCTGGGAAAAAGCCACAGCCATTGACCTTGCAGGGCGTGATGTTCTGGAAGCCGTGAAAATCTCCGTCAACCCAAAAGTGATTGAAACGCCACCAGTTGCTGCAATGGCCCGCAACGGAATTCAGGTGCGTGCCATTGCTAAAGTGACCGTGCGCGCCAACCTTGACCGATTTGTTGGCGGCGCCGGCGAAAATACCGTGATTGCCCGCGTTGGCGAAGGTATCGTCACCACCATTGGCTCCAGCGATACCCACAGCCTTGTGTTGGAAAATCCCGATCGCATCAGCCGAACAGTCCTGGAAAAAGGGCTGGATGCAGGAACTGCCTTCGAAATTCTTTCCATTGACATTGCCGACGTTGACGTTGGCGAAAATATCGGCGCAAAATTGGCCAGCGACCAAGCCCAAGCCGACCTGAACGTTGCCCGCGCAAAAGCCGAAGAACGCCGCGCCGCCGCTGTTGCTGTTGAGCAGGAAATGAAAGCCCGCGTGCACGAAATGCGCGCAAAAGTGGTGGAAGCCGAAGCACAAGTTCCATTAGCAATGGCCGAAGCCTTGCGCGAAGGGAATATCGGTGCGCTGGATTACTACAATCTAAAAAACGTCCAGGCCGACACCGCCATGCGGGAAACAATTGCCGGAACCAGCAGCAAATCGGAACAGGGGAGCCGGGACTCGTTAGCGTAAATAGAAACAATGGCTATAATTTTTCTGCGGGGATGGGCATTGTCCCATCCCCGCATGGTTAATACCTCTACATTTCACCTCCAGCTTTGATAGAAACAACAGCATGAAAGCACTACTAACCGCTGGTGGTCGCGGAACACGATTGCGGCCGATTACCCACACACAAAACAAGCACCTGATCCCAATCGCCAATAAACCGATTTTGCAGTATGCGATTGATGCAGTTAAACAAGCTGGAATAACCGAGATTGGAATTGTTGTTAGCGTTGATAATGGCCATGAAGTGGAGCGCGCATTTGGCAATGGAAACCAACAAGGGGTAGCCATTACCTACATCTGGCAGGAAGCACCACTGGGACTTGCGCACGTTGTGAAAATCTCGCAAGAATTTATCGGTGATGATTCGTTCGTTTTTTATCTGGGCGATAACATTGTTGTTGGCGGAATTGAGCGGTTTGTGCAGCAGTTTAACAATGGCGGAAGCGATTGCTTGCTAACGCTTGCCCGCGTCCGCGATCCCGAACGGTTTGGTGTCCCAGAATTTAATGATGAAGGAAAAATTGTTGGTGTGATAGAAAAGCCAACAGAGCCAAAAAGCCCATTTGCTATCAGCGGAATTTATTTCTACAATTCCTCAATTTTCACTGCTGTGAACGCAATCCAGCCAAGCGAGCGTGGTGAATTAGAGATCAGCGATGCGCACGATTATTTGCTAAAAAATGGCTACCACGTTGGCCACAGTGAAATAACCGGATGGTGGAAAGACACCGGAATGCCAAGCGACCTGCTGGAAGCAAATCGCCTTGTGCTGAGTAAAATCGAAGAAAAAATAGAGGGAGCAATTGACCAATTCAGTGATATTGCCGGCGCGGTGGTGATTGAGGAAGGTGCGGAAGTAATCAATAGCCGCGTGCGTGGCCCGGCAATTATCGGGCGTGGCACAAAAATTATGGATAGCTACGTTGGCCCGTACAGTGCTATCGGTGGCGATTGCCAGCTTGATGGGTGCGAAGTTGAATACTCCATTTTAATGGAGCGCGTCCGGCTGAGTAATGTTGGGGTGCGTGTGGAAGGGAGTATCCTTGCCAACGATGTAGAAATTGTTCGCGCTGCCGGGAAACCGCGTGTGCAACGGTTTATGCTGGGGGAACAAAGCCGGATTGAGTTGGTGTAAAAAAAATGACCGCACGGAATTAGCAGAAAAACCCAAATAAAACTTGGTGTGCAGCAATGCTTGTTATTCCAGCTATTGAACTTCAGGAAGGGCGCTGCCTGCGGATGGTGGCTTCCGATGACCCATTTGCCGAGCAAGTATATTCTGCCAACCCTGTTGATATTGCGCTGCTTTGGCGCAAGGAAAATGCCCGCTCGATTCACATTACTGACTATGATGCAATTCTTGGAAATCCATTCGATAACGAAGCCGTTGTTCGCCAAATTGCAGCATCGGTCGAAATTCCAATTCAGCTTATTTCCCGATTTCACTCCATTGAACAGTGCCGAGCATTGCTTGATGCCGGAATTTACCGGCTGATTGTACACGAGCAAATTTTATTCAAACCTGATGAGGTGGCGGAGCTTCTGGCGGAGTACGGCCCATCGCGAATTTGCGCCAGCGTAGTTTCCCAGAACGGCAATCTGTTTATGATTCAACGGGATGGTGCTCCGGTTCCAGTTATGGAGTTCGCTACCGTGGCCAAGCAGCTTGGAATCCGCCGGCTGCTCTTCTCCGATCGTGAATATGATGGCCGACTGTTGGGGCCTAATTTTTCCGCGCTTCGCAGCCTTGCCGAATCAACATCGCTGCAAATCACGGCGGCTGGTGGGGTTGCTTCGGTGCAGGATCTTTGGCGATTGCAGGAAATGCGGCCGCTTGGGGTGGATTCCGTGGTGATTGGCCGTGCCTTCTACGAGAACCGTTTCCCCTGCCAAGAATTATGGCGCGATATCGAAATCGAACGCCGCAAGCAGGGGGGGGGGAGCTGGATAGAGGAGGTCTCAACCAGCCGGTTGCGCCCTGGGCAATAACTGGGGTCGCGCCGCCAACGCCATGCTTCTGCCGTTCATTTCCATTGCACCGTCCGATTATGCCAGAACAACACCATTTGCAGCCGCTTGCTGTGCGGATGCGCCCCGCCACTCTTGAGCGCGTTGTTGGCCAAGACCACCTGTTAGGCAATGGCCGCCCGCTTCGCCGAATGGTGGAGCGTCGCGCCCTTCGCTCCATGATTTTTTGGGGGCCGCCAGGCGTTGGCAAAACCACGATTGCCCAACTGCTGGCGGCGGCCGTTGGCGCAACGTTTACTCAGCTTTCGGCGGTCTCGGCGGGGGTGAAAGATGTTCGTGCGGTGCTGGAACAGGGGAAGCTGATGCAGCGCGAAGGCCAGCAGCTGGTGCTGTTTCTGGATGAAATCCACCGGTTCAACAAAGCCCAGCAGGATGCACTGCTGCAAGGGGTGGAGGAAGGCTGGGTGACGCTGATTGGGGCCACCACCGAGAACCCTTCGTTCGAGGTGATCGCCCCGCTTCTTTCCCGCAGCGCGGTCTTCAAACTGCACCCGCTTACCTCCGACGCGCTGGATCAACTGATTGACCGCGCCTTCGCCGAAGACGACCGGCTTCACGGCATTACCCTCCAGGAGCGCGACCTCCTGAAACTCCTTTCCGGCGGCGATGGCCGCAAGCTCCTTACCGGCCTTGAGCTTTCCCGCGATCTGCTTCCGGCAAACGCAACCACCATCACCGATGATGCCATTCGTTCGGCATTCAGCAGCCGCCAGTTTTACGACAAGGCTGGCGAGATGCACTACGACACCATCAGTGCGTTCATCAAAAGCATTCGCGGAAGCGACCCCGATGCCGCACTTTTTTATCTGGCGCGGATGATTGAATCGGGGGAGGACCCGCTGTTTATTGCTCGGCGGTTGATAATCCTTGCCAGCGAAGATATCGGCAACGCCGACCCCTACGGCATCACCCTTGCAACCAATGTGATGCTGGCGGTGGAGCGGGTGGGAATGCCGGAAGGGAGAATTATCCTTGCCCAGGGGGTGACGTGGCTGGCCGCAGCGCAAAAAAGCAACGCAGCCTACATGGGGATCGAAGCCGCACTGAAGGATGCCCGCGACTACCCACACCTTGCCCCACCGCTCCATATCCGCAACGCGCCAACCGGGCTGATGAAATCGCTTGGCTACGGAAAAGGGTATCGCTACCCGCATCAGTTTGCTGGCGGCTTTGTGGAACAGGAGTATTTTCCCGAGGAGCTTCGCGGAAGGGTGTATTACCGCCCAACCGAGAATGGAGGGGAGAAGAAAATCCACGACCGGCTGCTGGCACTGCGGCCAACCAGATACCATAAACAGTGAGTTCGCAAGGAGCAAGCCACCGATGAGCAGCACACATCACACCTCCGATTTCCTTGTTCTTGGTTCCGGCATTGCCGGGCTGACGTTTGCTTTGAAAGTTGCCACGCTGGGAAGCGTCACCATCATCACAAAAAAGGAGCGGGCCGAATCGAACACCAACTACGCGCAGGGGGGAATCGCTGCGGTGATGGAGGAGACCGACACCACCGAAGGACATCTGCAGGACACGCTGATTGCTGGTGCGGGCTTGTGCAACCGCCAGGCGGTGGACGTGCTGGTGAACGAGGGACCGGAGCGTATCCACGAACTGATTGCAATGGGAACCCAGTTCACCCGCAACGCCGATGGTGCGCTTGATCTTGGCCGCGAAGGGGGCCACTCCCGAAACCGCATTGTCCACGCCGCCGATTTAACAGGGCGCGAGGTTGAGCGGGCGCTGCTTCAGGCAGTGGCTGATAATCCCAACATCACCATGCTGGAGCATTTCACGGCGGTTGAGCTTATCACCGAGCATCACATCCCCGGCGCGCGAACCATGGGCGTTCGCCACCGGAATTGCTACGGGGTCTATGCCTTGAACAATCGCTCGGGCAAGATTGAGATGTTCCTTGCACGGCGGATTCTGCTGGCAACTGGGGGGTGCGGCCAGGTCTATCTGCACACCACCAACCCCGCCATTGCCACCGCCGATGGCTACGCAATGGCCTATCGGGCCGGGGCTGTGCTGGCCAATATGGAATTTGTGCAGTTTCATCCAACAAGCCTGTACGCGCCGGAGCGGAAAGGGGGGACGTTCCTGATTACCGAGGCGGTGCGCGGCCATGGGGGAATCCTTCGCACACGTTCCGGCGAGCGGTTTATGCCACGCTACGACCACCGCGCCGAGCTTGCCCCGCGCGACATTGTTGCACGCGCCATTGATGCCGAGCTGAAACGAAGCGGCGAGCCAAGTGTGCTGCTGGACGTTACTCACATCCCCTACGACGACTTCCAACAACACTTTCCCAACATCGAGGCCGAGTGCGCCAGGCTTGGTATTGATGTCCGCACCATGCCAATTCCCGTTGTTCCCGCCGCCCACTACCAGTGCGGTGGCGTGCGGACTGATTTGTGGGGGCGAACCTCCATCAACCGTTTGTATGCTTGTGGTGAGGTCTCCTGCACCGGCGTTCATGGGGCAAACCGTTTGGCCAGCAACTCACTGTTGGAAGCATTGGTTTTTTCGCATCGGGCGTTCAATAACATCAACGAAGAGTGGTGCGGTGGCGAAATGGCCTACCCGGAGATTGCTCGCTGGAACGACCGAGGGATGTTCAACATTGAAGAATGGATTGTGGTGGAGCACGACCGCCGTGAGATTCAGCAGATCATGTGGGACCTTGTGGGGATTGTCCGCTCCAACGCACGATTGGTGAGGGCGGCGCGGCGTGCGCGGTTAATTCGGGATGAAATTGAGGAGTATTTCCGCCGGACAAAAATCACAGTTGAGCTGATTGAGCTTCGGAACATCGCCGAAACCGCCCTGCTGATTGTGGAAGCCGCGCTGATGCGGAAGGAGAGCCGCGGCCTCCATTTTACCACCGACTACCCCGACACCGACGACCCGCTGTGGCTGCGCGACACCCTTATCGAAAAAGCGGTGTTGTGATGCACGCAAGCTACCAACGGAGCGGCTGAACTAGACAATTCTTCTGAACCACAACCTTCATACATACAACATCATGCACATCACCGTAACCTCGCTTCGGCTTCGGAAGCTCAGCGGATTTTTTAAACTCACTTGGTTGGGGATGAACATCACCCGCCAAGCAATGCGCCAGCCCGGATTTGTGAAACTGAAGAACGGAGGTTTCGGCTACCTCCATTTCACCCTGACTGCATGGGAAAGTGAGGAAGCCTTGAAAAACTTTGCTCACTCTGGAAAACATAAAGAGGCGATGAAGCAAAGCAAAAGCCTTGCAACCGAGATCAGAACCTACACCTACCAAAGTGACCAGTTCCCAAGCTGGGAAGTAGCAAAAGCATTGTTAGAACAGGAGGGGAAGGTGATGGCGTTTAAGTAGTAACTCACCTTACGCAGAACTTGGATAGTGAAGACTTGCTCGTTCACTGGCTTGCTTCGACAAGCTCAGCATGAGCGGAGGGTGATGTCCGGTGGAACAGCGAAGCATGGAAATCCCTTTTCAGCTTTGGCTCCCTCTGCCACCCGACCAATGGAGTGGAAATAGTAGCATCACCTGTTTGGGAGAGGGCAGGGGTGAGGGCTGGCAGCGAACGAGGGCAGGTGCGTAAGGTGAGGTAGTAAGATGGGATGGAGAGAAAGATAGAGACGATGAAGGAGGGGCGAACTTCGCCCCTCTTTCCTATGTTCCGTAGAATTGGCACACCACTTTGTTCTGAGTATAGCATCAAGATTTCATAACACTCCACCGCTTTTTATTGATTCAACAGCCTAATTCCCCTTTCTGCTTCCTACTGCATCTTCATTCCCCAATATCAAGAAACGATAACTTGGCCTTGGCTGCTGACAGGTATAGTTTTGCAGCGGTACAACAACAAAGTAGGATACTGTTGTACCGCACTGTCATTGAACAATTCTTGAGCACCGAACGTGCAAACCAGCAACTACAGCCACGACACCGAGCAGCAGATTGAACAACTGCTGGGAGAACTGTACGATCTTTTAGAAATTCAACGCCCAGTGGACTTGTTCGGTTCGGTTGTTATCGAGACGAAGTACCAGAACGGGAAGCCTGTTGGACAAGTGGATGTGAATATTCGGTATGTGAAAAAACGCCAAATAAAACAGAGATAATTCTGTTGATTTGAACAATTAATCCAGATAAGTCGGGAGCGTTGCGTATGGCAAGCCCCGTCGGAATCAAACAGCTACGGTTGTTTGGTACGGCGGGGCTTTTGTTGTTCCTGTCGTTATGATCTCCCAATCCCCCCGTGGTATCTGAATTTCTGGGGGCGGCACATATCTGCGTTGCTTCCGATGCGATCCGCATCAGCAGCAATGCTAACGGGATAGTTGCGCACTGCATGGCCCGCACGACACTGCGCCCCTCTCCTGTTGCCCGGTGGAGTGTGCTATTCCATTGCAGTCATTCCGGCACTGCCAAACACTCTTGCAGGCCGCGAACGGCATCATTACTAGGCGCATTTCTGCAATGCGCCTTCGCTGACGGAGCAAAAAAGGCTGTTATACAGACCAAATACCAATTCATCAACATTTCGTAGGAGAACACAATGTACAAGGTAAGAATCGCTGTAGCGGCTGTTGCCTTCCTTGCGCTTGCTACCACAGCACGTTCGCAAGGACATCCCAGTAAGTGGGTAGGGTTACCGGACACCATCAAGGTGAACCGCACATTATTTGCTGATTCGACCTACCAACTGGTCAACACTACTATCGTCCCCGATGGAGTGACGCTGACCATTCAACCGGGCACACTGATTCTTGGAAACAAAACCGGCACACGTTCCTGCTTACAAGTGGAGCGTGGCGGAAAATTGTACGCCGTTGGCACAGCAAAAGCCCCAATCGTTTTCACCAGCGACCAACCGCAAGGTTCGAAGAATGCTGGTGACTGGGGTGGGATCATCATGCTTGGAAAAGCAAGGGTGAATAGTGCTTCCGGCACAGCCACCATCGAAGGTGGAACCAACGGTGTCTATGGCGGAACCGACGACGACGATTCCAGCGGTGTGCTTCAGTATATCCGCATTGAGTATGCAGGTATCGCGTTTGCTCCAAACCAGGAGATCAACTCGCTAACCCTGGGTGGCGTTGGCCGCAAGACCAAGATCAGCCACATCATGAGCAGCTACGGCAACGACGACTCGTTCGAGTGGTTTGGCGGAACGGTCAATGCAACCAATTTGATCGCGTTTGCCGGGCTTGATGATGAGTTCGATACCGACTTCGGCTACACTGGCCGGCTTCAGTTCTTGTTCGGTATGCGCGACTCCGCACAGCGTGACGTTTCTACGTCGAACGGTATGGAAGCCGACAACGATGCTACTGGCACGCTGAACTCGCCACGCTCCCATCCACGCATCAGCAACCTGACGCTTGTTGGGCCAACCAACGACACCGCCAACGTCCCGAACAGTTTGTTTGGTCGTGGTGGGCACTGGCGGCGCAGCACCCGCTACGGTTTGTTCAATTCGATCATTACCGGCTACCAAGAAGGGCTGCGGATTGATGGTGGCAACGGCGACCTTGACTCCATCTTTGTTGGCGGGGCCGATTGCCCACAACCAGCAGATTTCCGCATTCGCAACACCGTCGTCACCGGGAAACTCTCTGAAGTTCGTGGTGTTAGCGGCACCTCGCAAGCACTAACAGACTCTTGGTTCAACTGTGCAAGCATGGGGAACGTTCGTGGCGGAAACCACAGCGGCGCAGGGTTGTTGGCTGTTTCACAAGCCGATCTGAACAATCCTGACCCACGTCCATCGGGAAGTTCGCCAGCCGCTACCGGAACCGATTTCACCGATGCCCAGCTTGCTACCGGCAACAACTTCACCTTTACCAGCACCAGCTACAAAGGCGCGTTCGATCCAAACGCTGCACGCAAAGCACAGTGGGACTCCGTTTGGGCAAACTATAACCCAAAGAAAACCACGTTTGTGAAACACCGCACGGGGTGGAACTTGGTGGCAACCGCCAATACACCAGCCAATAATCACAAGGACTCCATCTACCGCAACGCTATCTCGAACGCATTCAGTTTCAACGGCGGCTATGTTGTTGACAACACCATGGACGCTGGCAAAGGCTACTTCATGAAACTTGGCGACAACAGCATTGTGGAGCAGGTGGGAACATCAGTGGCTACCGCACAAGTGGTAAACGTTGTGAACGGCTGGAACTTGGTGAGTACCGGAATGAGCGTTGTTGTGGATGCCGCAACTGCCGGCAAGGCTGTGTTTGGTGGTGGCGCAACAAGTGCCTCCAACTTCTTCGGCTTCAACAATGGCTACTCTACCGAAACCAAACTAGAGCCAGGAAAAGCATACTGGGTGAAGTCGAACGGAGCGGGGACTATCACATTCAACCCATAATCCCACATACGGGAAACGCATTACTGCCCCTTAATCAATCCAAACAGAATCTCCAACATGAGACTCCTGAATAAACTTACGATGATGCTTGGCCTAATGGCTGGCATCGGACTGGCGGGCCACACAGCAGTTGCCCAAGTCTCCTTCAGCGTTCCGCTGATTGTCACCAACAGCAATGGCGACCGCGACACCATCTACTTCGGTGTTGACCCAGCCGCAACCCGTGGTATTGATGATGGAACCGGAGGGACTACCGACTTAGGGGAATTTGAATATCCCCCATCCCCACCAACGGAAATCTTTGATATCCGCTGGAGCGGTTTTCCAGCCGGAACCAACTTAGGGAATGGAACGCAGAAGCACCTGCGTCCTTACACTGGATCGGCACAAGCCGATACGTTCCGCGTGAAGTTCCAAGCTGGCGGCGCAACCGCCTTCTACCCGGTCACGATTAGCTGGCCAAGCAACATGTCGCAGTATTTCACCACGGCTGTTATCAAAACAACGGGGGCTTCGGATGTGGATATGCTGACCGGAACCTCTATCGTCCAAACAGACGAAGGAATTAGCACGGCAACTATCTACACCACCGGGCCAATAAATCCACCAACTGGCGTTTCGGTCTCGCCAGCCACGTTGAACTTCGGTGTGGTTCCTTATCCAACCCCTGGCATCGCAACGCTTCCGGTCGTCATCACCAACAACGGGTCATCTGCAGCAACGATTGACAGCGTGAAAGTGACTGGAGCATCGGCATTCACCAACGCAGGAACACCAACATTCCCAACCAGCCTTGCCGGAACCAGTAGTATCAACTTGGACATCATTTTCACGGCTCCGGCGGCGGGCAGCTATGCTGGCACGGTTAGTGTGTGGTACGATGGCGGCGCAACGCCCGCCACCAGCGCGCTATCGGCCACCGCCAGCGACGGCGAAGGCATTTACTTCCTGACCGACAGCAACCGTGTGGTGGATAACACCTTGGGGAACAAGCAGTACATCGGCCTGAAGTACAGCGGAACCGACTCCATTCAGGGGCTTCAGTTCAAGCTGAATGTTGCGGCTGCAAACCTGAAATTGAAAAAAGTTGAAGTTGGCCCAGACCTTGCCACGCCAGGCTTGTGGAATTTCGATTATGAGATCAGCAGTGCCACCAGCGGCAGCGATGTCAACATCGTTCTGTATGGCCAATCGAACCTTGTGAACCTGAAGACCGGAACCTACGACAGCCTGTTCGTTGTGACCTACGACGTGAAAGACCTGGTGCTGTGCGATGGTGAAGTTGGTGGCGATTCGGTGCAGAACATTGCTTGGCTTAGCGATGTCCAGTCAGTGTTGGCAAACGACCTTGGAACCCCCGCTGGCATTACAGCGGATCCTGTTCGTGATACCGCGTACTACTTCATCTACAACAGCAGTTCGCGCGGTGATGTCAACTGCGACGACCGCGTCAACGTGCTGGATATTCTAGATATCGTGGATGTTGTGCTTGGCCGCTCCACCTTCGCACCCTGGCAATTCAACCGTGCAGACCTTGCCCCCTGGAGCAGCTTGTGGGCAACCAACCCAATCTTCAGCGATGCCACCAACTACGGCGACACCAAGCTGAACGTGCAGGATGTAGTGCTGACCGGCAACGCAATCTTGAACGAAAACTGGCCGGATACCGACCCACTCTGGAAAAGCTACGGCGGCAATGAAGAGAAAAGTGGAGCCAGCACGCAGGCGGTGTATGATGTGAAGTTCAAGTATGTGATTGATAACTACGGCGTGGATGTCAGCATCAACAATTTGGTGCCTGTCAAGGGCATTCAGATGAAGCTGAAAGCCGATATGGCCCCGGCCGATATTGATGTTCTGATCAGCGAAGGTATCGCCAGCAATTTCGAGGTGCAGAAGAAAGTAGTGAACGGCGAAATCCGTTTGCTCTTCTACTCCCTGACCGGCGATGCAATCCCACCAACCGACGAGCGGATGTTCTCGCTTCCATTCACCATTGCAGACCCCAAGCTGATCAGCGTTATCGAGCCGATTACTGTTGGCGGGGCTGACAACAAAGGGTTGAAGGTGGAGTATGAGGTTGCATACCGCACCTCTGGAACTGGTGATGTTGATGCTGTGCGTCACTTCGCCCTTGCCACCACACCGAACCCAACAACTGGTGCCGCCGCAATCAGCTACACGCTGCCAAATGCAACCGACGTGACGGTGGTTGTCACCGATGCAAACGGGCGCACAGTGGCGCGCCTTGTTGAGAACACACGCCAAAACGCTGGCAACCATGCCATCCGTTTCGATACCGAAGGGCTTGCAAACGGCAACTACTTCCTTACGCTGATGGCCGACGGCATGAAGGCCACGCGCACAATCGTTCTTGCACGATAAGCAAGGACAAGAAGGAGCAACGCCGTTCTTGCAAACGGCAAGATCGTACGAGAAAACAACATGCTGCCGACCTGAGCAAACAGGTCGGCGGCGTGGTTATACCGCAGATAGTTCTACCAACCAACATTTCCCTTTACTACCAACATGATACCCATGCGTATTCGCTTCTACATGCTTGCCACTGCTCTGTTTGGAGCTCCTATTGTTCCACAGTTAGCACTTGCTCAGACATCTATCACTATTCCAATTATCCTTGCCAACGCTGCCTCTGTTTCTGATTCGGTGCAGATGGGATTATCCACAACGGCCACGATGGGCATTGATAAAGAGATAGGAGAAGAGGAATATCCACCGTTCCCACCAACCGAGGTCTTCCATGTGCGGCTTATCAACCCACCGGGGCATACTGTGCTGGGTGAAGGGGTGAAGATGGATGTTCGTGGCTTCCGCGACATGAACCAAAAGGACACCTTCAGAATCAAATTCCAAGCTGGAAGTGGTGGCTATCCTGTGAACGTTATGTGGCCAGCGGACCTTGCCCAATCCTCGGGAAAATTGACAATCAAGGCGGGTGGTGAAGTTGTGAATATGCTCACCGCCAATAGCTATTCCATCACCGACGACAATATCAGTGTCCTGACGATTATTCGTGAAGGTAGCCCTGTCGCCAGCGTGGCTGAACATCATTCGGCAACAGGCTTCAAGCTGGACATTCCAAGCAGCGTGCGCCGCCAGCAGGGGTTGAATGTGGTGCTGCAAACCAATGCATCAACATCGGTGACATTGCGGTTGTGCGATGCGCACGGAACATTAGTTTCTGCATTGCCAGAATTCGTCATGGAAGGTGGCCAGCACAGCACACATTTTTCGCTACGTGGGCTTGCTGCTGGGGCATACTTTATAGTTGCCGAAACCGCAGTGGGAACCAGCGTGAAACGGACGATCATCCTTCAGTAACCATCTAGCAACAATAGACATCAGTAGTCATCATTATGCTGTTTCATTCACGTTTTGGCCACTTAGCAAAATCCCCCTTGCTCCATTGTGCGATTGTAGTGGTTGGGCTTCTAACAATAGCCGAACATAGCGCGTCGCAGAACTCAGCCGCAGGCGAGGTGCGTGGTGGTGTCATCAACCAAGCAACGGGCGACCCAGTAACAGGAGCCACAATTGTTGTGGTTGGAACAAAATTGGGAGCGTACTCTGACGTTCGCGGCACATTCACTATCCGGAACGTGCCGCAGGGGAGCTACACCTTGCGTGTCACCAGTGTTGGTTTTACTCCACAAGAGCTAACGGATGTAAAGATCACCGCCGGAACAACCCGGATAGATGTTACTCTGCAAGAAGTATCGCTGCGTGGAAAGGAAGTAACAGTCACTGCAAAAGGGGGGAGCGGAACGGAGAACGCATTGTTGGCACAACGGAAAAAATCAAGCACTATCAGCGATGGAATCAGCATTGCACAGATGCGCCGATCGCCCGATGCAACCAGTGCCGACGCGCTGGCCCGTGTGACCGGAATGTCGGTGATTGGTGGGAAGTCGGTGTTGGTTCGCGGTACTGGCGAACGCTACAATAATGCCCAGATTGATGGCGTTTCGATGACCAGCACCGAGCCGGAAAAACGTTCCTTTAGTTTCGATCTGTTCCCCAGCAACCTTCTGGAAAACGCTGTGGTTGCGAAGTCTTTCACCCCCGATCTTCCCGGCGATTTCTCTGGCGGATTGGTGCAGCTAAGCACAGTAGATTACCCAGATGAGCGGACAATTCGCTTTGCAATCAGCGGCGGTTACAGCAATGGGACAAGTCTTTCCGGGATGACCTTGGGGCCACGTGGATCATCGGATGCTTTCGGTGTTGATGATGGAGCGCGTGCGTTACCATCATCGTTCCCTGATTCGTTGCTGAACACACCACAATTCAAACCAGCCGAAATTGCTGGCTATGCTCGGCAGTTCAACAACGGATACTCCCGAACCCCGTTTACTGCTCCGCCAAACGCCAGCTACCTGCTGAGTTACGGCGACCGATTCAACGTGCTTGGGAATGATCTTGGCCTTGTTCTTGGCCTGACCTACCGGAACAACTACGACAATAGCACGATTGTCCGTGCTGATTCCGCAAGATTTGAATATGCCGGAACCACCAGCGAGTTCACAACGCTGTGGGGAGGGATGGCAAACCTTAGCTATAAGTTGGGGGCGAATCATTCTGTTGGAGTAAAGAGCCTGTACACCCGCACTGCTGATGATGAGTTTACGTTTCTGCAGGGGATGGACTTATACAACTCCATTGAGAAAAAACTGTACGGGTTCCGTTACTTGGAACGTGATATGGCAAGCGGGCAAGTGGTGGGGGAGCATCTGTTCCCGTGGCTGGGCGCGTTGCGGGCACAGTGGCGTGTGTTCGGTTCGCTTTCCAGCCGCAACGAGCCGGACTTCCGCCGTGCTGCGTTTGCCCGCTACGATCCCACCGACACCAGCGTGCCGTTCATTGCGCTGATCCCAACCACCGCACCGAACATCTTTGGGGCAGGGCGATTTTTTAGTGAATTAAGCGAGAATCTTGGCGGTGCCGCAGTTGACGTTACGCTGCCGATTGGCAACGCAAAAATTAAAGTTGGGGCCTTAACCGAAAACAAGGCACGTGATTTTGCGGCCCGTTCATTCGCGTATGTGGTTGCCAACGAAGCATCCTATCTGGCGTATTCTTCGATAGATACACTCTTCGATCCGTCGCACATTGGGGAGCATCAGCTTTCCATGCGGGAGATCACGGCAAAGTCCGACAAGTACAACGCCAGCTCACATTTGCGAAGCGGTTACGTGATGGCCGATGTTCCACTTGATTTGTTTGATCAATCGTTCCGTCTGATTGGGGGCGCACGTTTGGAAGACTGGTTGTTGAACATCAACACTGCTGATATCCGGCCAATTCATGTCAGCACCATCACCACCGACATTCTTCCATCGGCCAATCTGATTTGGCAGGCTACCGACCAGATGAACGTTCGGTTAGCCTGGAGCAAAACCGTTGCACGCCCTGAGTTCCGTGAGTTCGCACGGTTTGTTTTCTACGATTACACCACCGATGCGTTGGTGTATGGCAACCCAAATCTTCGCCGAACGCTGGTGGCCAACTACGATTTTCGCTATGAGTTCTTCCCAGCGTTTGGGGAGTTGCTGGCTATCAGCATCTTCCACAAAAACTTTGAAGATGCTATCGAGGAAGTGACACTTAGCGGCGACACCCCGGAACGCACGTGGGCAAACGCCAGCAACGTGGTGAACACCGGGGTGGAGCTGGAAGCCCGCAAGTCGCTTGGCTTCCTCGGCAAGTTGATAGAGAATTTCTCGGCAAGCATGAACTACACATGGTTGGATTCACGGGTAGAGGTTGAGCAAACGGATTTTATCACTGGCAAGAATGGCCGCCGATTGCAGGGGCAATCCCCCTACATGGTGAATGCGGGGTTGAACTACTCCAGTGATTCATTAGGATTTTCGGCATCGTTGCTCTACAATCGTTTTGGTGCACGCATCACCCAAGTTGCCCGTGCCGGGCAACCTGACTTCGTTGAGCAACCCCGCGACCTGATTGACCTTACCGTCACCAAAACCATCTTCAGCAACTTCGAGTTGAAGCTGGCAGTCAAGGATATCCTTGCCCAAGATCAAGTCTTCCAGCAAGGGGAGAAAAAGGCGCGGGTCAACGGAAAACAAACAAGCCTTTCGTTGAGTATATCAGCAAGATTTTAAACACAATGAAGATCAGGTTGATGTTCTGTTAGGGCTTTTCACACTCATTTTGCTTCCCGATGCCTGTATTTCTGACCCTGCTTGTGCTACTTGCTGTTGCTGCACTGCCAACTGCCGCGGCAACTCGTGTTAGCCAAGAAGATGGGCCTTGGGAGCAGATAGAATGGAGTCCCGCTGGCAGACCCGAGCCGGGGGACTCCGTTCTGATTCTATCCCGTGTAACCGACATCCCAAACCTCCACCTTGCTGCTATCGAAATACGCTCGAACGGGCGATTAGTGGTAAACACAACGGGTGGATCGGTTGCTCATCTTCTCAATAACGGGGCCGTGGAGTTGGCCATCGGCGCATTGACCGTCACCGAATCGGCCACCAACAATGGTGTGATGTCGGGGAGCGGGCTGCTTCGGCTTGCGGGGATCAGTGTCCGGTTGGGCGGTACTGCGCCGGTTGGCAATGTGGTGGTTGCTGGCCCTGCCGGAAATTCTGCGGTGTTGACAAACCACCTCTCCGTTGGCACGCTTACGCTTTCCACTTCTACCACACTCAGTCTTCATTCCTACCAATTGACGGTTGCCGGAACCTATTCTTCGCAATCTCCTTTTGGCCAGCCAGGTATTGTTGCCGAATCAGGGGGGAGTGTGCGGTTCGGCGGGGAAATCAACGGGAGTGTTGAAGGCAACATCGTTATTGAAGAGGCTCGCCAAACCAGCAACCTACGTGGGCGTGTGGTGGCCACCACTGTTGCTGGGCTTATCGGACGATCCACCGACACGGTGCAGTTCGCTGGCTTGCGCCATGTTGGTGTGGCCACATTCCGCGGAACGGTCATTGTCAACTCGGCTGCAATCGTCAAGGCTGTTGGGCTTGGTACTTCAGAATCAAGCGGTGCGGTTGCGGTGGAAGGAACTGTGGTGGTGTATGGTCAGCTTTGCGGTGAATCGGGGAAGAAAACGTGGCGAGTAGAAGGGAACGTGTTGAATCATGGAATCATTACCGATTGCGTGATGGAAATTATTGGCCAAGATCGAACGCTGCGTACGGATTCGGGTGTTTGGAACCCAACAACAAGCCTTCGGTATCGTGGCAGTTCACACGCGCGACTGCGTGTGGTTGGCAGCATCACAACACCGTTTATCGAGGTTCTGCCGATAGCCCCGTCCGATAGTGATATTGCGGTGAAAGTGACTGCTGGGGAGGCTGTGATTCGGCATCGATTCACCAGTAACATACAACGCGGTTGCCGGCTGGAATCCGATTCCGTTGTCAGAGTGCGTGGGGTGGTTGATGGGGATATTCACGCCAACATCACTCTTGATGGGTTCTGGGGGGCAAGACTTTCCGGGCGATTAGGGGGAAATGAAAAACAGGTGACCGTGATGCTTCCCAAGCAAGCCGATGCAGGGCTGAAAATGATTGGAAGCGTGAGGGTTGCCAAACAAGCCAACCTTGCTATTGGCAAGGCCGTAACGATTGAAGGAAATCTACAAGTTGAAGGAAGGTTGGCGCTCGATTCAGCAAGGGTGCAAGTGGCCGGAAGCCTTGGCTGCTCCGGCATAATTACCGGTAGCGGAACGCTTCAACTGACACCAGCCACCGGAACGTTGAGTGTTTCCGGTAGCATTAAAAATAGCGTTGCAATCCAGCTTGGAACAGACTCTAGTGCAAGCATGATGACTGGCGTTGCTCCGCTTCGGATCGCAACCCTGCATATCCTCCCGGAAAGCTCCATCGCGCTTCCAACAACCGGAGAAGTGGAGCTTGGAAATCTCCAATATGATGTTCGCTATCCAGCTGGCTCCAATATAGTTTCGGCTGCTGTACAGCGTTCGTTGTTCGCCCCTCCAATCTTTTCGCCACCTATCTTTCTGTTTGCGTTCGATGGAGCCGATTATTTCACGCCAACCACCTTGCGCTCGGGTGAAGGATACTTGGCCTCTTTCCCAACGGACACCGTAATTATGCACAATGGTAGTGCGATCACGCTTCCGCTGACCATTCCAATCCACAACGGCTGGAATTTGATTTCCGGCCCAAGTTTTCTGGTAGATATTTCTACAATCGAAATCACCGGAGCAACTCGTAGTAGCGATTTCTACTCCCGTCCTAACCTCACTCAGCCCACCACTATCCTTCAACCTGGCCGAGGCTATTGGGTGAAATTTTCAGGAACCGGAACAATGATAATTGCCGGCAGGGAGTAAGCACCCAACGCGAAACAAGCCTGTGTGAAATGAAAGGAGTGTACGAAAATCCTTTCGCTGTCATTCCCGCGAAAGCAGGAGCCGACAGGTCTGCGCAGCGCATCCATGCGCCGTAGAACTCGCAAACTCCATTGCCCCAAGTATCAAAGTAAAGTGGTACAACGGTTCACCGTTGTACCACTTATTGTGTTCTACTAAAAACACTGTTTACTTCTTCACCTTCACCTTCCCCCCAATCTGAAGCTGCGTTTCTTTCAGTTTTGGGTTGAGCTTTTTAAGCTCCTGAACGGACATCCCGTGGCGTTTGGCAATCGTTTCCATCGTCTCTCCCTTTTTGATGGCGTGCGCGCTTGGTTTGCTGCGGCCACGGCTACTGCGTGAGTTCCGGCTGCTTTTCTTCGCATCACCCTTGGATGGCGACTCGCTGTAGATTTTCAGCTTCGTTCCCGAAAGAAGGGTGTTGCCGTGGATGGTGCTTTGGTTCCACGCTTTCAAATCGTTCATCGAAACGCCGTACTGATCGGCCACTGCCGATAACGACTCACCCTGCTTCACTTTGTGGATCTCGAATGTGGTGCTGGTGGTCGTTACCGGCTTCTTCCCTTTTGCGGTTTTTGCTGGCTCGGCTTTGGCCACTGCGTCTGGCTTCTTCGCCGTGATTGCCGCCGCGCTGGCTGGTTGGCTTTTTGCTTTCTCCAGCGTTGCAGCCGCTGCTGTGGTTTGCTTGCCGGGGACCATTGCCGGAGCCGAAACCGATTTCTCCGGTGTTGACTCGATGGTTGCAGCTTCGGCAATCTCAGCTGCTTCGTCAGCGTTGGTGGCAGTGGCTGCTGGGATTGTAGTTTTGGTTTTCAGGGCAACCGAAGCCGGTGGCAATTTCTGTTGGCTATCGGCCCCCATTGTGGCCCCGCCGCCGTTGTTTTTCGGCGTTTCCGTCTTCACCGCAACCCACTCCTGCACTTTCACTGTCTTTTTAATTTCTAGGGTTTGACCTGCCTTCAAGCTCCCTTTTTTCCCAAGCCGGTTCCATGCAATCAGGTCGCTGGATTTTACGCCGTATCGCTTGGCAATCCCTGCAATGTTTTCGTTGCGGGCAACCTTGTGGCGGCTGGTTTTTGTGACGGTCTTGGTCACTAATTTTTTTGCTGGCGGAAGCTCGGCTGTTGGCTGCTTGGTTGCGGCGGCTGCAAGGGTGGGGGAGGAGGAGGATGGAGTTGTTGCTGTTGCGCCATTTCCCGATGCAGCCTCAGTGCGCTGTTCCACCTTTGCCGAGCGTGTCCGGCGCGGTGCTGATGCCACGGCCATTGGTTCGGATGGCTGCTGGGATGGTGCTGCCGCAGCTGTGGGTTCTGGCGGTGTCGCGCTCTTCGTGGCAGTTGTTGGGCTGGCTGCCGGTGCCGAATCTTTTGCTGCAAGCAATGGGGCGTTGCCAGCATCATCGTTCACCTTGGATTGCACCGGAATTTTCAGCAACGCACCACGGCGCAGCTTGGATTTTGGGGTCATTCGGTTGGCCGCGTAGATGTCGTCGGTGGTAACGCCGTAGCGTTTGCTGATCCCCTTGATGGATTCGCCACGCGCCACTTTGTGGCTGACAAAGGTCACTTTCGGTTGCTCTGGTTCCGGCATTGCTTCCATTGCTGCGATAAGCATTTCGCGGGCGGCCTGCGGAATTTTTAGCAGGTAGAGTGAGTCCTTTTGGGGAAGCTGATCGCGAAGCAGTTCAGGGTTCAGTTCGCGCAAGTCCGCCACCGAAACCCCGGCGGCTTTTGCCACATCGTCGAAGCCGAAGACAGTTTTTACGGTGAGGGTGTCGTACGCGGCGGGGGCCATGTAGCGGATGTTGGTGAACCCGTAGGTCTCCGGGTTCATCGTGATTTTGGTGGCGGCAATAAACAGCGGAACATACTGCCGCGTTTCGCGGGGAAGGTACTCGCTGATGGTCCAGTAGTCGCGGCTGTTGGCTTTTGCAATGGCCGATTTCACCCGCCCCGGGCCACAGTTGTAGCTGGCCAGCGCAAGGTGCCAGTCGCCTAAATCTTGGTACAGGTCGCGTAGATAGCGTGCGGCTGCGCGGGTTGCTTTTTCGGGGTCGCGGCGTTCGTCAACGTGCCAGTTGATGGTCATTCCGTACATCTGCCCGGTGCTGGGGATGAACTGCCACAACCCCGCCGCTTTTGCCCACGAGACCGCCGTCGGCTTCAGCCCCGACTCAATCATCGAAAGGTGTTTGATTTCATCGGGAACGCCTTCCTCCTCCATCACCCGCTCGTACATCGGGAAGTAGCGTCCGGTGCGCTCTAACCAAGTTCCAAAAATCTTCCTCCCTTTTTCGGTAGCGGTGAAGAAGGCGATGCACTGCTCAACTTTTTCGTTTTCGGAAAGCACTATTTGCAGCGGGCTTGGTTCTTCGGATGCCTCAACCTGTCCGGTCTTGGGGTCAGCTTTGGGGTACTGCTTCCGCTCAACGGGGATCGCTTCAATCTCCTGGTACATCTTATCGCGCAGCACAAGGAAATTGCTGTTGGGGTCAAGGCTGTCCAGCGATGATATTTGCTCCTCGTAGTCGCGGATGATGCTTTGGGCAAGTTTATCTACTTCCGGGTAGCTGTCAATGTTGGGGTAGGTGGAAAGGTCGTTCAGTGTGGCAAGCGCGGCCTCGAAGTGTTGGGCAGCAACCGACTCCCGCTTTTGCTGCGAAGCTCGCAACGCCATCACATACTGTTGGCGTGCTTGCTCAAGTTGCTTGTTCAGCACTTGGTCGGTGATCGGTTTGCTGGGCTTGGTGTCGTCCAGCACGGCGTACTCGTCAACGGTGGTGGGCTCTTTCTTGGTGGTTGTCACTGTCTGCGTGCTTTGGCAGCCAGCAATCACCAATGCGGAAATCAGCAGCAGTAGAAAAGCTCGCATCTGCGTTCCCCTTACGTTGGTTGTATATGTCATCCGGCGTTGTGTTCGTTGTTTGGGCGATTGGTTGAGCAATCGGTGAATTGGCTGCACACCGATGTCAACCAAATCGAGAGTTGTTGGAAGATGCACAAGATGTGGTGTGCATCAGTAGTACCTGCAGATAGATCGGCAGTGTGGGGTTTTGCTTGGCTACTCCGTGTGTGCTTGGTGTAGCGGAAACCCGCAAACAAGCCATGCTCCCTTTACGCGCACTATCAAACCCCTTTGTGTGATGCGGCCAAAAATACGTTCGGCAACGGTGCTTTTGCCACCCAAAATGGCTTTCTGACAAAACTGTAATTGCCAACTGTTGATTCCGGCGCGAAACAGGGGAAACGGGCTTGTAAAATAGGCTCTCAAATTGCCGCAACCAAGCTCTATTACCCTATTTTCGCATGGATATTTTCTTAATTTTTTTTAATGATGGATTGGTTGAACTATGCTTGAAGGCAACCTGAAGTGCGAAGCCGCGTAGGGCCCGGCCACCTAACTGAAAGTATAATAGCAACATCGCCGTGCAGACCTCAATCGCTGCTTCAGGGGGAGAGTCATTGTTCAGCTAACAGATTACTTTAGCTACACCAAATCAACACACAGGAGAAAACATTGATGCAAGAACAGAACGACCACGTGCAAGCGGAGTACGATGACCCACAAGAGGAGTACTTCGAAGAAGAAGAGCTATCGCCATTTGATCGCTTCGTGCAGGTTGTGACCAATCCATCGCGGGCGTTCAGCGGGCTGTTGGGGGGGAAGGGGAACATGAAAGTTGTCTGGTGGGGGATACTGGTAACGCTGGTGGTCTCGATCGCCTCGGTGGTGATGGTAAGCTCGCGCCCGGAAGCCATTGCTCAGATAAAAGAGCAGCAGATGAAGCAGCTGGACAAAGCAGTTGAAGATGGGAAAATGACCCAAGACCAACGCGATAAAGCTGCCGAGCAGATGGAGGCTGGGATGACACCAACCGTCTTCCTGATTTTCGGGGTTGCTGGCTCGGTGGTGATGCTGTTTGTGCTGAGCATCATGTGCTCATTGATTTGGCTTGCTATTGCCAAGTATCTTGAGCCAAACGCTCACGAAGGGCTAACATTCCAAGCCGTCTGGGCCACGGTGATGGTCTCGGTGATGATCCTGAACATCGGAACCATTGTTGGCATTGTGCTGCTTCAGTTTACCGGGACACTGCAAACTTTAAGCCTTGCCGAAGTATTGAAACCAGAAAGCACCATGCTGCAAAGCGCGCTATCGGTGGCTTCGCCGTTCAATATCTGGTGGCTGGTTGTCTCGGCTGTCGGGATTGGCTCGCTGGCACGGGCTTCGCGCCTGAAGGCCGGGCTGATCTGGGGGGTGGTGCTTCTGATGGGGGCTGTGCTGATGGGAATGGTCGCCAACATCTTCACCGGAATGGGCGCGGGGTAAGTCGCCAGATGAATTTGCCAACAAGTCAAGCCGGCTAATCGTAAACAGCAAGGGGCGGGCAACCAAATGGTTGTCCGCCCCTGCTCTATTTCCAGTGCCGCCAAGTGTGACCTTGCGTGCTCAGCTTTCTGCCACCACCGCCGGGCGGTAGCTGGATTCCCGCAAGGCGTGGACCACGTTGGCAACTGGCAGCGCAGCGTCTGGTTTCACCTTTGCCTCAAACTCCTCGCGAAGCCGGGTGATGGTGAATCGGGTTGGCCAGGCCGCCGCCTCGCCCAATGCGCAGATGGTATTCCCCTCGATGTTGTTGGCGATATCCACCAACAAATCAAGATCTGAACTGGAGGCATGGCCTTCGTCAACGCGGGTCAGAACTTTTTCCAGCCAGCCGCAGCCTTCGCGGCAGGGGGTGCATTGCCCGCACGATTCATGGTGGTAGAAATGGATCAGCCGGCGAAGCATATGGGGGATGTCGGTGTCTTCGTCCATCACCATAATTCCCCCAGTTCCGATTGCCGAGCCAGCCGCTTTCAATCCTTCGGCATCCATCATCACCCCTTCCAACTGGTCGCCGCGCAAAATCGGCATCGAGCTTCCGCCCGGGATCACTGCCTTGATCTGTTTCCCCCCGGGAACCCCACCAGCAAGGTCGTTGATAATATCCAACAGCGGCAACCCGGATGGAACCTCATACACACCCGGTTTATTCACATGGCCCGATATTCCCAACAGCAACGTCCCCGGATGTTTTTCGGCACCGATCTTGGAGTAGGCTTCCGCGCCCATCCGCAGGATCACCGGAACGTTGGCTATCGTCTCCACATTGTTGATGGTGGTGGGCATTCCCCACAAACCAACTTGGGCCGGGAACGGCGGCTTCACCCGTGGGTAGGGGCGGTCGCCTTCCAGTGAGTTCATCAGCGATGATTCTTCGCCGCAGATGTAGGCCCCGGCACCCTTGTGAACCACAATGTCCATGCTGTAATCGCCGCCGAACGTCTCTTTCATCCGTGGGCCAATCAGTCCGGCATCGTAGGCGGCTTGCACCGCTTCCTCGGTTAGCCGCACCCATTTGTGATACTCGCCACGGATGTAGATGAAGGCGGTTTTGATCCCCATGGCGTAGCCAGCAATCAAGATTCCTTCAATCAGCAAGTGGGGGTTGAACTCAAAAATTGCGCGATCCTTGAACGACCCCGGCTCCGACTCGTCGCCGTTGATCGCCAGATATTTCGGCTTATCGTTCCCCTTCGGCATAAAACTCCATTTCAGTCCGGTGGGGAAGCACGCGCCGCCGCGCCCGCGCAAGCCGGAACGCTTCATCTCCTCGATGATGTCGTTCGGCTGCATCGTCAGTGCCTTGCGGTACATCTGGTAGCCGCCGTTGGCAAGATAGACATCCAGCTTGTGGAGGTTCGGGATGTCAGGAAGGATCAGCTTCGGGAAATTTTGTTCGGAGAGGTTCGGCATGATCGTTTGAATGATCGAGGTCGTTCGGGAAGGTTCTATTGGTTGGGACACAACCTAACTGTTTGCTTGCGCCGAACTTAGCCAATTTCACCCGATTGAGAAACGCCCTCCCAGTGTATCACTTTGCGGCATTTGATTCCCCCTTCCCGCTCGTATTTTGGCAACCCTTGTCCAAACCAGAATAGCGTTAGCACCAATAATCCAAGCAGCAACAAATCATGGAACGGATGTGGTCGCCGTGGCGATCCCACTTTATCAACGCGCCAAAGGATGAAACGCCCGGCGACAGCCCGTTTACCCTAGCGTTCAACCAGCCGGAACGGGATCGCGAAACCTACCTGCTTCACAGGGGGACGTTGGGGTTCATTATCCTGAATCTGTATCCGTACAACGCTGGCCACCTTCTGGTCATTCCGGTTCGGCAGGTTGCCGATTTGCTAGAGCTTACGCCGGAAGAAGGGAGTGAACTGTTCGCGCTGACGCAGTTTGGCGTGCGGATTTTGCAGCGTGCAATGAACCCGCACGGCTTCAACATCGGGATGAACCTGGGGCGGCCTGCCGGGGCCGGAATCCTGAATCACGTCCATATCCACATTGTCCCCCGTTGGAATGGCGACACGAATTTCATGCCGGTGCTGGATGAAACCCGTGTCATCAGCGAGCAAATGGAGCAAGCGTTTGCTACGTTGCGGGAAGCAAAAGAGCAATTACTGAAGGAGGAAGGATGAAAATCATTGCTGGAATATCCTGCTGGTGGACCGTTGCTGCGTTTGCCCTGCTTGCCGTTGGTTGCGCAGATTCCGATAAACCGGCTGAAGCCAAGATAGGGAAGGGGAATCCTTTTTTGCACGCCGCCGAAACGGTAGCCGCAGGGATCACCGACACCGTTGCCCGCCAAACCGCGCTCTCCACGGTTGCCGTGAACTATGCCGAATCGGGATTGTTCAGCGATGCCGAGCGGGTGATGGAGGGATTGAAATCTGCAGAGATTCAGACCTATCTGCTTGCCAAACTTGTCACCGAGCGAAGCCGCAACGGGGATGATTCGCTGGCGCGGAGAATCCTTGCCAGCGCAGCAGCCTTGGATCTTTCCTCGCTGACCCCCAGCACGCGCGCGATTCGGACTGGTGAGCTTGCCAAGGCCGCGCTTCGGCTTGGCGACACCGCCGCTGCCAAGCGGTTTTTGGATGACGGTCGCGTTTCGGCAGTCTCCATTACCGACCCGTTTTTCCGAACCCGCGCTGTTTCCGAGCTTGCAATTATCTATGCCGAGGCTGGTTTCCGTGATGAGGCAACGGCAATGCTGAACGACGCAGCAAAAGGGATTGATGGAACGAAGATTCCCGGAAGCCTTGCGCTTGGCTATATCAGTCGTGCGTTCGGGAACATCGGCAACCCCGCTGCCGCGCTGGCAACCGCTGCGGCAAGCCCCGAACGCCGTGTGCAGTTCGATGGACTGCTGAACGCTGCGGCTAGCTACGCCAAACTTGGCAATACCGATTCGGCACTGATACTTCTGAACCACGCAACCCAGATTGCTGGAAACGAGCCAGAATGGCACTCGCGCGCGCCGGGGTGGGTGGCCGTGGCAAAGCAGTTGGCCGGGATCAAACAGTGGAAGCCAGCAATGGAGATTCTGGAAAAACTTCAGGCTGAATCGGATAGCTTGGCCCCGGCCGCACGGTTTGATGCCGCCGTTGGGATTGCCGAGTGCTTGGTTGCCTTGCGGATGAACAGCCAATCCGACAGCGCGGCAACCCAGGCAATCCATTTCTCGGGAGCGGTCAGCGATCCCCAAATTTTGGCTCCGTTTGCCGCCACGCTAACCGCCACTGCCGAAGCCTACATTGACTCCAGCATGGCCCCCTCGGGAATCCGGCTGCTGGATCAAGCCGCCACATTGGCAGGGGGCAGCCCCGCCGGGCCCGAGCGGGAAGCACTGCTTGCACAAATCAGCTACGACCAAGCACGCGCTGGCAATTTTGCCGGGGCCATTGCCGCCTACCAGAAACTGACCCAACCACGCGAGCGCGCGCTTGCGCTGGCAGCAATCGGGACGGAGTATGCAAAGGCAGGGCGCAATCCATCAGCCGAAGAACTGAAGGTTCTGGAAGCGATTAACAAACCACAATAAGAACCAATGAAGCGAGTAGTCGCAATCGTCGGAAGGCCGAACGTCGGGAAATCAACGCTGTTCAACCGCATCCTGCAACGCCGCGATGCCATTGTGGAGAACGAGCCAGGCGTCACCCGCGACCGCCACTATGGCGAGGCGGAGTGGGCCGGCAAAAAATTCTCGCTGGTGGATACCGGTGGCTTCGTCCCGGAAAGCTCCGATGTGTTCGAGCTTGCCATTCGCGAGCAAGCGGAAATCGCCATCGAAGAATCCGACTCACTGATCTTCGTGGTGGATGCCCGCGACGGGCTGACTTCCATTGATCAAGAAATCGCCGTCATGCTCCGCCGCGCTGGCAAAAAAGTGGTGCTGGTGGTGAACAAAGCCGATAACGAGAAGTACGACCAAGAAGCCGTTGATTTCTACAACATGGGGCTTGGCGAGCCATACCCCATCTCGGCAATGAACGGGCGGCATATCGGTGATATGCTGGATATTGTCACCGAAGGCTTCCCCCAAAGTGATATGAACGATGAGGAGGAAGGGGGGCCGCTGAAAATCGCTTTGATCGGAAGGCCGAACGTTGGGAAAAGCTCCATCACCAACGCCATGCTGGGCCAGGAACGCGCCATTGTCACCCCGATTGCCGGAACCACCCGCGACTCCATTGACAGCACCCTGCGCTACCACGGCGAAGAGATCACCCTGATTGACACCGCCGGGCTGCGGAAGCGGAAGCGGGTGAAAGAATCGGTGGAGCTGTTCTCCATTATCCGAACCACTCGTGCAATCGAGCGTTGCGACGTTGCGATTGTGGTGATTGATGCCATTGAAGGACTGGAACGCCAGGACGCAAAAGTGATTGTGGAGGCTGCCGAAAAACGGAAAGGGCTGATTATTGCCGTGAATAAATGGGACCTTGTGGAGAAGGACACCATGACCTCCAAGCGGTTCCAGGATGCGATTTACGAGGCGTTGCCGACGTTCGATTACATCCCCATCACCTTCGTCTCGGCAGTCACCCGCCAGCGTTTGGTGAAGCTGATTGAGCTTGCCCAACAGGTCCATGCCGAACGCCACAAACGGATCAGCACCAGCCAGCTGAACGATGTGATTCTGGAGGCGATTAAAAACCACCCACCACCTGCGGTGAAGGGGCACGATCTGCGGATCAATTTCATCCAGCAGCCGCAAGCCGCGCCGCCGGTGTTCCTGTGCTACACCAACTACCCAGAGCTTGTGCCGGAGAACTACACCCGCTTTTTGGAGGGGGTAATCCGCAAGCACTACGGCTTTGTTGGTGCACCGATCACCATCGTCTATAAACAGAAAAACCGCTTGCGGGCATCGGGCTACTCAACCAAAACGTTGTGAGGTTGGATTCCTGCACAAACGGGGAAACAACGGTGTACAGTGAGTTGTTCAAGCACACAATAGAACAAGCCAACCGCACGTCAGCCAACGTGTGTACGTCGGTTCTCCAGAAAACCTGCGTGGGGTGAAGCACCTGAAGCCTTTCTTCCCCCAGTGAAGCGCAACTACTCAAAAGAAGTGAGAAGCCCCCAATGAAGCTGTTGATAACGGGTAGTTCAGGTTTTGTCGGCTGGAATGCGGTGCGGTATTTCGCGAATCAGGGTGACAGCGTCGTTGGGACGTTCCATACGTTTCCTCACTACTTGCATCACGACAACGGCGCGGTTGCTGTCAGGCTAGATCTTGCCGACAGAACCCAAATTCACGAGATCATCCGCCGCTTCCAGCCGACATTTGTTTTTCACTTTGCCGCGCTTGCTCGCCCGCAACTTCACAACAGCCCCGAACAACTCCATGCCGTCAACGTTCGGGGCACCAATGATTTGGCAACCGTTGCTGCCAACCATGATATTCCGCTGATCTACCTCTCCACCGATCTTCTTCTTCCCTCCGGCCCAAACCCGATTGATGAATCGGTGGCTCCCGCCCCGCCCACTCACTCACTCTACGCCCAATCGAAACTGCAAGGTGAACAGGCGGTGCAATCGGCTGCCGGGCGGTGGGCAATCATTCGCCCATCGGTGATGTTCGGTGATGGAACGCCCCACACCAACTCCTTCACCCAGTTTATTGATCGCTGCTGGGAACGTGGCGAACCGGCTCCGCTCTTCAGCGACCAATTCCGCTCCTTTCTGTTTGTTGAAGATGTGTTCACCGCCATCGAAGCGATTATCCGCACAGAATCTTGGGGGGGAATTTTTCACGCCGGAGGGGAGCAGTGCCTTAGCCGCGCCCAGTTCGGGCTGGCGTGGGCCGATGCCTGCGGCGTACCGCACACGCTTTGCAAGATGATGGCTGCAAGCCAAAAAACTGGCTACGTTGGCGGCGCAAGCCACATTGATCTGGACTGCCGCGCACTCCGCCAGCTGGGTTGGGAACCCCACTCAATTACAGATGGATTCCAGCAAACGCTTCGTCGGCGTGGCGGTGGGCGGTAGATTGCAGGCTGTTTTCAAACCAACATTCAATCAACCAACGCACGCTATCCTATGGGTTTTGCCTGTGGCATTGTTGGGCTTCCGAACGTCGGGAAGTCAACGCTTTTTAACGCTATCACATCGGCTGGAATCGCTGCCGAGAACTATCCGTTTTGCACCATCGAGCCGAACACTGGGGTTGTCCCCGTTCCCGATCCCCGGCTTGATTGGCTTTCCACCGTCTTCAACACTAAACGCACAGTGCCCACAACCATTGAGTTTGTTGACATTGCCGGGCTTGTGCGCGGCGCGGCGCAGGGGGAAGGGTTGGGGAATCAATTTTTGGGGCATATCCGCACGGTGGATGCTGTGGCGCACGTTGTCCGCTGCTTCAGCGACGACAATGTGATCCACGTTGACGGCAGCGTGGATCCAATTCGGGACATCGAGACGATTGAAACGGAGTTGATTCTGAAGGATATCGAGACAGTGGAGAAGCGGATTGAAGGGGCGCAACGGAAGATGAAAACCCAGGATAAATCGGCGGCTGAGGAGATTGAGCTGGCCAACAAACTGCGCCAGCATCTTGGCAACGGCCAGCTGGCAATCACCTTCCAGCGCGACGACAAGGAGCGGGAGCTGCTTCGCGAATTTCACCTGCTGACCGACAAGCTGGTGATGTACATCGCCAACACCGACGAAGATGGCCTGGTAAACGGCAACCCGCAGATTGACCGCGTCCGGCAGTTCGCCGAGTCACGTGGGTTCAAGTGTGTTCCGGTCTGTGCAAAAATTGAGGCAGAGATTGCCGAGCTTCCGGCAGAAGATCGCGCCGATTTCCTTGCGTCGATTGGGCTAACCGAGCCGGGGCTGAACTCCATCATCCGCACCGGCTACGGCCTGTTGGGATTGCTCACCTACTTCACCGCTGGCGAGAAAGAGTGCCGCGCTTGGACCGTCCGCAAAGGCTCCACCGCACCGGAGGCCGCCGGGGTGATCCACACCGATTTCCAAAAAGGATTTATCCGCGCCGAAGTCCAATCCTACGATGACCTTCGCCGCCTGGGAAGCGAGCCAGCAGTGAAAGAAGCCGGCCTGTACCGTGTGGAAGGGAAGGAGTACGTGGTGAAAGATGGAGACGTGATGTTCTTCCGATTCAATGTTTAAGCAGGGAAGCAGAAAGTCGAATGGAGAATGAAGAATGTGGAATGGAGAATGGGAGCCGCAGTCCAACTTCCTCCCAAACTTGGGAGGAACGATCTGCTGCTTGCAGCACGATCAAGGAGGGCGCGAAGAAATGGAGAGTGGAGAATGTGGAATGTCGAATGTCGAATAATGACCACTGACTACTGACCACTGACCACTGACCAATGCCCAAACTCCTTCTATTCGACATTGACGGCACACTGCTTCGCGTTCAGCGGGCTGTGAATCGGGCGGTGGTGGGTGGGGTGGTTTCGCGGTTGTTGGGGCATCACGATGAGCTTCCAGAGTTGGAGCTTCACGGGAAAACCGACCCGCAGATCTTTCTGGAAATCGCCGCGCAGCTTCAGCTGGAACGCCACGATGCCGAAGCGCGGTTGCAGCAGCTTGAGCAGGTCATCACCGAAGAGTGGGAGCGGCATCTGAGCCCGCAAACCGTCCAGCTTCTTCCCGGAGTTGTTGATCTGCTGGAGCGATTGGCGCAGCTTCCCAACGTCTATCTTGGCTTGCTAACGGGGAACGTTGCCAGCGGAGCCAACGCCAAGCTGCGCCCGCACGGGCTGCAGAAGTATTTCACCGTTGGCGCGTATGGTTCCGATTCGGCGGTTCGCAACCACTTGCCCCCGATTGCCTTGCGCCGCGCTGCCCAGCTTCACGGCCATTCGTTCCAGCCCAGCCAAACGCTCATCATCGGCGATTCCCATCGCGACATCGAGTGTGCTCGTGGTAGCGGGCTGCGTGCGTTGGCGGTTGCAACCGGCGGGCTTTCGCTGGATCAGCTTCGCACGCACAGCCCCGACTACCTGGCCGAAACCCTTCTGGACGATAGCTCCATTCATGCATTCATCTCCGAATAACCGATCCACAATGTCTGCTCGTTTTTTTTGTTTGCTGCTTGCTGTTGCCATAACGCTACCATCCGCCGTTGCGCAAACCCTTCCCGGAATTGATGTTCTGGTGGCGCAAAACTTCGCGGCAGTGGCTGGCAAGCGTGTTGGGCTTGTCACCAACCAAACCGGTGTTCGCCGGGACTTCCGCCAAACCACTGTCCAAGCCTTTCTCTCCACCGAGCATTGCCAGCTTACGGCACTCTACGCGCCGGAGCATGGGATTGATGGATCGGTGCTGGCTGGCGATGAGGTCGCCAACCGGACGTATCAGGGGATCCCAGTCTATTCGCTGTACGGCGCAACCAAGAAGCCCACGCGGGAGATGCTGAAGGATATTGATGTGATGGTGTATGATATCCAGGACATCGGGGTCCGAAGCTACACCTTCATCAGCACCTTGATAAAAGTGATGGAGGGATGCGCCGAGGCGAACATTCCGCTGATTGTGCTGGATCGCCCCAATCCAATCGGCGGCGATGTTGTGGATGGTTCAGTACTCGATACCGCCTACCGCTCGTTTGTTGGCATCGTCCCGGTTCCCTACGTCTATGGCCTAACCGTTGGCGAGCTTGCGTTAATGGCCAACGGGGAAGGGTGGTTGGCAAACGGGGTGAAGTGTGAGCTTTCCGTCGTGCAAATGGCGCGCTGGAACCGTTCGATGACGTGGCGGCAAACGGGGCTGCAATGGATTCCCCCCTCGCCCCACATCCCAACGCCGGAAGCGGGGTTTGCCTACGCAGTCACCGGGGCGTTGGGTGAGCTTGGTGTTATCAGCATCGGCATTGGCTACACGCTGCCGTTCGAACTTGTGGGGGCAACCTGGATGAACGGAGAAGAATTTGCCAGCAAGCTGAACAACCTTGATGTTGAAGGGGTCTGGTTCCGCAAAACCAGCTACAAACCATTCTATGGTTTCTCGAACGGTCAAGTCTGCAACGGCGTGCAGATCATCCGCTCCGATCTTCGCACCGCCCCATTCACCGCCTGCGTAGCAATTATGACCACGTTACGTGATGCCTATCCCGAGCGAAAATTATTCCCAAGCGACACCTCTTCAAAATGGGTGATGTTCAACAAGGTTTGCGGCGGGGATCAGCTACAGCATCAGTTACGTTCCGGTGTCTCCTTCAACAATATCACCGACAGCTGGGTAGTAGAATTGAATCGGTTTATTGGTAGGAGGGAGGAGTATTTGTTGTATGAGTGACCCACTGGACATTGTGGTATAGCCGGGAATTGCGATACGGTAAAAACAAAAATTTCCTGCCTCCCTTAGGTGCGCTGTTGTTAGGCATTTTCCACACTTTTAAGAGGCGTTTGCGACACCGCTCGTGCTGCCATTTCCGCGAAAGCGGAACCCGTTCACGAGCATAACAGACCGGGGGGGCCAAGTCCTTGAATAACCGTTTGAAGATCGTCAAAGAAAATCGGAGCTTTGCCGCATGACACTGGCCGATGCAGAGTCCGCTATCCAGAGTTGCTTTGGATGACACCGCTTCAGAAGCTGGCCGCTGCATCTGGTTCCCCGCATAACCTAACTTGGCATACTGCCCAATGAAGAAGAATCAACCTTCCCCAAAACAATCTTCCCGCAAGGCTGCGGCGGCTTCCAACGCCGCTTCCAAAACTGCTTCCAAAGCATCCTCAACAGTGGCTTCCGAGCCTACCGAGCAAGTTATCACCAGCGTCTTGCACGAGTCACGGTTGTTCCCGCCGCCGGAGCAATTCAGCAGTGGCGCAAGGGTGAAATCGTTGCGGGAATACAAGAAGCTGCGGAAGCGCGCCGAAGAAGACCCGGAAGGATTCTGGGGCGACATGGCCAGCCAACTCCATTGGCACAAACCGTGGCGGAAGCTATTGCAGTGGAAGGCTCCGTTCGCCAAGTGGTTTGTTGGCGGGAAAACCAACATGAGCTACAACTGCCTTGATCGCCACGTGGAAAATTGGCGCAAAACAAAGGCGGCAATCATCTGGGAAGGGGAGCCGGGGGAGCAGCGGACCCTGACCTACGGGCAACTCCATCATGAAGTCCAGAAGTTTGCGAACGTCCTGCTGTCGCTTGGGGTGAAGTCGGGCGATACTGTTGGGATTTACATGGGGATGGTTCCCGAAGCCGCAATCGCAATGCTGGCCTGCACCCGCATCGGCGCGGCGCACAACGTGGTGTTCGGCGGCTTCAGTGCCGAAGCCCTTCGCGACCGGATGAACGACAGCAACGCCAAACTGATCGTCACCCAAGATGCCGCCTGGCGACGCGGGACTGAGGTGAAATTGAAAGAGGCAGTGGATCTGGCCATGCCCCACTGCCCAACTGTTCAGCACGTTGTGGTCTTCCGCCGCACCGGAACGCCCGTGGCCATGAACGCCGGGCGGGACCATTGGTGGCATCAGATGATGGAATCCGTTCCCAACCGTTGCCCGGCTGTTCCGCTGGATAGCGAACACCCGCTCTACTTCCTTTACACCAGCGGCTCCACCGGAAAACCGAAAGGGATTTTCCACACGCTTGGCGGAAGCATGGTCTGGAATCACTACACCACCAAACTGGTGTTCGATGTCCGCGACGACGACATCTACTGGTGCACCGCCGACGTTGGCTGGGTGACCGGACACAGCTACGTGATCTATGGCCCGCTGCTGAACGGCATCACCACACTGATGTACGAAGGCGCGCCAAACTGGCCGGAACCCGACCGCTTCTGGGACATTATCGAACGTCACCGCGTCACCATTTTCTACACCGCACCAACGGCAATTCGCGCCTTCATGCGGTGGGGGGAAGGGCATCCGCGCAAGCATGATCTGCGCTCGCTTCGGCTGCTTGGCTCCGTTGGCGAACCGATCAACCCCGAAGCATGGATTTGGTACCAGCAGACGATTGGCGGCGGGAACTGCCCGGTTGTTGACACCTGGTGGCAAACCGAAACCGGGGGGATTATGATCTCACCGCTTCCCGGCGCAACCCCCACAAAGCCTGGCTCGGCAACGCTTCCGCTCCCCGGAATCATGGCCGATGTTGTCCGGAAGGATGGAACAACCTGCAAGCCGGATGAAGGGGGATTTCTTGTGGTGAAACATCCGTGGCCCGCCATGCTTCGCACAATTTTTGGCGACGACGAACGCTACCGCCAAACCTACTGGAGCAACTACAAAGGATGGTACTTCACCGGCGACGGTGCCCGCCGCGACCGCGACGGATATTTCTGGATTATGGGAAGAGTGGACGACGTGGTGAACGTCTCGGGCCATCGGCTGGGAACCGCCGAGATTGAGTCGTCGCTGGTAAGCCACCGCGACGTTGCCGAGGCAGCTGTGGTGGCCCGTCCCGACGAGCTGAAAGGGAACGCATTGGTGGCGTTCGTCACGCTGAAAAGTGATAAAACCCCCAGCGATCAACTGAAAGAGGTGCTGCGGAGTCATGTCGGGACTGAAATTGGTCACATCGCCAAACCCGATGAAATCCGTTTTGCCGACGCGCTCCCCAAAACCCGTTCCGGCAAAATCATGCGCCGCTTGCTCCGCGAAATCGCCAGCACCGGAAGCATCAGCGGCGATGTCACCACGCTGGAAGACCTTTCCGCGCTGGAGCGGTTGCGTGCCGGGGAGGAGGAGTAAAAAGGGGGAAAGCCTTGTGGGTGCAGGTAGTCGCCCCCAAAAAAAATCAAAGAAGGGTGAAGTCATGGATTGACTTCACCCTTCTTTTGTTGTGTGATGTGTGTGATGTACTGCGGGCAAGGCTCGGCGCAGCCCAGCTGCCTACTGCTTGCAGCCTAATCCTTCCCAACGCTGACGGTTTGCGAGCAGTTCTTCACCACGCGCTCCTCTTGGGTGCAGCTTCCACTGCAGCAAGTTCCACAGCAGTCTGCGCACGAGCAATCCCCAGGGGGTGTTCCTGGTGTTTGCATACATGCTGCCGAGCAGATGCAAATTTTCTCTGTTGTCTTCTGGCAATCCCGCTGCCATTTTGCACCGCCAGTAAAAAGCCCGCCAAGAAATTTGAGAATCTTACCAAAAAGCCCTTGAGCTTCAACTCCGGGCTGGTTGTTCGCAGGGTCAAGCGCAGCCACTTCGCTGGGAAGATGCAGAAGAACATCCATGGAGTAGGCATCATATCGCGCTCCTTTCCTCAGCGATAGCAATACCTCCTTCTCGTTTTTATCAGTGGTTGTTTGGGCAATAATTTGTCCGGCAGCTTCGATTACCCACTCAATTTTTTGGTAGGTAAACGCGGCATCGGTTGCCCCTGCATCCGCAACGGCACGTACTTTATACTTCATTGCCGCGCCGCCGGAGCCGTCGTCGATGCTTACCACTAATGCTTTTTCGTTGGGGAGCGCACGGTAGGTGACAACCCGTCTGTTGCCGTCAATTTTTGCTTCGTAGCGTACGCTTCCATCGCCTGACCGTTGTCCTGAGTGATACTCTAGGACTTTCCCTGCTTGGTTGTTTCCCAAGGTCAACACCGCTTTGGTGATCGGTTGCGCTGCGGCAAGGGCTGGGCCAAGCACTATCAATGCGGCCATCAGTGCAAAGGCTATCAATCCTTTGTGTGGTGTGTTCCATCGTGCGTCGCGCGTTGTCATCGGTACCTCCAAAAATTAGCTGTGTAGGTTTCATGTTGATGAAATCCCAGCTTCGCCAGGATTCTTCATCGCGAAGAAAAAAAAAAATAGAGTCTATTGGAATCAGCATTTTGATACTTTCGCGTAGCTACGCAACCATGCGTTCCTACTTCGTTCCCAAACGGCACAGCCTTATGTCTCCGCACTCGGTCATTCAGTTGTTGCTTACGCTTGCCCCCGACCAACGCCAGCAAGTGGGGGGGGGGTTGGCAAATGGATCGAAACAACAGTTGTTGTTTGAGTACTACCTTCAGCTAATTACCGATGGTACGCCGTTCGAGCATCGCCAAGCGGTGATCCACCTGTATGGCAACGGCCACACCTCCGCTCAATTCCGCAAAGCCTACACCGCGCTGATGCGGCTGAACGACAGTTTGGGGAAAAAACTGCATGAAATTCAGGCGCAGGCGTTGGCATCAAATATGGATGTGGCGTTATCACCAACCGAACTACGCTACTACCAAGCGCGTGCGTTGCACCAGCATGGACGTTGGCACGATGCCGAACAACTGCTGCGCCACAATATCGCCGAGCTTCGCAGTGGTTTTCACGATGAGTTGTTTGTTGCCCAGAACCAATCGCTGTATCTGCGCATCCTTCATAAAATCACTGCCCCAGAGTCCGCCGCGCTGAACAACCACCAACAGGATGCCAACCAGCTTGCTGGTGTGGTGCTGCATGGCTACATGAATTTTTTGCGGAGTACCATGTACCGTGATTTGCGCACAAAGCGAACCGAAGAGGAATTAGTGCAATGGCAATCGGAAATTGAACAGCTACGTGGGATGTGGTTTCTTCGTGAACACCAGCCGATAATTGACTACATGAAGCTATCGGTGGAAGTGGAATATCACCGCCTGCACGACGATTGGGGAAAAATGATGGAGGCTTGGAATCGGCGAGCGGAAGCCTTTTTGCTGCTGGCGAATAAACGATATTTTTTTATGAGCGATGCAGCAATTACTGCCGAGCAGGAGCAGAAATATCAAGTCTATTTTACCGGCATGAAGGCATTAAAAGATGATGATTTGGAAACCGCCACGGTTTGCCTTGCCGAAGCAATTGATGTAATGCGCGACAAGCCAGTGCAATATCACCGAATTATGACGATGCGGATGGCACTCCTTTTTTCCAGTCACCAAGTAGAGTTAATCCCACCATTATTGAACGAATTAATTCAGCATAATCAGCAGAAAGGGTTAGAGTATCAGTTGGCATCGGCGCGAGCCTATGAAGCACGGTATCGGTTATATCAGCCGGAGCTTGGAAACCACCATGAAATTATGGATGCGATAATTGAGATGGAACGCTACGTTGAGCCAAACTCTCCATTTATGCCGCCACTGCTACGGATCAAAGCCAAGTATTTTTACCGAATTGGTGACGTTGAGGGGCTACAAGTGGTTGCCAACGCAATGAAAAGCCGTTCGCTGCATGATATTGCTGTCACCATGAATTATCAGTTTATTCGGCTGATGTTGCTTGCTGCTGAATACAACACCGCGCCATCAAGCAATCTTGCTCGCCGCTATTGCCAGCTTCGCCAAACAGTGCTGGAAATCGCTCCCGGAGAAAAATTCCGAAAAAACTTCATGGTGGAATGGCTGCGGCGGTTTGGGCCGAATATCACGTAGTGCAAAAGTGGGCGCGGCACTGTCGGGTGGGCTTGCCCACCTGCTCATGCTGAGCTTTTCGAAGCAACCTTGCGGGTGGCAGTGAGAATGAGGTTTGGAGTGGTTTCCGATTCGCAAAAAAACTCACAAGGCCGAAGCAGCAATGCTTCGGCCTTGTTGTTCTCCTCTCTCTCTATTTTTTTTATTCAGTTTTTTATCGTCCGCCGGAAATTCTTAGCCGGATTTCAATTCCCACTTTTGTGGTGCTTCGGCTTATCTCGCGCGATCCCTCGTCGTCGGGGATTGTGGCATCGTAGCTGATGAACGCTAATCCATCCACGGCATTGCTGATGGAGTAACGAATGCTTGGGCGGAAGCTAATTTTTGTGGATCCGTTGTTGTTCCCTTCCGGCTTGAAGTCGGTGATGTTGAACCGCTTCCGATTATTGCGCGAGTAGCTGAAATTGGTTTGGAACTCAATCTCGTTCTGCAATTTCAGCCCGAACAGCGGGAAGCTGAAACCGCGCTTGCGGTAGTTCAGTTGCATCGTCGCCTCGTTCTTTACTTCCTTGCTGATTTCCGAACGCGCCGCCGTCACCAACACAAAATCGGTGGTGGTGTTGTAGCTGATTGATCCGGTCGCGCTTCCGCCAAACACATCATCCTTTCCTGTCAGGTTCAGCTGCGCCAGCGGCGAAAATCCCCGCGTGACGGTCTGCGTTTCGGGAATTTCGCCATCGGGGGTGACACGGTAGTTGTAGGTGAATTTGCCAGTGTAGGTGTGCCGGAACGATGCGCTTGCCAGCCAGCCAGTCAGGAATGGCAATTTCTCCAAGCCGTTCCAGGTGAACTGCCAGTTGACGCGCGGCAGATACTTCCCGATGTTCCCCGGCAGCCAGTTCAACGCCTCCAATTGCTGCTCGAACGTCTCCGAAAGGATGGAGGTGAGTTGCTTGTTGTAGGCCACTGTTGCTTGGCTGTAGGCGATGGAGTCGGCTCCGGTGGGGTTTGCCGGAAGTTGCGGAACCGGAAGCTCACCTTTCCGCCGTGCGTACTCATCCACAACTCCTTCGATGTCGTTATCGAACGCGCTGAAGATGAACCAATCGGGCAAACTGAGGTAGCTGCGGGAGCGGTTGAAGGTGGAGAGCACATCCCCCTGTGTCACAATCCCGTCGCCGTCGGTGGTGATGGTGGTGTTCTGGTTGAAGCCCCATTTTGTGTTCCAATTCAGGTTCAGCGATGCCCCGGGCCACAACGTCCGCGACGTGCTTCCCTGAAGGTTGTTCTCCTGCGTGAACTGATCTTGCACGTAGATGTTCGGTGCGCGCAATCCCCCCTCTTTTTCCACGCTGATGAAGGGGAATGCTGACTTCAATCCAAAATTCAGCTTGCTGTGTGGATCGTCGGTTAGGCCAAGCTGGTAGGCGGTTCCGGGGCCGAAGTTCGGCGATTCGGAGCGGAGGAAAAGGGAGCGGCCCCAGAAGTTGGAGATACCGGTTGCCCCCAACACGCCGTCGTTTTTGCTGCTGTTGTTTTGGTTGTAGGTGATCGTCAGGCGGTCGAACTCCAAGAACGGAATTTTTATCAGGTAGCGGAGCACGCTTGCAATCGTGCTTTCGCTGGCGGTGTCGGGAAGTCCGTTTGGTGGCGCGCCCCACAGGGTGTTGCCGATCTGCTTCAGCGGGAACTCTAGGCCAAGTGTGGCCATGCTGTTCCAGTTGGCACGTTTGGTGAAGCTGCCAGTGGAGACGGTTGGATTCAGTTGATCTTGCCACCCGTACTCCACCTTGTAGCGTGCGGTGTTCAGGTAGGGGATGCGTGGGCGACCGTTGAAATTGAAGGTCTGCTTCATCTCATAGTCCCGCCCAAAATTGAACAGCCGTCCATCGTTGAAAAACAGGTCGTTGGCGATGTCGGCACCGGAGCGTTGCTTGCCGTCGGTGTCAAGTTCGACATCGGTCAGCGAGCCATACACATCAAGGTTGTACTCGGTGCTGATGTTCAACAATCCGTTGTCGGTCATTGGCCAGCGGAAGTTGGCGTTGCGGGCGGTTCCGAACTCACGAATCACCGGGCTTGGGCTTTCCAGCCCGCGCAGCTGTTCGGTGGTGCGCCCGCGCGTCACATCCGTTTTGAACGTGAGGCTGGTTGGAAGCAGGTTGATTTTGTAATCTTTGAAGAAGTTGAGCACCGGAACATCACCCAGGAACGTCAGCGGTTTCACGTCGAAGTTTTGTGGGATGCTTGTGCTGTACTGTCCACGGAATTTCCACTGCCACTCGAACCGCTGCTCGATCAGCGGGCTGCGGGTGCGGGTTTGGTTGTAATCGTAGCCGAATTGGAATCGGTTAAAGATGTCGCGGACATACCAAGCCGTCCCCGGGAATTTCGGGGTGATGTTGGAGAAGCTGAAGGCATCCTGCACAACCAACGTTTGGGTGGCGGTCCGCAAGCTGTCGGCGCGGCGTTGCGCGGCGGCGGGGTCGGCACCGCCATCGCTGACGATTCGTTCGGCGGCGGCTTCCACCTCAACGTCCGACTCGCTGACGTAGCGTGGCTTCTCAATTTTCTCCACGTGGTTGTAGGTGAAGGGGAGTGTGGTCCCTTTCAGCGCCGTTGGCATGAATTTATCGAAGGCAAGGCTGATGTTTGTTGCGTGGTTTGTTGATTCCACGCGGTTGCCAAAACGATCTTCTATGCGGTGGAAGTTCGGGTTGGTGCGGCTGAAGTTAAAGTTTGCCGTCCCCAAATCAGCCAGCTTTGTGTTGGCTTGGAATGTTGCTGCCCAGTCGGTCTCGTCCTCGGCCTCCACGGCGCGCAGTTCATCCACCCACATGGTTGTTGTCAGTGCGCCCGGGTAGGCGTTGTTCTCCACCCCAAAAGCGATGAATTGGATGCGTGTCAGCGAGGGCATTCCGCGCAGTGCGAACTGGGCGGTTGGCTGCCCGGGAACCGGAAAGAATTGCACCCCGCCAACGGTGGTTGCTGCTTGCTGCTTGATTGCTGCAAGGTCCCCAAAGTCAACGGTGTACTCGTGCCAGTCGCGAAGCAGCGGCACGCGGTACTCATAGTAATTGGTGCTGTCCCAGCCGAACCGGATGAAGGCCACAACTTTTGCCGGTTGCCCCGATTCTTGGTCGGCATCCATATCGCCGCTTCCGTGCAGGAAGAAGCGCATTTTTTTGTAGTTGAACATATCGAACGCACGTGGCCGCACCCGCACCGCCGCACGCGATTCCCCACGCTCCAAATCTTGCACCCGCACGGCCAACGATTGCTCATTTTTCAAAATGTCGGTGCTGTACTCACGTTCGCGCTCCACCCCGGGCGGGACGGTGTAGAAATCGGGCGGACCGCTGTTGTCCTCAAGGTTCACAAAGGAGACATCCAATTTTGGATCGCGGGTGCTGTCGCCAATGGCGATGTCGGCGTTGCGCCAATCGCTTCCCACCATATTGAACTCCGCAAACCGAATCCGCGCCCGCGATGGGCTTTTAACAATCACCCGCGCAAACTGGACGTTGCTGAACGATGGGTTCCCAACTTTCTGGAACCCGGTGCGCAACGGGATTCGGTATTGCCGCCAGCCGTTGGGGTTATCGCCGCCACCAACGATTTGCGGGTTGCGGGCTGCATCGTTATCAAGGTTGATCTTGTAGCGGAAATAGCTGTTGTCAAGGTCCAAACTTTTGTTGCCGTTCAGGTCCTCGGCATCGGGGAATGGTCCGCTTTCGCGCCCCTGGTTTCCTTCCAAACCGTTCACGCGGCGGTAGTCTTCCCAGAAGGTGCTGCCGTATTTGTCGAACTGGAAGTTGTCGCGTGCGGGGTCGGTTTCGTTCCCGTCGAATTTGGCGCGTTCCCCTGCGTCGTCCAGCCGGTCAATGCCGATGTCCTCACCTTCGTTCAGCACGTCATCTTGCTGTGTGTTGTTTGCGGTTGCGCCATCCTCGGTGTCCTGATCCAAATTGGGGATCACGTCTTCGCTGATCTGCCCCAAATCCAGATAGACCTCGGTGCTGTTGGGGTCGAACTCATCGGCCCGCAGGGTGATCTCGATGTAGTCAATGTTCTCCTCGTTCAAATTGGTGGTGAAGAAGGAGAGGCTTCGCATCATGCCGCCCCATGCTTCTTGGCGCGGGACGTTGTTCTCGTAATCAAGATTTGGGTTGTAGATGCCACGCAGGTCTGGCTCGATCACCACATCCAGAATGGAGGTTTTTTGGGAGTAGGTTCCAACGTCGCGGTTTGGCCAGATATTTTTCACATCCTCGTTGGCCGGCTGGCGGTTGTACCAGTAGAACAGGGAGCGGTTTTTCACGCGGGCACTGTCGTCCGTGCCAAGCCGCAAATCCACAGGCGCGCTGGAGTGATGCCACAGGGTGTAGTTGATACCAAGCTGAATCTGCCGCTTGGCCCCCGATTCAAAATCATCAATGTATGCGGCCCCTTTTCCGGCATCGCTTTGCACCAAACTTTCCTTGTTGTTCGGGTTGCTGACGATTGCGGCAATCTCCCCACCAAGTTTGATGTTCGATGCCTCGGTGGTGCTGAAAAACGGGAGCGCGTCAAGGGCTTTAGTGATGAATGGAGCTCGGAAATCTACCCAGCCATCGAACCCAACGGCAAGGTTTGTGACGGGTTCTTCGCCGCTGTAGATCTGGACTTTGTTGGTGGGGAGCGATTGGCTGTATTGCATCATCGTCATCCCCAACTTGGACTTGATGTTCCGTTTGTTCAGCAGGTCGTAGTCGGCACGCAGCCCCAGCAGTGTTTTTTGGGCAATGGTGAAAAAATCGTTCTGCTCGAACTCCACTTGGATATTTCCGGTCGCGCTGTTGGCTTTTGGGGAAAGGAGGGTGACTTCGCCGAAAACCTCATCCACGCGGTAATCCAGCCCTTCGGTCAGCATCTCGCCGTTGGCGGAAACTTTGATGGAGTTTCGGGCAAGGTTGAAGACCCCAAGATTGATCTTGTTTCCGCCGCTTCCAGCAATCTCACCGCCAATCGTGTAGCGTCCAACGCGGGTGTCCTGCTGTTGGGCTTCTTCGCGGGTCTGGTCGTAGATGGAGTTGATGACAAACTGCTCGGCATTGCCGGCCAACTTTGGCGATTCGCGCAAGCCTTTGCGGAACGGCTCGGTGCTGGGGAAGGTGATCTCACCCCGTACCGGATCGAAGAAGTATGGGGTTCGGATATCGAACTCGCCATCGGGAACCGATTGGTTGGAGCTGTTGGTGCGGTCAACGCCAAGCACCTCCACAAGGCGTGGGTTGCCACTGACTTTCAGGACTTCGTTGGTGTCGGGGGGAATGCCGTAGCTGATGATGATTTTGGAGTTCCCCAAATCAATGTTCCGCACCCCTTGCATCTGGTAGATGTTTTTCATCTGCCGCGTCCACAAGGTTTTGAATCCTGGCTGAAGGTTGCTGACGTAGATCAGCCGAAGCACCCCAACCTCGGTGGAGTCGCCACGGGTGTTGCTGAACTCGCCGTAGGTTCCGCGCCCGCTGGTTTTGAACGCCACAGCGTAAATTTTATCCCGCTGTAGCGTTTTGATTGTTAGGGTTCCAAGCTGGCGGTCGTACTCAAAATGTTTCCCTTGCTCCAGCTTGATAAACGATGCTGGCTGCACCTCGCCGGAAACGGTGTTCGCGCTCAGTTGCCGGAAGCTGGCATCGTACCGCCCACCGGGGCCAACTGGCGGAAGGTCCGCATAGGCGATTGCTTTGAACTGTGAGGGAATCGAACCATCCTTCACCTGCTCATAGACCTCAATGTCCGTCATATTCCACGGGGCCATGTCGGGCGTTGCGGCTGGCGGCTGGTTGGCATAGTAGCGGTCGTAGAAATTCCGGTAGGCGGTGTCCAGCCAGAAATGGTTGGGGGCGTAGTCGTAGGGTTTCAGCGAGATTCGGGTTTTCACCGACCCGCCGCTGACGCTGACGGTTTTCCGTTCGCCCCGCTTCTGCGAAGCCAACGCCGTCAGGAACAGCTTCCCAAACTTGAAGCTGGATTTCACCCCGAACAGTGCTTGCGCGCTCCCCACCAGTTGGCTTGGCGTTTGCAAACTGACGTTCCCGGCTTCCACCGACTGGATGATGTCATCGTCGCTTGCGGGGCCGCCACCAAAACTGATCTTCAGCTGATTCTCGATGTCCAGCGCGCGTTGCGTGTCGAAATCGGCATTCAGCTTCAGTTTATCCCCCACCTTTCCGCTAACCGCCACCTGGATATTCTGATTGAAAAACGGAGCCGATTGCGTGGTTCCCAGCGCGTTGATGCTGGTAAGGTTGTTGTTGTCCCACTGCCAACCCGCGCTCACGTTCACACTGCCGTTCACGTTGATGCTGACGGTTGGCTCGCCAAAAATGGAGAAGAGGGGGTTTTGCGGGATTGGGATTTTGATCTCCTTCGGCAATCCAACAATGTCGGCAAGGTCTTTCTCTTTTGCGGTGGTGTCGGGGGATTTTGCGCTTGCCAGTGCCGCGCTATCCACTGTGTAGCGTTTCAGCCGCTGGTCCCACATCTGGCGTTCCAGCGATTTTTGGCGTTCGGCAATGTACTGATCCAGCGTCAGCGTCAGTGGTTGGCCAATCGGCTGGCCAAACAGCGTCTCCCTGATTCGCACAAGATTTTCCACCGAGTCGAACTCGACGTAATGTTGGTAGGCTTCAAACGGAAATGGGTCGGTGAACGGAGAGCTTGGAGTCCTCGGGGTGATAGTGGTTGGGGTGGAGGCACGCCCGGTAGAGTCCTGTGCAGCAGCCGGAGCGGCAGCCACCAGGAGCATCAGCAATGCAAACAAGAACCACGTGGTTCGTCGGAAATCGGTCAAGGCAGTCCCCATTGTTCAAAGCAACAGCCAGATAACACCCCCAGAGCAGGGGGGTATGGCATTGGTAGAAATGAAAAGCTGGCAAATATGAAGCGAAGCACCGTGACAGGCAACACTCCAAGTCATCTCGGAATGTTAGCTGTGATTTCCGGAAGTACGCTGCCAGCGTGGTTTGTAACGGGTAACTGCTTACTCTCGATAGTGTAGTCGGATAGGTTGCAACAACAGGATGCAGGGAAACGGTTGCAATGATATGCCGAGTTCCAGCGTTGAGCAAGGGAAAAAATGTGGGATGCTGCTTCTTTTTCTGGATGGATACCCGGTCTGTGCCCTTGCCTTCGGTTTCATCGGAAGTTATCTTGGCAATGCCTACTTACTTCTGCGCTTGGGTGGGGTGGTGGATTGCGTTCGCTGCGTTCGCGCCATCCATAAATTTCCTTCTTTCCTACACACACTTCTGGCTAACCAATGAAACTCCGCTTCTGCATTGTTGCTGTTGTTGCTCTGATGATCCCCTTGCTCGCGGCTGTTGTGCCGATGCGCGGCCAATCGGGCGATCTTCGTTTATCCTACGATCCGTGGCAGCCGGTGCTTCCGGCAGAGGCGATGGTCGAATCGGGTTCGCAATTGGGGGATTGGAGGTTGGTAGTCTTCGGGACCACCGAACGTCTGGGCGATAGTGCTGTTCCGATGCTGGTGATGCAGTTGCTGAAGGACACAGTGCTGTCGGGACCGCAGAAGAAATTGACCTCGGAGGAAGCACGACCCTTTGGCTACGTGCAGGTGGTGTCGGTTGGGGAACGTTTTTTAGTGTTCTGGAAGGATCGTCGCGGTGGCGACACGTCAATCTGGATGCGGACGGTGGACACGTCGGGGAAGCTGGGATCAGAAGAAGAGTACAGGGGCTGGCCGTTTCCGGCACAGGGAGCAATGGTGCTGGAGGTTGGCGGACGCACAAGGTTGCTGTGGAACGACACAAGCGCAGGCGGTGGGATACTGTGGCAAGGAGTGGATAGCTTGGGGTATCCGACAGCGGGGTTGAGCTTCATGGACAGCGGTCGGGCATCGGGAATCATGGGGCCATTTGGGAACGGAGTGAGAGCAGTATTGCGGGTGAACGAGTTGCCGATATTGTTGGATAGTGTTGGGGAGAAGATCGTGGAAGGGAGTTGGTCAAGGAAGTTCAGTGAGAAGTGGCATTTAAGTCGGGATGGAGTAGTGACAACGGTACAGGGTGACACGGCATTGGTGTTATACGCGAATGTGTTGGACACGGTGGCGGAGCGGGTGATTCGGTTTACACTCCCTCAGCCCTCGGAAGGGAAGATTGCCCCTAATTCAGTATTCCCGTATCGGGATGAGGATGATTCGTTGTTTGTGATGTATGCTCGAGGTGGTGGGGAAGCTAATATGTCCAATATGGTCCCTTTCGTTGCTATTAAAGCACATGTACATTTAGATGGACAAGTGAACTATTCTATGGAATTAGCTCGTTGGAACTATGTGATTATCTCACCTGAATACACCGCTTCTTTATCCGTAATCACTACAAGGCAAGTGTACTGGGATGGATTTAGTAGAATTTTCTTTGTTGTATATGATAGAAATTGGAGTTATTGGAAAGGTGGTTATGGCGATCAAGGTGTATCTAAAGACCATGAACTCTATGTCATCAATGATAATGAGGCAGTAATTACTGATTCAAATCAAATCAATAAATACTGGAGGAAGTGTTTAGATATTTCTAACAATAAAATTATTCCTCGACGCATTGTAGGTGCTGATCGTCAGTTAAGCAATGCTCAGATAGATATTAATAACAAAAGGATATTGCTGTCAACTAAGACTGCATTGTTTCGGAAAAATATCATTGAGGAGAATGCAGGATTAACAATCAGCAATGGCAATGTAGTTGCTGGTTGGGTTAGCCGTGGTGTTGATACTACTGTTGAGCTTGCTAAGTGGCAGGAAGGCATT
>JADZEY010000112.1 GCA_020850315.1 Armatimonadota bacterium | reverse complement strand
TTTGGGATGAACACCGTGTGGGAATCGCCAAAGCAACTCCGCACAAACGATTCCTCCCAGCCATCGCCTACAAGCCGTTTGATAAGCCGTTCGTAGCGTGGGTCAATCCCCTCGGTGTGCTCAACCGTGAACGATGATCCAGCTTTTGTGGCGATCGTTTCCACCCGCACCGATGGGTTGCCGCTGCCGTTCGATTGGGCCGATACGGGCATCAATGCCACGCAAAGCATCATGCAAGATGCCATACATCGAAGGAACGTTTTCATGCTGTGTACTCCCGGAAATGTTGTTGATAATGAAGGCACACATTTTCCCGCGAGCGGTTGGAACATGACTGTGGAGAGGAGCGGTCAGCGCAGTGATGGTTGCGGCCCTGTGCGCTCACCGCTCGCCTTGTCGGCATGGTTCACAACGGCATTGTTGGGAAATGATGTTGCCTGTTGTCGTGGCTGCATGATAACGGTTTGATCTGGGAAGGGCAAGGGGGGGGCTTCAATAAAGAGGCTTCAGCGAAGTACTATATACTCGACGCAAATTGGTTTGCGAAACGCTGCTCAGCCAGGTGTGCTATGGATTCCCGCTTTTGCGGGAATGACAACGACTATGTTTTTCGCAAACCACTTTGTTCAGAGTATAAAACAGAGACAACGCCTATTTCGTGGGTGGCTGAGAGGAACCAGAACCTGACCGCTACCTACAGTGGTGAAATAAAAAAGCGACTGAGCATTACGGCTCAGTCGCTTTTTTTTACCAGGTGATGCTTATCGCACGATAGTCACGGGAATAGGTTGTCCAGTTCCTTTTACGAAATATGTTCCCGAAGGAAGTTGGGACATATCTATCAGAGTTGCAGCCCCAACACCGTTTTTCCAAACAGATTGTCCGCTGCTGTTCAGCACCTCTGTTGCAACCTCCACCTTCGGATCAACGCTCCGCACCGTTAGCTGATAATTGTTTTGTGCTGCTGGTGCAGCTTCGATAGCAATATCAGTGTTGTTTTTGATGATGTAGAAGAATGTCTTGTCTTTAGCAAGTTCATCAAAGACATCATAAAGATCATCGCTTGTAGTAGTATAATTTCTATTAAAATATTCCTGACCTAATTGAGTACCAGGACTATTTTTAGTCGGGCGATCTTTAGTAAAAGCCTCTATTGCTGCTGCTTCGGCATATCCGCCAATACCAATATCTGGCTTGAGCATCGAGAATTTGGGATTGCTTGGGAATTCTCGCTCCCATGCTTCTCTGCCTTCCGCCCGTTCTTGCTCATTCAAGCAATTACGAAATTCGAACGTTTGATTATTTGCATCGGTAATAGTTACCCCCAAATTTGCACCAGGTGTTGTAATGGACTGGGATGCGTCGCATTGATCAGAGAAATTTGGAGAAACAGTAATTGGCCCAGTGGGATTTGCAGAGACTGTTGACAAGGGATCAATCCATGATGTTCCGTCACACCATTCTCGGATTAACCATCGCTTTCCTGTAGATTCATCGCGAATAATCATGTAAGTCAGTATTCTTCCATTACCGCAAGGAAGACGATGTATGATTTCGACAGTAGCATTAGCTGCTGTTATCAGTGATAACATGCTGATGACCGTTGTAAACACGACTTTCGTGAGGTTTCTTATGCTTTTCATAGTGGTATTCCTGTTTTGATGTTAATTGAATCCAATTTCGGCTCTGGCTATCGAAAGAATAGCATCTTCCTCAAGCTGACTCCCTAAATTCCGCTCATAAACAACAACGTTGTTTGGTCCGACTAAATAATACACCCCTGTGCGTGCACTAGGAGTTATATAATCGGCAACTTGTACAAGCTGATTATAGTTAGCTGGTAAACTCCAGTGTTCATCATAACTCATACCAACTGTTTGTTCTGGTTCCCATACTCGGTCTTCGTCGCCACAGCACCCTAAATAGATTAGGTAGTATTTCCCTGTCCTATCATCCTGCCATAGCGATAATGAGCGACCTGACCTCTCACTGCCTGGGGGGCAGGCTTCGTACATCAGCGTCTGTTTCTGTCGAGCCTCCAATCTCGGCACAATTATTCCACTAAGGATTATCGCTAATGCGATTGTACTTACTGTGCGGATGGACAAGTGTCGTCTTTGCGTCTGCTTTTGCATGGTTGTGTAAAGATTAAGTAGTTGGATTATGAATGAGATAGAGGTGGGAGCAGACATGAAGCCTCTAACTCATTAACAGATACAATATAATACCCCCCCCCCCCCCCCCATTTGTATCAAGATGTGTAAATTCTTTTTCGTCTCATACCATAAATATGCTTGCTGAACGTACTTGCGGCACTGTTGAGGAAGTGTGCGACGCGGTGACCTGCCCCACACAATGATCAGAGAGGTGTGTTTTGAAATGCAATCGCTTCGGCAGAAAAAGGGGGGGGGAGAACTATCCCCGCTGCTACTGCTCTTCCCGCGGTTGGGTTCTACCGTCAAAAATTTTCAGTAGCAAAATCCCCACCACCAGAAGGATCACCACCCACAGCACTGTTAGTGTGTTCAGCATTGTGGTTTGTGGGCTACGCTCCCTTCCGTTGCAGGTCGTTGATGCGGCGGCGTAGCTCCACGTTATCGCGCGAGACGTTCAGGCGGCGCGCCTCATAGACGGCTGGCACCTCTGCAGATAGAACGGTGATCTCACCACGCCGGGCCGCCTCGATCCGTTGCTGCAACTGCAACGCCTGCCCCGACATCCGCCGCGATTGGCCAGCGGTTGGCTCCTCGGTTGACTCTGCTTGCGGTGTGGTCGTGGCTGGTTCTGCCGGAGCGTTGCCTGCTTGAGCGGAAGCTGCCGCCGGAGTTGCTACCGGAATTGCAGCGGAACTTAGCGACTCAATCAACGTCCCCACCGGCTGCTTTAACGTTTGCTCGGTGATGGCAACTGCTGGAGTGGAGACCCCGGTAGAAATCCCGGCGGAGACCGCAGTAACTCCCACAGGTTCTGCAGAAATTTCTGCAACAGGCGTGGCAACCGGAACGGCCTGAACCGAGGCAACTGGCGCGGCGGAAACTGGAACCGAAACCGGAGTAGGAACCGCCTCCAGAGTTTCCGGCACAGGTTGCGTTGCTGGAACTGAGTTCGCCACCGGCGGTGTTGGCTTGGCGATTGCTTCGGCTGGCTGGCTTGGTGTTGGCGCGGTTGGCGTTGGAGTAACTGGTGGCGCGGCTACGGTGGTTGTGTTTGCTGCTGGTTCCGGCCCACGCGCAACTCGGATTGCAGGCTCTTCGGCTTGTACGGAAGTGGCCGACGTGCTTGGGGCCGGTTTCTTCCGCGAGGAGCGGATCAGAATGGCAAGCGCGATGGCAAACAGCAGCAACCCGCCGATGACCGCAACCAGAACGCGCCAATCGTTGAAGGTATCCATGAATGATGGTGAGGTGGTTGATGGAGTAATCCCCGCTGGTGAAGTTTGGGAAGTGGGCGGTTCGGCAGCCCCCGGATGATTGCTGGAATTGGTAACGCTTGGGCTTGGCGATTGGCCCCCTTGTGCAGCAAGCTGTTGCAAGGCTTGGCGGTCATCTTCATCGGCTGGGGCGGCAAGGTAGCGGGCCGCCAGCGAGTCGCGCCCGGCACGGGCATACATCACCCCCAGAACCGATGCCGCCCGTTGCTCGCCGGTGGCGTAGGCAACTCCAAGAAGTTCCTCGGCTTGTTGGGTCATTCCTGCCTCCAACGCCAACAGCCCTTTGTGGTACTGCTCTTGGTTGTACGGAAGGCCGTTCCAATCGAACGTGTGAACAATCAGCCGATTGGTGAATGGCCGCCAGAGCGTTGAGTAGCCAAATCGCGAACGTGAGGTGAGCGTAAGCCGCAATCCACCATCGGGAAGGGGGGAAAAGCCGACGGCGCGATTGTTCCGGTTCCGCAGCTGGCGCAGTTTGGCATCGGCAGCAATCGTGGTGGCGGGGAACCGAATCACCACCACCATGGAGTCGGTCTCGGCCAAATCCACTTGGTAGCGGACGCTATCGCTGAAGGTGATAACAACATCATCCCCATTCCAGCGGGCTTCCGTCACCTGGGTGGCAAGCAGAGTAAAGGGTGAAAGAAGAACAAGAAGAAGCAGTACCGGAAACAAACGTTTAGACATGAGCAGCCTCCGGGTCGGGGGTCTGCAGAGCCATTCCTTCAATTGCCCACTCGCCAAGCGGGACCTGGCGCGAGGGGAGCAGGTCGTCGGGGATCATGGTTCCGCTGCTGATAAATCCCAACGGAAGCCCAAGCCAGCGAAGCGATGAGATTACCCCGCCAAGCGACGGAGCTTCGTCCAGTTTGGTGAAGGTGACGTGGTTGATCCGTTCCCCCAAAAACAGCGCGGCGGTTTCTTGGATTGCCCGCTGGCTCATGGTGGCCGACAGCACCAGATGAATTTCATCCGGCCCGGCGGCGGCGATAAACTCCGAAAGCTCCTCGCGGGCGGCACGGTCGCTGCGCCCTGCGGTGTCAAGGATCACAAGGTCAATATCGCCGCCAAGCATCTGCTCGGTGATGTCGCGCGGTTCGAAGGCAATGCCGAACGGGACGCTCAAAATATCGGCAATGGTTTGCACCCCCTCCACCGACCCAATTTTGTAGGTGTCGCAGCTGATGATCTTCACCCGCAACCCAAAATTCAGCACCGCCCGGACCGCCAGCTTGTACATCATGGTGGTTTTGCCCGCCCCCGATGGCCCAACCAACGCCACCACAAACGGCTTCTGGCCGCTGGTGCGGGGGCGGACTTCAGGGAGCGATTCCTTCATCTTCTCGATGGAAGCATCAATTTCATGGGCGGCTGCAATTTTCAGTTCCTCATCGCTGGGATCATTCTTCCCAACGGATTGGAACAACGCCCGCACCAATGCCGATGCGGTGCGGCGGTCGAAATCGGCGGTGATGAGGTTGGAGTAGAGCTTGCGATACTGCGCCGGAAGCGAGCTGACCTGCTCGGCACGCATCCACTCGTGAAGCTCGCCTAACAGTTCTTCGATCTGTGCCAGCCGTGCCTCAATCGCTGCCGATTGCAACGTTGAATCGGGAAGTCCCCCACTGTCGCGTACAAATGCCTTCATGAAATATCTGGGAATCGGGTTTCGGGAATCGGGTTTCGGGAATCGGGTTTCGGGAATCGG
>JADZEY010000111.1 GCA_020850315.1 Armatimonadota bacterium | reverse complement strand
TATTATCATTATGTATTGCATGGCTATACTCGCGTGTGTTGAGATTGCGAAATTCTATTCTTGTCAGGCCCTGTATAGGCCTCGTCTTCGCCCCGATCAAATCGGGGTAAACAGGGTGACAATTTCGTAAACTGAAAGCACGCGAGTATAATTTCGGTAGGCTAAAAATTGCTCCAACTCACTTCTCCCGATAACAGGTAGCGGTTCCTACTCTCCATCACAGATCACGTAGGTTTCTCGCAAACCACGTTACTCCATGCATCATCATCCGCCAAAAACAATCATTCCCCCCACAAAAACGTTGCGCGGAGGCTACCATGCTGGCAACCTCCGCGCTGTTGTGCGTGCTCTCGTCTCCCCCCCGCATATCGTTGCTATTGTTGTGCTTCTTACCGCACCACCATCAGCCGTTTGGTTAGCCGCTTGTTGTCGGCGATTGCTTCCACCATGTAGGCTCCGGTTGGCAGCCCTTCGGTTGGCAGAACTATGCTGTTGTTCGGGGAAACAATTCCATCAATGGAGTAGGCCACCCTGCCCCTGGCATCATACACCACCAACCGAACATTGCTTCCCGAAGGAACGCCACGGAAGCCAATGGTAGTGCTGCTGTTGGCGGGGTTTGGATAGAGTTGGATAGCCCCAGCCGCAGCTTCCCTCGATTCCTCGATACTTGGTTTTGCCATTGGGGTTGGCACTGCATCGCCGTTAGCTTGGTACGGTGTTGCTTTGGTGGTGGCAATGATGGTAAAAGGCTCACTGTCGCTGTAGGTGACGTTCGGGTCGTTGACCCACACCTGCACGTAGTAGTTGTAGTTGGCGAAGTCAGCATTGTTCACCTTCACGCTTTGTGTGCCGTTGTTGGTGATTGTGGTGTTCGGCACCGCGCTAACCGTTCCGCCGTTGATCGGCTGGCGGTAGATGGTCAGCTTGAACGGCTTGGAGTGCTCGTAAAATGTCACCTGCAAATTCTTGAAGCCGCTGGGGTTGTAGATCAGGAACCAATCTTCCTTATCTCCTTTGCAGAGCATCCCATCGGCGTAATCCCCCGTGCGGATTTTTCGGGCGTTGGGTGGGGTGTTGTTCGGTTCGTAGCTGCTGCAATCGCTTAGGGTCCAGAAGGCTTGCACGTCGCTGTAATCGCTTAGCAAGTTGTTGGCGTATTTGGTGCGGACGTACACGGCGTAGTATTGGTCGGGATAGAGACTGCTTAGCGTAGTGGAGGTGCCGTTCACCACTTTCTTTTTCCATCCCCCCAGCACTGTGTTGTCGCCAGCAATCCGCGCCCACTGCACTTCGTATTGGGTTGCGCCGTTTACGGCAGTCCAGTTCACAACTCCGCTGGTGGTGGTCTGTTGTGTGATCCACACCTCGGACGGTTTCACTGGTGTGCTTCCGTAGAATTGCACCACGCTGGTCCAGGGGCTAACCACTGCCCCATGCCGCGCCCGCACCTGCACCTGGTAGGTGGCCGCCTGAAGGTTATCCAGCTTCGCCTCCGTTTTGGAAACGTTGTTGATTGCCGTCCACTGCTGGCTGCCGATTGTGCGGTACTGAACGTCGTAGTTGGTGGCGCCGGGGGCTGCGTTCCAGGTCACAAACGCGCTGGTGGCGGCAAGGCTTGCGCCACCTTTTGGGGCAATTCCGTTGGTGGCAACTTTCACTTCTTGTGGTGCCAGCAGCACCTCCGATGCACCACTCATGAACAGTGCGAAATCTTGCTTCCCACCGCTTAACGTCCCCTTGTGCTTGATAACCACTTTGTACACAAAGCTGAACTGCCCAGGAAGGTAGGTGTTCACAGCCTTGAAATAGATCTGCTCAACATTATCAACAACATTGTCGGCGTAGTTGGCTTCCTCGGCTGGCTTGGTTGGGTCCAAGGTGAATGGGTGATAGACTTTGTTCAACGCGGTTTTCCCGTTGTTCAGCACCTCATACATCCGGATATCCAGATCGTTTATCAGCGTTGGGGTTCGGTTGTTCAAGGTGATGCGGCCGCTTGGTCCGGTCATCACAATCCCGGGCGGGTCGTTCCAGGCGATAGTCCCGCGAACAGGTCCGTTGGTGTAGGATTTGATGTAGAACTCGTAGCTCTCCCCTTGCTTCAGCGTTGCTTGCCGGATGGAGAAGCCGTTGTTTGTTGAGTTCAACTGAATCAGATCGGCGGCAGCTTGCGCATCAACTTTTCCCCAGCCTGTGCGGTAGTCGGGACCGATGTTATCAATGTCGCGGGCGGTGTGGATCAGCAACCCGCGCGCGGTGGCTGCGGTGAACGGAGCTGTGGGATTGAACTTCCGCCAGTATTCCCGCAGCTGGAGCAACGCACCGCTGACAGCCGGGGCCGCGTAGGAGGTGCCGGAAGCGGTTGTGTAGCTAAGCAAGTTTCCAACCTTCCCCGAAAGGGGAACATCCACACCAAGTGCCACCACGTCGGGTTTGATCCGCCCATCGTCGGTGGGGCCAGTGTTGCTGTGGGCCCATAGTTTGTTGGTGGAGTCAACGGCCCCAACAACAATGGCATTTTTTGCAAGCCCGATGCTGGCCAACACATCCCATCCGCCGGCTCCCCCGTTTGCGGGATGCGGCATATCGCCAGTGTTGCTGCTGAACTCCGTGCCAGCAAGGATGAACGCATATGCCGTATCGCCTGCCGGGGCAATCCCACGTTGGTTGCCAGCGGCCACAACGGGGATTTGTGTTGGCCGGGCGTACATCACCGAGTCCATTTGGCGGGCGAACTTATCGTAGTGTCCAAAGTGCGGGTCCTCACGGTCTTTTGTGTTCGGCGATCCGTCCAGCGTGCCGTTCCAGACCCACACCAACGCCTTGCTGGGAAGGCGTGTCTGGACCCAGCCACGGTTGATGCCGTAGGAGTGGTTGCTGATCTGCCAGTTCCGTTTCCCCGCTTGTTGGATAAACTGCGCGGGCGACCCGTCGGTGGCGTACATATCAATGGTGCTTTGGTTGACGCATCCTTTTCGCATGGCATTAACCCCTTTCCCCGTTAGCACCCCCATCACCTGTGTTGGGTGAACGTCCGGTTTCTGCTCGGCGGGCATTGTTGGCGCAAACGCCCGCGACACCATATGCTGAAGCTCGGGATGCAGCAGCTGCGGGTAGTTCTGAAACTCGAACAATCCTACCGTATCCCCTTTCCCATCCAGTTTGTACGTTCCTCCCCACAGCTTATCCACTCCAATGTAGCGTGCATAAATCGGTGCCATTGGTGTTGGCCCGGGTTGCCCTGCGGGGGATTGCGCTGCGGCTGGCAATGCCCCCAACAATGCTGCGCCCACAAGCGCGGCCATCCGGCGAAATAACGATGTTGTATTCATGGTCTTTGTTGCTTGTTCTGTGTGTTCTGTTCGCCTGTCGGTTTGCTCCTATTTCACTATCACCACTGCCCGCGTTGCCTTGCTGCCATCGGCACAAATCACGCACCAGTAGATACCCGCCGGCAGGGGGGCGGTTGAGATTGTTGCAGTGGTTGTCCCGGCTGCAATGTTGGTGGTGATTGCCGTGATTCCTTCTGCCGTAAACAGCGTGACGCTTGCTCCGTTTTCGCTCCTTTCCGGAAGCTGAACCGTCATCGTTGCCGAGGCCGGGATTGGATAGACCCGAACTTGCAACGCCGCTACTGATGCTTCCTCTTCCACCCCTGTCGGTGTGCTGATGTTGGTGGTGAAACTCCACGGCTTCGTTGCTTCGCTTTGGCCGTACTGGTTTGCCGCGCGAACCCGCCACCACTGCTTTGTCCCTTCCGGCAGTGAGTCTAAATAGTGATCCACGGATGTTATCTGAACCTTGTTTTGCTCGCCAGCGAACGCGCCGCTGTTGGAGATTTCAACGATGTAGCTTTGCCCGTTGCTTGCGGCTTTCCACCGAAGCTGAACCGGGTTCATCACGCCGGTGGAACCGTCCGCCGGGGCAATCAACTCCGGCAACGAAGGCAACTGCGGCTCCACCGATTCGGTGGTAAACTGGAAGGGGCGGGACCACGCGCTGGTTGCGGCCCCGCTCCGTGCGCGGGCGCGCCAGTGGTAGGTTGTGGCGTTCGGCAATCCGGCAAGCTCGGCCCAGGCGGTGGTGCTGGTGAGCGTGGTGTCAACCGATTCGAACGTGGCATCCTTCCCAATCTCCACTTCGTAATCGCTGGCTTCTGGGATGCTGTCCCATGTCATCGTGACAAGGAGCGGCGCGCTGGTGGTGTTGTTCGGTGGCGTTAGCAGCTGCGGGGCCAGCAAACTAATGGGGGATTCCGGCGCGGTGCTGAAATTGAACACACCCGACCAATCGCTTTTTACCTCACCATTATCGGCACGAACGCGCCAGTGGAAGGTTTGCCCTGCGGGGAGATTGCCCAGCGCGTAGGCGGTGTCGGTTACTCCGGCATCGGAGTAGGCAACGTTGGCGAACTGTGGGTCGCTGGCAACCTCTATTTCGTAGATCGGATCCTTTGCGGCCACGTGATGCCACACCAATATCACCGATTCCGGCTGGTTTGCTTGGCCGTTTGCCGGGGAAATTAGCAGCGGCGGGGAAAGGGGATCGGGGGTGGGAAAGCCAGTGGTGAAGGCCGCATACCGCGACCACGGCGTGGCCGCAGCCGCAGCCGTTACCCGAACCCGCCAGTATGTTGTGGCCCCATAACCAAGCGTCGGCAACTGGTGTGTGGTTCCCGTAACCGTTGCCGTTTGCGCCCCGCCAGTTGGGAACGCAGGGTCGTTACTCCATTGCACATCGTACCCGCCAACCCCGGCTACGCCGCTCCATTGCAACATCACACTGGTAGGTTGGTCGGTCGCGCCATCTTCCGGGGAAATGGGCTGCGGGATTCCGGTGGAAGCAATGGTGGTGAACGATTGCGTGCTGCTCCAATCGGTGGCCACCCCTTCGGAATCAATCCCCCGGACGTGCCAGTAGTAGGTGGTGGAGTAGTTCAAATTTGCGGCCTCGGCGGTTGTCGCTTCGGTCGCCATCAGGTTGTAGATCTGCGTGAAATCACTTTTTAGGGCGATTTCCACCTCGTAGCTCGCCGCCGTTTTCAGCGGTCGCCAGCCCAACGTCACATCGGTTGGCAGATCGGTTGCGCCGTTTGGCGGTTGGTTCGGCGCTGGCTGGGCAATGGCCGCCATCGTCATCAGCAGCAAGGCTGCGGCATAGGTAAGTAGTGCTTTCATATCGCGAATCAGTTATGTGGAATGTCGAATTTCCAATGTCGAATGAGCAGAAAGAGAAAGGGGGGGCAGAGGGCGTTTGTTGGTTGCTCTATCGCCACTCTTTTCAATCTATTCCCCCCCGGCCACACCTGCGGTTTGCAGCGGCCACAGTTGGGAAGTGAGAGAAAAAAATGTCGAATGTCGAACGCCGAGTGTCGGATGTGGGAAGAGAAAGAAGAAGTGGTGGAGCGGAGAGAGTGCGGAGGGGGGGAGGAGGATCGGGGCGGCTTACATAGAGTTCGGAAAAGAGAGAGAGCGTAGAATGCTGATCTCAGTCAAACACTCTGCGCTCTCTACTTGCTGGCTACTTCTTAGATATATCAGGTGAAAAATCTGGTGGTTAGGGGCGGAGCGTTGGCTGCTGCAGATCTTTCCGGATCACCACAGTTTTGGCTTCGGTGGATTGCGAACCAATCCCCAGAATAATCCCCACCAGTGCCCAGCTGACCGCTGCCGAGCTGACCCCGCTGGAGACTAACGGGAGGGTGATGCCGGTCATCGGCAGAAGGTTCATGGTTCCGGCAATGTGCACCACGGCTTGCACCCCAAGCAGCAGTGTTGCGCCGGCAATCACCAAACCGCCAAACGTGGTTTCCCCCTGCTGGCGCGCAAACCGCAGCCCAATGGCAACAAGGCTTAGGAAGGAGAGAATCAGCAGCAGCCCGCCAAGCATCCCAAGCTCCTCGGTGACGGCAGCAAACACAAAATCGCTGGCAGCTTTAGGGATCAGAAACGGTGTTCCTTCGCCAAGCCCGCGCCCGGCAAGCCCCCCGGCATCGAAGGCGTAGAGTGCCTCGATAATTTGGCGCGAGCGATCCCACCACGCGGGGTCGCCGTGGCGGCTGTACAGATCGGCCCAGAGCAGAAATCGTTGGCGTGGGGTGGCAATCATCCGGGCGATGAACGGCAACTGCACAGCAAGCATGGCAATGGCAGTGTAGCCCGCCAGTGCCAGCGATGCCCCAGTCCACAAGCTGTCGCGGCGGCGGTAGCGTTCCACCGCGCCCAGGGCCAGCACCGCCCCCACCACCACCCCCAACAGCAGCAGCAACGTTGTTGCCGAAAACGTTTTTCCCGACAGCAGTGTGATTCCGGTTGCCAAAAATCCGCCGGTGAACAGCACAACGTACAGGGGGCTTCGGGTGAACCAGGCAAGCAACAGCACTTGCGCCAATCCAATCACCAGAAACTGGCCGAAATCACGCATCACCAGAAACACCCCCAACGGGAGCGTCAGCAACCCGACGATGTAGATCCAAAGGGCAAGTGGGGATTTGGTGAACGCCCCGCGATGTTCGGGCCGCAGTGCGTTGCGGAAATGGAGTAAGAACCCGGCCCATGCAACCGGCAGCGTCAGCTTCAGCAATTCTTGCGGGGCAAAGGTTGCTCCACGAATCCCACCGCTAACGGTTAGATAGACAAACGTGACGATGCACACAGCAAAGCTGCCGTAGAATCCCACCAATTTCCAGTGGGAGCTGAGAAGCACCGGAACCGTGGAGCGCGCCGCAAACAACAATGCTAACAACCCAGCAATCACCGGAATTAGACGAAGCAGAAGATTATCGCTGGGGCCAACCGCGCGCCCGCCAAGCACCTGCTGGGTAAGGGGTGTTGGCCCGTAGGCGCGTTCCAACGAGCGGGCCAATCGCAGGTCAATACGGGATGCCTCGAAATCGCGGCGAAGCTGGGCGTTCTGTTCCGCAGCAATGCGGCGCGTTAGCCTGCGGACAGAGTCTTGGGTCCCGCCGCGCAGCTTCCCTTGCACCGAATCGGCAATGGCGGCAACCTGATCCCGCGAAAGCTGGCGTGGATAATCATGCCCAAGCCGGAACTGCATTGCCAAGCCAATCCCGAACAGCGATGCCGCCACCACAAGAAGCGTGGCCGCTTTGCTGGTACGGTTGGGCCGCGGAATCAGCAGCCAGCCCCCCACCAGCAGCGCAGCCACCATTGCCACATTGCGGATCACGATTGCAAGCGGCGGACGTTGCACAAACCACTCGGCACCCACCTGCCACACCTGCACACAGGCGGTTGCCGTCAGCAGCAGCACCAGCACCGCAAGGATTGGAAAGGAAAGGGAGCGGGAGAACATGAGCGATGGTTAGCAGTGGATAGTGAAATGATGGCAGTGGCATTCAGTTTGGCAGCAATCACTCTACTCTGGCCGCACCCTTCCCACCTGCAGAGCCAGCGAGAATCCGTAGAAGTTTTTTTGAGCGTTGAAAGAGTAGAGGAAATCTATCCCAATTCCGAGGGTTGGCCACGGGGCAATAATCAACTGCCCCTCAACCGGGAAGCTAAGGCTGCTGAAGGTTTGCACGCTGCGGGCGGTTTTCAGCACCTGGCCATGCGCAACGCCAACGCCAGCAAACAATGCGGCTTGCCCAATTTCATCACGGGTGATAACCCCGTACAGCAGGCTGGCATCCAGAAGATTATCGGGGGGGCGGCCAGGAAGCTGCAAGTTGCTGGAAGGAAGCGCTTCCCCCTGCATCACCCGCACGGCAAGCAGGTGGCTCTCCATAAAATTCACCGTAAACCCAAGATCGAACCCGTACAGCGGCTCAATCCCTTTCATCGAGGCAATCCCAAGCCGGAACCAGAGGGGGATTGGCTTGGTGGAATCACTAATCACAGCGGGCTGCGCTGGTAGCGAATAACAATGGAGTAAGAAGAGCAAGGGGAGAAGAAATCGCATCGGCTATCCGAACAGCTTCCGGTCGGGGGATTGGGTGGCGGCAAGCAATTCCAGAAACTCGTGGCGGGGGATTGCTTTGCCGCCAAGAATCGCCATGTGCGGTGTCACCATCTGGATGTCAATCCACTGGGCGCCGCGTTCGCGCAGGTGGTCTATCATATGCAGCAGTGCAAACTTGCTGGCGTTAGTGCGGCGGTGGAACATACTTTCGCCGGCATAGATCCCGTGCACCTCCACGCCATACAACCCGCCAACCAACTCATCTCCATCCCAAACTTCCACGCTGTGGGCGTATCCCAACTGGTGAAGATTGCAGTAGGCGGCGATCATCGAATCAATAATCCAGGTCCCCTGCTGGCCGTGGCGGGTGGCCGCAGCGCACGCAGCGATAACGCTTGGGAAATCGTGGTCAATGGTGAAGGTGAAGTTCGTGCGCTCCCGATCCTTCCGAAGGCTTCGGGGGATATGGAGTTCGTCCAGGAACATCACCCCACGCTCAATCGGGGAAACCCAGTAGATGGAGTCCTCATCGGTTGGCCAGGGAAAAACTCCCATGCCGTAGGCCTTCAACAAATTTTCCGGAGTGAATTGCCCCCCCTTTGCCACAAGCCCGTCATCGCCGGCAAGGTAGGGATCCACAAAATCAATGGTTGCCATACAGGTATTGGTTGTTGTTGGCCCGCAAGATAGAGGGAAATGGGAAATGCCGAGTGTCGAATGAAATGACCACTGACCACGGGCTACTGACCACTGACCACTGACCACTGACTACTCCCCCCCTCCCGTCACCATCCAAAAATCACGCGGGTACAGCCGCACCAGTTCGGTGTTTTCTCCCTCCACTTTTTTCAGATAGTCCTCGTAGAGTTTCATCTGCTTTTCCGGGCCGATCACGAAATAGATTCCCCCCGGAACATCGGCGGCGCGGACGTTGTAGCCGGGAAGCACCCGGCCATAGACCTTCGGCAGCTGATCGAAGACTTCGCTGGCGATGTTGGGATCGGAACGGAGGTCCAGAATGGCTTGGCGGAAGGCACGGATGGTGTCTGGGGACAACCCATCGGCAAGGTCGTTGGCGATTGCTTCGCCACGCCCCGGGTAGCTGCCCGCCGAGCGGAACTCCATGAAGGCTTGCGCTATCGCATAATCAACGTAGGCGGGATTGCGCGGGCCACGCTTCAGTTCATCAATCACAAACCGCAGGGTCTGCGGAAGTTCGGGGCAACGCTCGGCGTAGTAGCCCACCAGCCCATCGTTGGCGGAGATGCGAAGGCCGTTGCTGTAGGCCAATCCCGCTGCCCATGTTTTCATAAACATACTGTGCGAGCCGTGCCCGCTGTAGGTTTTGCTGGCAAGGAACTTCACCAACGATTCGCGGTCGGTTTGGGCGTAGGTGATCCCCGGCGCGAAGTTCACGAACACTCCGCCTTGCGTGTTCGGGTTCACCAATCCCACAAACACCGGGCGGTTGCTTTGGGTGCGGCTGGCCACACGCTCGGCAATCATCCCGGTTCCCTGGGCTTGGCTTCTTGGTGGTGCACCATCCGGGTGTCTGCCAGCAAGATTGTCGGTGATCTGGCGTAGCTCCGTCCGTAGTTGGTCGCGTGTGTTGGTGGAGCTTATCACAAACATCCGTGCGTTGGCAAGGTTAGTGATGGTGCCGCGCAACTTCTTCAGGTGCTTCAGCACGTCGGCGGGTGGGGTCAGCAGGTCGTCGCGCATCCGTTCGCACAGGTATCGCCAATCCACCGCAAGTGTGGCATCGGGGACTTCGTTCAGCATCTGCTTCAGATCCTTGATTGCTTCGGCCACAATGCTTTTTCCATCCTCGGGTAACTGATCGCGCTGTTTCAGGAAATCGGCAACGTCATCGCTGCGGCGGCCGATGCTGGCGATTGCCTCCGCATCCCCTTCCAATGCTGCAAGAATCTGCTCGACGCTTCCACGCCCCATCCCTCCGGCAACGCTCAAGAAGGTGAGGTACTCCGCCACCTTTCGTCCGCTGGCTCCGGGCTCCATCAGCATCCACCGCAACCGCAGCACGTTGTGGGTTTGGGTCAGGAATGCGTTGGTGGCCAAGTAGAGAGGGTCGTTCTGTTTCATCCAGGCAATGGCCGGATCGTTCACCCAGTTTTCTTCCGAGCCTTGCATGGTGGCGCGCAACCCGGATAGCGTCTGGTCCACCACTTCGCGGATGCGCGGAAGGTTTTCGGCGCGCCAATCGGGGGCCACCAGTGCAAGCAGCATCCAGTAGGTTGCTTTTCGGGCTTCCTTCAGATCGCCCCCTGATCCCCGCATCACCAACTCGCAGCGGCCCGTGCGGTAGTTGCTGCTGATGTAGGCTTCCAATCCGCTGATCTCGGCCCGCAATTGTTCGCTCATCGCTTGGTGGGAAATGATGCCGTCCCCCTCCGTCACCCCAACATCGGTCAGCAAGGTTGGAAGCATCGAGAGGTAGATCAAATCTTGCTGGCCAACCCCCCGCAGATCCAGCGCAACCCCCACGGTTGCCCCTGTTAAATTCTCGAATGTTGAGGCCACCAACGGGACTCCGTTGCCGGCTTGTTCGATGGAGAATTGGATCTGGTCATCAAGGGTCATCGGTGGGGCAGCAACCAGCGTGGCGGATGGGGCAAGATTCGTGATTGAGTCAAGCTGGGTGGTGGTTGCGTCGTACTCGGCCCCGTAGCGGCGTATTGCCGATTGCTTGTCGGCAACGCCGTAGCGTGCCACCAGTTGCGCAACCTCGGCATCAATGCGGCTGCGGCGTTCGGATTCTTCGGCCGCCACCAGTTCGGGGCTCGGTTTTGCCGCGCCGATGTACGGAACCTGTTCCGTCAGCTTCCAGAGGCTCATCATTTTCCGCCACAGGTTCACCCCTTCGCCTATCATTGTTTCCACAAAGGCAAGCTCATCTTTTCGGGTCAATGATTTTCGGAAACCATCTTCGCTGTCAAGGTCCATCAGGTGATTGAACCAGCCGGAACCGCTGCCGCGATAGCCGAACCCAGGTGGGCGGTTCACGAACTGGCGCAGCGAACGCCGAGTGCTGATGATCCGATTCTTGACGCGGGCATTGAAGGCAAGCAGTTCGGGGTTGTTGTCGGGCAGTTGGCAGATCCGCTCCATCTCTTTCAGGATCAAGGTCCGCACCTGCGAAAGTTCCTCCTGGTTCATGTGGCCTGGCTCCACAGCACTGAGCCCAATCGTCACTGGGTTCCCCAAATCTCTGCTGACCCAACCGAACACCCCTGTTGTGCCGATGTCAATCTTTCGGGTTTGCGGATCCACCAGCAGCTTGTACAGATTGGTGGTGGCATCGCCGGCGATATTCTCCAGAAAAAGCTCCAGCAGGAATCGCTCCCGAAGCCCCAGCTTGCGAGTTGGCCCCCAACAGAACAGCGCAGGGCCGGGCTGGCTGGGATTGCTGGATGGATACTGGGCAATGTGGATCGAACCTTCTTTGGAAGATTGCGGCGGCGGAAGATTTGGATAGAGCGGGGCCGCCGGTTTGGCGGGGGCCGTGCCTTGCAGCCGGTTCAAGGCAGCGTCGAACTGAGCAAGCGTTGAGTCAAGTTGGAAAGAGGTGGGGAGCGAGGCGATCATCCCCATGTTCCAAAGCTGGTAGTTGGCGGCGTGGAAACGGCGGATGTCTTCCGGCTTCATCTGGCGGATAGCCGCCGGCAACCCACCGCTAACAAACGCCAGCGGGTGGTCAGGGCCGTACATGGCAATGTCAACCTGGCGCGCCATCCGGCTCCAGCCACGCTCGAAGGAACTCACCATCTCGTTGTACACGGTCCCCTTTTCCTCCAGCCGTAGTTGTCCATCGGCAGGGTTGACGGCAACGCCGAAGTTGCGGACCTCGCGGCGGATTTCTTCATCGGTGTAATCGGGATGGAGCAGCGCGTCCATCTGGCTTTCGAACAGCTGGTGGAACACCTGGACCCCAGCTGCGGTGTGGAAATGGTAGCAGGTCCGAAGCTGCTCGGTGAACGCCGACGAGCTTGCCGCCGAAACGCCTTCCAAGTTGGCGTGGCGGCGGCCGTTGTTCCCTTTTCCAAGCAGAAGATGCTCCTGGGTGTGAGGTTCCCCCATATCGCTTGTGGGGACGCTGTTGACCCAGATGAAGGCTTGCGGCGCTGACTGAATGGCCAGCAGATCGAGCGTGAACCCGGTGCGTTGGTGAACAAACCGCCCCCCCATCGGGCGATCCATATCGTCCACATACACCGCACGCGCGGCGAACCCATTCAGCAGTTCCCCTTTGGTGAGGTTCTGGAAGGAGAGTTCCTGGGCGTGGGCAGTTGCCGCGATGCAAAGCAGGGCAATCAGCCAACAAGAATGGCGTAGCCGACGATAGGCAGAAGGACGGAGATGCTTCATGTTGAACGATGGAAAGTAATCAGGAAGGGCACAAACCTTAGGGCGCGAAGATAGAAAGCAAACCGATGCTGGCGCACGCCCCCTATTTCCTTAAACCCTTCCCCCCTCTGCAACTCTCAGCCGCGACTTCCGTCAGGCGGGCCGCGCTGCATTCTTCCTTTGCATCTGCATCTCTTGCATCCATTGCAGCGAAAGCCACTTCCAACCGCTATTTTCAACGCAAGTAGGGATCTCAATCCACCTTGCTGAATTTTCATTATGACTGAACTTCTACGCCGTGCAGTGCTGCTGGCATTGCTTCCGCTAACACTGCTGTTGGGCGGCTGCCCCCATCATATCGAAAGTATGGTGGAGGAGACGCTCCCCCCAAAGGATTACAAGCCAATCTACATGACCTCCACCACGCCGTTCGGCCAAGTGATTGAAGCGTGGAAAGGGAAGATCACCGTGGGAACCGGCGGCATCACAACCGGAACGGTGATCGGTTCCGGGGCCGACTCGGCAGCTGCAGCGTTGCTGCCACTGCAGATGGATATTCGCACGGTAGATGACAGCCGCTACCCAAACCAGATTGAGCTTCGCGCCTTTGTGTTCGATACCAACGGGCGTTTTGTGATGGGGCTTGCCCCGCCATACTTCGCCGGGCAAGGGAGCTACCGCAACTACTGGCAACGGTTGGTGGATTCCTGCAACGGAACCACCACCACCATTGACAGCTTTACCGTTACTGAAATCCGCCAGGACCGCCGCGAGCCATACGCCATTGCGCTGGTGCTGGATCACTCACCTTCGATGGGGGAAGCCCGCGCCCGCAAGCTGCAAGAAGCAATCACACTGCTGCTGAAAGTGATAAAGAAGGGGGATATGATCACGGTGGTAAAATTCACCTCCACCATGAAAGTGGAGGTCCCACTCACCGCCGACAGCGGCTTGTACAAACGCCTGTTCCAGATTGATGGCTTGCGTGGCTACGAAGGGGGAACCGCCATGTACGACGGCACGTTGCGCGGCATTGATGAACTAAAAAAAGCCCCGGCGGGATACAAGCGGGTGGCAATTCTTTTCAGCGATGGCGGCGACAATAGTTCCGACAGCACGCTGGAATCGGTGCACCGGATTGCGCGGGAAACCAACACAGCAATCTACACGGTGGCCTACGGGATGGCCGAGGAAGAACCGATGCGAAACCTTGCTGGCTACACCGGCGGGCGGTTCTACCGGCTGTACAGCACCAAGGAGTTCCCCTACGTTTTTGCCGACATCTACCGCAGCATGAACAACTACTACCGAATCACCTACCGCCCGCCGCAGTGCGATGCGCGCCACACGGCCCGCGCCTGGCTTAGCTTCCCCGAACTGCAAGGGTTCACCGTCAGCGACTACGGGACCTACGACCGCTCCATCTTCACCCCGTTCGCCCCTGTGGGAACAATCGCTTTTGTGAACATCGAGTTCGAGTACGACAAGGCAACCATCCGCCCCGAATCGCTTCCGCTGTTGGGGCAGGTGGCCGAGGCGATGCGAAATAATCCAAAATTGATAATGGAAATCCGTGGCCACACCGACGACCGCGGCGGCGAAGACTACAACCAGCGGCTATCGGAAAAACGCGCCGAATCGGTGCTGGAATCGTTGGTGGAAATGGGCATCGGACGGAACCGTTTGGTGGCAAAAGGATTCGGCGAATCGAAGCCGATTGTGGCCAACGACAACGACGACAACCGCCGGAAAAATCGCCGCACGGAATTTGTCATTATCGGGAGGTGAGGCAGTGAGAGTTTTTACAAGATTCAAGCAACAGCACGGAATCCGTTCCCATTTCTCTCTTCTCCCTTCTCTGTGTACTCTGTGCCTCTGTGGTTTTTTTCTTTCCCTGCTTCCGCAAGCAACCACGGCCCAGATACTTGCCGGCAATACTCACGGTTTTGTTGGGAAAGAGGTCCAGCTTCCGCTACGGCTTGCTAATGGAGTTGACACCGGAGCAACGATCACTATCGAGGGGGCGTTCCAACTCAGCAACCCAACGGTGTTTTTCCCGGAGCGGTTTGCGGTGGCCGCTGGCGATACAGCAATCGCGCAACGCCTAACAAAACTTACCGACAGCACCTTCACCTTCGCGATAACGATCCGCACCGGAAGCGCGACCCCACGCGCCGAAGGGGACACGATTGTTCGGCTGGCCGGGGAGGCGTTGGCGGGGAACGACTCGGTGTGCGTTGTCAGCTTCAGCAGCCTTCGGCTGAATGGAGGTGAGGTTGGCGCGGCCACCGGAACCATCACCACAACTTCAATCGGAACACCACGCCCGTACGTGCGGTTTGCCACGTTGGAGCAGAATTATCCGAACCCTGTGCTTCGGTTCACCCCAACAACATGGGCCTACCGGATTGACAAAGATTCCCCCGTGAAACTGATCCTGTACACCGATCTTGGAGAGGAGTACACCATCCTTGACCAGGGGTTTGTTCCGGCGGGGATCCATCTTATCACGTTCACCCCAGGCTACGATGTCTCGGTTGGCGTGTATTGGGCGCGACTGGTGACCAACAGCGGAGAAGCCCACAAACCGATGCACGTCCTACGATGAAGAACCTGATGCTTACTCTATTTCCTCTCACTTCCCGGAGTATGCTCCGGGTGCTTGCGGTGGCGTTGCTGTTTCTGCTTGCCGCCACAACCGATGCCGACGCGCAACGCCGCGGTGGTCGCCGTAATCCCCGCCCGGCCCCCACACAACCTCCAGCCGACACATCGGCACGGCGGCGGATGGTGCCGCCGCCGGCATTGCCACAAGACACCGTTCGCCTAAACCTTCCCGACACCATCGCCCAGCAGCCGCCACCGCTTGATTCGGCGCAGCAGGCGCGGCAAGATTCGCTGTACCAAGCCGAGCAAGACTCACTCTGGAAATCCATCGGGCTTGATTCAGAAGGGCCAGATATGAACGACTTGGTGGATGATCTTATCAAGCATTACTCGCATGGCTGGTTTCCGCAGGCGTTTGCGGCGCGCTCGCTCTCCTTCACCGCGCTCTTCCCCTACGCCGACGTGTACGACCATGCGAACGATATTCGATCAAGCGGGTTTGTTCCAACAACCGCGCCGTTCAACCACGGCGACCCGTACAGTTCGGGCGAGCGGGAGATTCAGCAGCCGAACCAGAACAAGGAGATTGAGGATGCGGTCTATCCCGTCACCAATTTTTCGGAATACGGGTTTAGCTTCACACTGAACTTGCCGATGCCCGCAATTCTTCGGGCCGACGCCGCGTTGCAAATCGCCGATGGGGTGCTGTTCTCCAACGACACCACCCGCAGCTACCTCACCTTAGCTGGCAACAAAGGCTCGCTGAAAGAAGTGAACACGTTGTTCTTGAACCAGTACGCGGTGGCCGGGAAGATCGGGATCAGCATCCCCTTCTACGGTGTGTTTTTGGTTTCGGAAGCGGTGACGATCGGCTCGTACTACTACCTGAACGTTGGCGTTTCGGGGGCATACACCGTCAGCAGCAAAGCAACGCAGTATGTGCAGCTTGCCAATGTGAAAGAAGATTTGCGGTATGGCAACGGGATGGATACGCTGACCCTGATGGATCAGCGAACACTGAACCAGCTTGATCGCGTCCGCACCGGAGCCGAAGTGGCGTTGGGATGGAATGTGTCGGCAGAGTTCGGAACATTCTTCTTTGAAGCATTCCTCAGCCGCCAACTCAACTCCGTGCTGAAGGATGCCGACTGGAAGCAATACTACGTTGGCTTCCGGCTGGGAATTGGATACCAGTGGTTGCCGGAGTAGAGGTATCCGAAATTATCCTTGGGATACAGGGGGACGCAATTCTACACGCTATGGATGCGTTTCGCACAGGTCTAAAAACACGACCCAAGCATGATACTCATACTTGGGTCGTGCTGTACTGCTACTCTGCTCTTGTTTACGGGAAAATCCCAAGCTCCATGTACGAGCGGGCCACTTTGTCAATCGCCACAACAAAGCTGGCGGTTCGCAGGTCCTTCACCCGTTTGTTGGTGTCGTACACGTTTTTAATCTGGTAGAAGGAACCGATCATTGTTTCCTCTAGCCCGCTATCCACATAGTCGGCTTCGTCGGCACCTTGCGTGATGTGGTTGCGGACATCACTGTTCATCGAGGCACCGGTCATCTGCTCGATAGCGGTGACAATGCGGGTGAAGCTGGCTTCATCCGATTTTTTGCCAAGCCGCCCAAACCGAACGTGCGACAGGTTCTTCAGCCACTCGAAGTAGCTGACCGTCACGCCGCCTGCGTTGCAGTAAGCATCCGGAATGATGTGGATTCCACGCTTCAGCAGAATCTCCTCCCCTTCGGCAGTGGTTGGGCCGTTGGCCCCTTCGGCAACCATCTTTGCTTTGATGTTTGGCGCGTTGCTGGCCGTTAGTTGGTTCTCTAGCGCAGCCGGCACAAGGATGTCGCAATCCATCGTCATCACGTCGTTTCCGCGCTTCACGTTCTTGGCGTTTTTGAAGTTCAGGATCGAGCCAGTCTCCTTCCGGTGCTTGAAGACTTCGTCAACGTCCAGCCCGTTTTTGTCGTAAATCCCCCCTTCCATTTCGCAGATGCCAACGATTGTTGCTCCCCCTTCCTGCAAGAATTTTGCCGACCAGTAGCCCACGTTCCCAAGCCCTTGGATAATCACCCGTTTATCGTTTAGCCCTGGGGTCATCCCGAACAGCTTGGCGTTTTCGGCTCCGTTCAGTGCTTCGCGGATGGAGAAGAACACGCCACGCCCGGTTGCCGATGCGCGGCCAGCAATCCCCCCTTGCGAGAGCGGTTTGCCGGTGATGCAAGCGATGGCATCAATCTGTCCAGGCATCACCGTCTGGTAGGTGTCGGCAATCCACGCCATTTCGCGGGCACTGGTTCCGTAATCGGGTGCCGGAACGTCCACGCCGGGGCCGATGCAGTTCCGCTTGATCAGCTCCATGGTGTAGCGGCGGGTCACCCGCTCGATCACTTCCTCGCTGTACTTCTTTGGGTCAATCTGGATGCCCCCTTTTGCGCCGCCGAACGGAACGTCCACAATGGCGCATTTGTAGGTCATCAGCGCGGCAAGCGCCATCACCTCATCTTCGGTGACGTGGGTTGCGTAGCGGATTCCCCCTTTGGTCGGAAGGCGGTGGTGCGAGTGCTGCACGCGCCAGCCGGTGAATACCTCGATATCGTTGCCGATGCGGACCGGAAACCGAACCATGTACACCGCGTTGCAGACGCGAATCTGATCCAGCAACCCTTTCGGATAATCGGTTGCCGAAGCCGCCTTCGAGAAGTTTTTCTCGACGGTTTGGTAGAACGATGGTTCTGCGGACATTAAGTGCGATAGCGCGCCAACGTCGCTATCCTTCCCCTTCTTTGGTGATGCTTTGGTTGCCGCTTTGGGGGCGGCTGCTTTCTTTGTTGATGCCATGATTGTTCTCTCTGCGTGTATGTGTCAGTGAGCAATGACGTTCTGTTGGTGTACCACGGCCACTGGCGATTTCAGCAATTGCCAGTGGCTTGCGGTGATGCGTTCTTACAAGTTTCCGCGCTCGGCTTGGTCGCGCTCAATCGCCTCGAACAATGCCTTGAAATTCCCCTTCCCAAAGGACTCGCCGCCGCGACGCTGGATGAACTCAAAGAAGAGCGTTGGGCGATCCTCCAACGGGCGGGTGAAAATTTGGAGCATGTACCCCTTGTCGTCGCTGTCAACAAGGATGTTCAGCTTCCGAAGGTCCTCGATGGATTCTTGGATATCACCCACACGTGCCTGAAGGTCGTCGTAGTAGCTGCCGGGAACCACCATGAAGTCAACACCGTTTTCGCGCATGGTAGCGATGGAGTGAAGGATGTCCTCGCACTCGATAGCGATATGCTGCACCCCCGCGCCACGGTAGAACTTCACGTACTCCTCAATCTGCGATTGCTTTAACCCCTCGGCTGGCTCGTTGATCGGGAATTTGATCCACTTGTTTTCGTTGGCAACCACTGTTGAGCGGAGCGCGGAGTATTGGGTGGAGATGTCCTTGTCGTCGAAACTGACAAAGCGGCTGAAACCGAAGACATCTTTGTAGAAGTTGACGGTCTCCTCCATCTTATTCCAGTCAACATTCCCCACAACGTGATCCACGTGCTTCAGCCCGACTGGGGCGGCCAGTGAGTCCTGGCGCGGGACAAAGTTTGGAAGGAATGCGCCGTTGTAGTTGCGGCGTTCCACAAAGCTGTGGACGGTATCGCCGTAGGTGGCAACCGTGGCGATTTTCACCGTGCCGTTCGCGTCGCTGATCTCCATCGGCTCCATCACCCCACGTGCGCCGCGCTCGGTGGCAATTCGGTAGGCTTCCTCGGCATCTTCAACATGGATTGCGATGTCGCGCACGCCGTCGCCATGCTTGTAGATGTGGTCGGCAATCGGGTTCTCTGGGTTCATCGGTGTGGTCAGCACAAGGCGGACTTTCCCTTGCTCCAGAAGGTAGCTTGCGCGGTCGCGCACACCAGTTTCCGGGCCGCAGTATCCGGTTAGCGCAAAGCCCATTGCGCGGCGGTAGAAATACGCGGCTTGCTTTGCGTTGCCAACGTAAAACTCAATGTGATGTGTGCCATGAATTTTGAACAGGTCTTGCCCCTGGTCGGCTTCACGGAGTTGCTCGGCTGTTTCCATATTCGGGAAAATTATGTGTTGATGGTTGGTACTGCTTTGCTTGCGGAATCTGTTGCTGGCGCGGAAGGAGCCGGCCAAAAAGTGAGCAAGGAATTGGCCTTTAGTGAACCAATTCCTCGTTCAGAACTTCCTCCAATGCTTCCACGCAGCGGACGTTTTGCTCCATTGTGCCGGTGGAAATCCGCAGGCAGTTCGGAAGCCCAAACGCGGTAAGTGGGCGGGTGATAACCCCGCGCCGCATCAGCCCGTTGAATATCCGCATCATTCGGTCGTGGTCGCGGAAGTCAATCATCACGAAATTGGCAAGGGTTGGCACAAAGCGCAGCCCCATCCGCTCGAACTCGTGATGATAGTACAGCACCGACTCGCGGTTCAGCACAACAGTGCGGCGCAAAAAATCTTCATCGTTCAGGGCTGCCAATCCGGCTTCTTCGGCGGGGGTGTTCGGCTCGAACGGCAGTTTCACTTTCATCATCTTGCCGATGATGTCCGAGTGGGCCATGCCGTAGCCGATGCGGATTCCGGCAAGGCCGTAGGCTTTGCTGAAGGTGCGGACAGTGAGAACGTTATCCCAGCGGTAGTGCATCGAATCGGGGTAATCGGGCCAGCCGTCGGCGTACTCAAAGTAGGCTTCATCAAGGATCACCAGAATGTGTTCCGGCACTTTCCCCATGAATCGCTCAAGCGCGTTGGTGGCCACTGCCGTTCCGGTGGGGTTGTTCGGGTTGGCGATGTAAATGATCTTGGTTTTGTCGTTGATCTTCCGCAGGATACCGTCTAGATCGTACCCGTTGTTCCGCTGCGGCACGTAGTGGGTTCTCTTGCCGGAAGCATGGGCCAGCACCAGAAACCCCACGAACGTCCCCTCGCTGCTAATCATCTCATCCTCACCATCCAAAAACGTGTGTAGTGCGGTGCTGATGATGGACTCACCCCCGCTACCGCAGATCACGTTTTCCGGGCGGATAACGAACCGTTCGGCAATGGCTTGACGCAACCGCAGCCCTGCATCGGGATAGTGGGTAAGGTGCTGCAACGATTCGGCAGCTGCCTGAAGAGCAAGGGGTGATGAACCAAGGGGATTTTCGTTGGAAGCAAGTTTCACCGCGCCGGTGATTCCTAACTCTTGCTCAACTTCGGCAACGGATTTGCCAGGCTGGTAAGCCCGTAACGAGGCGATATGGGAAGGGACTGCGATCATGGAGTACCTGGGAAGCGGGCCGGTATAAAGCCACAGGTTTGGATTGAACGACGGGAGCAAAAATAGCAAAGCATTGTTGGAAAGCAACCCAACTTCTTTGCTGTTGGCAGATAGCCGCACAAACTGTTAAGCACGGCAAAAAAAATCCCAATCCACACATCATTTCACCCCCTTATTCGTCAATGAAGCGTGGCCAAAAACCATGCAACAGTTGGCTGTTCCTTTGCCACCGGAAGACCGCACAGACAACGCCCAAGCAACCACTGAACAGGCACCGCCATGATGCTAACAACCGTCAACTCAAACGCGATTCACGCAATCGGGTACGACCCGAAAACCCGCCAATTGGAGGTGATCTTCACCGGCGGCGGAATCTATGTATTCGAGAATGTGCCGCACGATGTCTTCCTGCAATTCCTCCGCTCTCCGTCCAAAGGGAGCTTCTTCCGCCGACGGATCCAGGGGCGATTTCGGCAGGAGCGGTTGGGCCGGCTAACCAAACGCCAGCAGGCACGCCGCGCAGCAAAACTGCCCCCAATGCCGGAATCCACCGTAGCGATGGAGCAATCCCCCGCCACACCAACGCAATCATCAGCGACCCAGCCGCCGCTACCAGCCCAACCGATTGCGCGCCCAGCCGCAGCCCGTTCGGTGCCGATGTCGGCATAAACCTTGTGACGTGCTTCCCCCCGCGAAGCCACTATTTTTACACCGGGGCAGGCCTGCCGCGCTCTGCTCCGGTTTTTTTTTATCCAACACAGCCAATGGCACGCACGTTCGATATTCCCGTCTTCTACCGCTCGCCGATTATCTCAGTGGTGAAAAATGCCCGAAAACTGCAAGACCCACGCCGCCGGGATTACTCCCCCTCGGTGCTGGATTTTGGGCCTGTTCGCTTCCATTTAGCACGGCATTTCGGATTCTGTTTCGGGGTGGAGAACGCAATCGAGATTGCCTACCGTGCTGTTGAGCAGCATCCCGACAAACGGATTTTTCTGCTGTCGGAGATGATCCACAACCCCCACGTGAACCAAGACCTGCGGGGGCGTGGCGTGCAGTTTGTGATGACCACTTCCGGCCAGCAACTGGTCCGCTGGGATGACCTTTCTGCCGACGACATTGTGATTGTCCCAGCGTTCGGAACCACTCTCGAAATCCAGCAGCAACTTAGCCAACGCGGAATTGACCCCTACCGCTACGACACCACTTGCCCGTTTGTGGAGAAGGTCTGGAACCGCACCGCAACGCTTGGCGAGCGAGATTGCACAGTGGTGGTGCATGGCAAATGGAATCATGAGGAAACCCGCGCAACGTTCAGCCACAGCCGCAGCAGCGCGCCAACCGTGGTGGTGGAAAACATGGAAGAAACCGAGCGTCTGGCGGCAATCATCGAAGGGAGGGAAGCAGTGGAAAAGTTTGAGGAATGGTTCCGTAACAGAAGCTCCGAAGGGTTCAATCCGGCTACCGATCTGAACCGGATTGGCGTGGTGAACCAAACCACCATGCTGGCCCAGGAAACCCAAGCCATTGCCGACCGATTACGCCAAGCAATGCTTGCCCGCTACGGCCCCGAAACCATCGCCGAGCACTTTGCTGACACCCGCGACACCCTCTGCTACGCCACCAACGAAAATCAAGGGGCCACCAGCGCGCTGATTGCTTCCGGCGGGGATTTGGCGATTGTGGTTGGCGGCTACAACAGCTCCAACACCTCTCATCTGGTTGAGCTTTGCCAGCAGAAGATGCCAACCTATTTCATCCGCGATGCTGGTGAAATTCTTAGCCAAACCTCCATCCGCCATTTCGATATTCACACCGGGAAGGAAGTCCTGACCGAAGGGTGGCTTCCGGTGCTGGATCGCCCGATTCAGCTTGTGCTGACCAGTGGGGCTTCCTGCCCGGACGCGCTGGTGGATGCGGTGATCCAATCCATCCTCACCTTCTATCCAACTGCCCGATCAGTTGAAGAAGCATTGGGGGCATTTCAGGAGCGTACATCGGCGTAGCACCCATGATACCAGATCAACAAACCAACGCCCCAGACACCGATTATTTCCCGCTTGGCGATGGGCGCATTGTTGCTGTGCTGCAATGGAGCCGCAACCCATTGCTTGCGCCGCTTGGACTGCTGCTGTGGGACCCCGAACGGATGACGCGAAAAGAAGGGACATGGCTGTTCCACCCCGAACTTGGTTTGCAACGCACCATGCTCACCGTTGTGGTGGATGGAGTCCGCCACCGCCCAACCCACAGCACGCTGGATGTCGGGTGGAACCTAACAGAGCGGCCAGAAGTTGTGGCACGGTGGCGGGCTGGCGCGGTGGTTGTCACCGAGCGGTTCTACGTGCAACGCTCCACATCCAACCTGATCCGCGAAGTCTCCATTTCCGAACCCGAATGTGCCGCCGCTGTTGCTCGGATTGAAGCTGTTCAGATTGAAGCCGCGCTGTACGCCAACCCGTTGCTGTTCGATCAGTTCCACGCAGCCCCCGGTGGGCTGCTTCAGGCGGAAGGATATGCTTCCATTAGCCTTTTTTCGGCTCCATCGGGGAATGCGTTCGAGCGGTTCTTAACCGTTCCCTGCCAAGCCAATGCCGGCGGCGTTTGCGCAACGTTCATCTATTCGATTGAAGCGGTTGGAATGGCCCAGCAGGAAGAGTTTTGGATCCAACGTGAAGAACCGGATCCGCCTGCCACCTTCAATGAATCGCTTGGCGAAACCCTTGCGGGCCAACTTCAGTGCCAGTATGCCATTGCCTGCAACGGGCTTCGGGCCGCGGTAAGCCGCAGCGGAAAATTCGACGCTTCAATCTGGCAGTATGGCTATCAATGGGGGATGGATGCGGCGATGGTTGCCACTGCGGCGGCCATCAGCGGACAGTTTGTGCTGGCGCGGCAGGTGATCCAGAATATCCTGAGCCAACTGGCCAATGATGAGGGGATGATTGCCGAATCAAGCCGGTTCCGTGGCGGCGAACTTTCCGAACTGAACGGAAACGGGGCGGTGTTGGATGCCATCTGGCACTACTGGCGATGGACTGGCGATGTCAAGCTCCCCCAGTTGTGGTGGGGTCGCATCCGTGCGGTTGCCAACTATCTGCTCCGTCCAGAATACCAACACGAGAGCGGTTTGCTGCAAGCCCGCCGCGACCTTTGGGAGCGGCTGCCGTGGATGGGCGTTCAGCCCGGGTTCGACCTTAGCCACCAAGTGTTCTGCTCTGTTGGGTTGATTCACATTGCCGAGCTTGCCCAGCATTTGGGCCAGCAGGAAGATGCCGAACGGTGGCGCGCTGCTGGGCAGCGGATTCAGGAAGCGATGCTGAATCATCCGAAGTATCGGCTACTTCACGAAGGCAAATTTATCCACCGCCGATTGGCCGACGGAACTCCAGCGGAAATCATGGTTCCCGACGCAGGCCCGCATGATCCTAACTACGCGCCGTACCTTCCCGCTTCCCCAGAAACAACCGCCCGCCCCTGCACTCCCGATGCCGTGGAGGCGTTGCCGATTATCTACGGGATTGTTCCCGCAAACAGTGATATTGCCACGCGGACGCTGGATAATCTGGAGCTTCTTTGGAATCAAAATGGAGAGGGCGGATATGGCCGAAGCACCATTGCTTCCGACCCCGACTCCCACGGCCCGTGGGCGTTCGCAACAGCATTTATTGCCTCGGCAGAAATCGAAGCCAGAGTAACGGAACGCGCCGAACGCTCGTTGCGTTGGCTGCTGGGAAAAGCAGGAGTTGGTGGAACTTGGTTTGAGTATTACGGCCCGCGCAGCACACCTCCATTTCCGCCAGTGGGAATTATTGTTTGGGGATGGGCGCAGTTTGTTGTTCTGGTTGTCCGCCACCTGCTATGTGTGAAAATTGAAGGTGAGATGCTAATTATTGCGTCAAAAATTTCAGACTTCCAACACACAATTCGTGTGGGTTCTGGAACAATTAAAATAATTATCAGTGGAACCACAACTGCGGAGCTGGATGGCGAAAAAATTACGATGGAGCAAGGGGTCATAAAAATCCCGCTACCGCTGAACATCAATCACACGTTAATCATCACATGATTATCTACGCTATCGCTGAATCATGAAGTACCGAATCCTGCCTCTGCAATGGATACTCCTTTTTGTATTGATTCCCATCACTGCAATTTCCCAGCAACGGAGCACGCTCTATGCTGTTGTTCTTGGCAATCAGGATTCCATTGTTGGAAGCAGCACGCTGGGCAGCGGATTATTCCGCAGCGTGGACTCCGCACGGACGTGGCAACATCTTGGCCCGCGAAATCTGAAAGCCTACGCAATGGATGCTGTTGACCGCACAAATGGGCAGATTTTATTTATTGCTGCGGGAAATGGAGTGCATAAGTCCACCGACTACGGGACAACATGGCGCATCACCACCGACTGGCGAATGACCGAGGTGATGGATGTGAAAGTGAACCAGCAAGATCCGCGCTGGGTGGTTGCTGCAACGGCTTGGGGGCTGTGGCGGTCAAGCGATGGAGGTGAGCATTGGGAAAATCCAGAAGGGGTGTTGCAGCATCGCTACGTTTTCTCCATTTCGCCGCCAAACTCTATTTCCACCCGTTGGGTCGCGCTTGCTTCGCTTGACACCTCACCGTACCTCTATCGTTGCTATTCGGAAAATAATGGAGCATCGTGGGATACCGTTTGGGATACCGTCCGCACCAGCAGAGTTAGGATGTATGGCAAAGATGAAGTATTGGATGCCAACATCACTCTTGAAAAAGACAATCAAAAAATTCTGTACGGATTTAATGGAGTAGTAATTCAATCAAATTCAAATGACAGTATCACTGATATCACCTCCAATCTCCCTACACGCAGAGTTCATGCGTTGATTAAAATTCACGAAACGGAGGAGTTGCTTGCCGGAACATTCGGATATGGAGTTTGGCGAAAAAATATTCACGATACAGCGTGGCAGCAATCAGGGTTGGGAAAAGCGCAGGTGTGGAGCCTTACCGAAAAACAGTTTCGCAGTGATTCGATAATTTTTGAGCAGATTATGTATCCAGATAGCGACTCGGTTCCCAACGTTTTTTCAACACAGATTCCCTCCTCAATTCATCAATGTTCTGCTGTTTCTCATTCTTCACCATTGCTTGATTCCACTTTGCACCAAATTGCCCGGAATAACGCGCTGAATTTCCAGTTTGTCGCCGCAAAATTGGTGACCGGCACCGATACAGCGTTAGCATGGCGGCAGCTTGACACGCTGCTACGCCAGCCAAAGGGGGATATCTTTTGGATGTACCCAGCCACCTGCTTCTATTTTTATTGCCATAATTTTCTGGATCATCAGTGGCGTGCGCGGTTCCGCGAAACGTGGCGGCGGTACACCCCCTACCGTGGCGATACGGAGAACCATTTTCTGATGTATTATTCCTCACTTTTTTTATTCAGCCAGGAATGGCCCGACCTTCCCGAGAGTGAGTGGTTCAATGGAAAAAGCTCGCGCCAAATCCATGCCGAAGCAACGAAGTACCTCCACCACTGGATTGATGAAACTGCCACCAACGGGATGTCCGAATGGGATTCCCCCCGCTACCATTACTACTACATTGCGCCGCTTCTTGTGCTTCGGGATTTTGCGAGCGACTCACGGCTTCGCCACCGCTGCCAGATGATGTTGGAGTTTCTGTTGGCCGATGCCGCTACCGAATATCTGAACGGCAATTACTGCGGTGCGCACTCACGCGATGGCGAAAGCTCCACACTGAACCCGCGCCTTGCCGAGATGAACGGCTACATCAATTTCTACCTTCGTGACACCGTCCCGATTCCGTTTGCTGATTTAGCGTTTGCTTCGGTTAGCCCGTTCCGGCCATCGGGAATTATTCGGGAGATACTGAACCAGCGCGATGCTCCATTTCTGCATCGGGAGGTGCACCGCTCGCGTGGGAAAATGCGGTTCAGCAAGGAACGGTTTACGCCGGTGCGGAAGCAGACATTCATCAACCACGATTACGCGATTGGCTCGATGCAGGGGGGATTGCAATCGCCAATCCAGCAGCACACGTGGGATGTGACGTTTGCCGCCAACCGCCCAAACAACACCATCTTCGGGCTGAATCCATATTCGTCGGCTCAGGAGCTTGGGATGTTTTTCCCGGAGGAGCCTGAGTTGATGTTGGAGAACATCGGCACAACCAAAGCAGGATACCGCAGCCCCGATAAATGGATTGGGGGATCGCCGTTCGAGCAGGTTTGGCAGCACCGTGGGACGCTGATTGCACGGTATGATATTCCGCCACAATCGCCCTATCCAAACGTTGATCTTTTCTTCCCGAAGTCACTTGACACGCTGGTGCGGGATTCCAGCGGATGGATCATCTGCCGGATGGAAGGGGGGATGGTGGGTATCTGGCCGTTTGATGCGACTGGAGTTTGGAGCGAACAGGCCGCCAACCGTCGGTATCGTTCCGGAAAGGGGTACGTGGTGGAGACGGCAAGCACACAGGAACTCAGCTTCCCCGATTTTATCCAACAGCTACGCCAGCGGAAACCGACACCAAGCAGCTACACGACGATTCACGGCGACCACCTTACCCTGCGCCAGCAGGGGGATGAGGGTACTCAGCTGCTGGTAAATGGCGTTGCGGAAGCCCCGATTCGGGATGGCTTGCGGATGGAAGGTCCGTTTCTGGAATGCACCAACAATGGAGTTGTGACGTTGCGGGCCGGGAGGAAGGTAGAAGCGTTGGATTTTTCGGCTGACAAGCGTTGAAGCGGGAGCTCCGTTGCCGTCAACAACTCTGCTGTTTCGCGCTACGTTATTCAAATCAACAACATGCGCTACCTGTTAATTGCGATTAGCCTTCTGGCCTTGCTTGCGGCGGGGGGGGGGATCTACGAAGCGGCCAGCGATGACCACACTATCTCCAACTTTCTGTTCGGCAACTCACCTGCGGATGGTTTTGCTCCGGCTGCCAGCCTTCCCAGCGACGCACGCCACCGTAGCTTCCCAACCGATAGCACCCCGCGTAGCGTGGAGGTCTGGTTTGAACAAGCGGAGCTGCGCATTGTGCGGGGGGGCACGGCAAGCATCGGCGTGGATCTGTTTCTGGAAGGGGATGCGGTGGAGTTCGGCAGGGTGGAAGCCGATGCAACGCGCGATTCCGACGGGACGGTTCGCGTGGCTGCGTATCCTGTGGGAAGCCCGCTCCGCTCGGGGAGCATCACCGTGCTGCTGACAATCCCCGACAACACAAAACTGCGATTGCACGGAAGGGCTGGGAAGGTAGCGGTTGATGGCGTGGTTGGGGAGATCACTTGCGCCACCGACCGCTGCACCACCGCCTTGCGCGATGTTCGCGGAACGGTGCGTGTGGCCGACACAGCCGGAACCATCACCCTTGAGCGGCTGGTTGGGAATGGCGATTTCACCCTGGCTGGTACGTTGCTGCAAGCAACCATGAACGATGCAAAAATTCGGGTTAGGGGGGAAGGGAGTGTTGAGATGAGCGAGCAGTTCAATGCTGCAGATGTTCGGCTGGAACGGGGGAACATCACCGCAAGATTGCGCCAGGTTGCCGACACCTGCTGGCTTATCACCCAGTCGGGGAATCTTGAACTTCATGTGCCGGAGGGGCTGCTTCCGCAAGTAGATGCGCTTCCGCTTATCCGGGGTTTTCCTGATTCGCTTGGCACCCCATTTGGCGCGCCAATTATTGCGCGCACGCCGCAGGGGAGCATCACTTTGCGGTAGCCAGTGGCGTAGAATAATTGTTTGGTGCATTCAAGTTGCTGCCCTATTTTCGCGTCACTTCTCAGAACTCCTCAAACTCACACTTAAGGACTTACCAATGATCGTACCTCAACGTTTACCATTGCCGATGCTTGCCGTGGGGCTGTTGCTACTAACGCTCAGCATGGCAACCGTCACCGTTGCTCAACAGAACTCTCCTGTTGTTGATCCCAACGGACACATGGGGGTTGGAACCACAAAACCTGATCCATCAGCTGCGCTGGATATCTTCTCCACAAGTGCAGGATTATTAATCCCGCGAATGACCTCGGCCCAACGGGACGCGATACCGAACCCGGCCACTGGGCTGCTGGTGTTCAACACCACCACTGGCAACTTTGAGTACAACAGCGGAACGCCGGGGACTCCTACGTGGGCTACGATTTTGAACACCAGCAACTTGGTGAACTTCGGCTGGTCCACAACGGGCAACCCGAACACGAACCCCGCAACCAATTTTTTGGGAACAAAAGATGACGTTGCGTTGGTGATCCGCACCAACAATGCTGAACGGATGCGGGTGGATAACGATGGTGACGTTGGCATTGGCACAACCGACCCGAACGTGCGGATGGATGTTGATGGCGGTTTGGCGGTGCGCCCACCATCGGAAGTTGCGTTAACTGATGGTGGCACAATCACCGTTGGCAACCGCTCCTACATTCGTGCCCGCTCCAGCACCCGTCCGGACAACACCTTTGTGTACCTAAGCGATGGCCTGCAAGATGGCCAGATACTGATGCTGCAAGCCAAAGGGGATTGCAACGATGGGCCATTCGGGCAAAACCCATCCCAAGGGTTCGAGCTTTCCAACGGAAATATCCTGACATCCGACTTCTGGAACCTACACATCTTTCCAGATGAGGTCCTCACGCTAATCTGGGATGCCCCGGCTAACTCTTGGGCGGTTGTGAGTAAGTCGGACGGCTCCTGCGGTGGAGGTGGTTGATCGCGTGGGGTGGACATGGCGTGTGCAGCAAGAACTGCAGCTATGATCACCTAACGGCTCCTGCGGTGGATTCTAAAAATCCAGCAGATAGGCAAACCTGAGAGGAGTAAGAATACAGCGTATTGAACAACAACAAGCAGGGGCGGAACCATCACGGTTCCGCCCCTGCTTGTTGTTTGCTGGCTTTTTGGCTACAACGCTTCATCAATCCCGAAGTAGAACTCCAGTTTTTCCCCGACCCCAAAATCCAGCCGGACGTTGATCCGCTCCTTCGGATCCAGCGAAAAACGGATGCCAGTCCCTGCCGAAGCGCGAACGTCGCGTAGGCCGAATGTCGCCATGGTTGGGGCCACCGCGCCAATCCCCGCAAACCCCACCACGCCAAACCGCCACCACACCGGCAGGCGGTATTCGGCTTGTGCGGTCATCATCTGGTTGTTCCGGTAGCGGCCTTCGTAGAACCCTCGCATCCGGTTTTCGCCGCCAAGCTGGGAGAGCATGTAGAAGGGTGCCTGGCCGCTGGTGAACTCGCCATACACCTGCGCCGCCACAACATGATCCCCAAACACCGGCCAGTAGCGGCGGGCATCCAAGGTGAATTTCCCGCAATCGAAATCGCTCCCCAGGATGCCATCGTAGCCCATGGCAATCAGCCGCACGTAGGTTCCGCGTGTGGTGCTGAAGGTGTAGTCGCGGTCATCAATCCCAGCAATCAGCCCAACGCCGCTGGCCAACCCGCCATTGCTTCCGGTAAACCGATCGTTATCCAAAAAACCTCCAGAATCCACAGCAAGGAATTTGTCGTGGCGGGCATCGTAGCGCACCGCAAGCATCAAGTGGTCGAAGTATCGGGTGATGGCTGCCGAGCAACGGAGCGTGCGCGGTTCGTACAGTTCTTCATCCTCCTTTCGGGTAGCGTTGCCAACGCCGTAGAAGTAGGTGGGATACTGGAGATAGCCCAAGCTCCCTTTCAGGCTCCATCGCCCTTCGGCCCAGTAGAGTTCGGGGTAGCAGATGATGGAGAGCTGTTTGTTCTGGGTATAAATTCCGCCGCCGCTGATCTCGTCAGCGCGGGAATCCAGCGGGGCATCTTCCGCGCGCGAGTAGTAGATCACCGCACCACCGCCGGCCCAACGGGTTTCGGGGGTGTAGGCAACAAAGGGAAGAATGGCCAGGCCGCTACGGTCGCGAGCGGCGCTGTCGGCTGCGGGAGCATCAGCCGGGGAGGCCGTTGAGTCTTGCGCTTGCAGGGAAGGAAGCGAAACAAGAAGAAGAACAAGACTGAGAGAAGGAAGGCGTGTGAAGTAGTGCATGGGCAAAATTCGTGTAAGTTTCTCACATACAGTAAGGTAGCTGCCAGTGGTTTATTATCTTCGGCTCGGTTTTTCGTGGTTCACATCAATTTTTTGGTTCGCGATTTGGCTGGTAGCCTTCTACCTCCCCTCTCTCTCTGCTTCAGATGACACATCACGAGCTTCTTCGCAGAATAACCGTCGGCACACCGGGCGACCCCGGCAGCGCGCTGATTCGTGGGACTTCTATCGCCGTGATTGAAGTGCTGGGAAGGCTTGCCGCAGGGGAAACCGCTCAGGAGTTGCTAGTCCGCTACCCGCAACTCATCGAAGATGACATTCACGCCTGCGCGGCGTATGCCACCGAAATAACATTGCTGTCGGCGATTCCACTAACCGAAGATGCTATCTACACACCGCCAACAGGAACCCGATTGCGGCTGATTGCCGAGACGCTCCGATTTGTGCGTGGGGTGATTGCCGCCGATGGAGGAAGCCCGCTGGATGGGGTGATGCGGATTGCCCTGATTGGGTCGCTGGCAACAGCAAAACCTGATCCCAGAGATATTGATCTTTTGATCACCGTTGCTGATGGGATGGAGCTTGCGCCGTTGGCTTCGCGTGTGCGTAGGTTGCATGAAGCTGCACAAACGGTGCACCGCGAAGCCGATCTGTTTTTGACAAATGCGGATGGAGGATATATCGGGCGGATTTGCCGCCAGAATGATTGCGGGCATGGCGTGCGGATCAACTGCCGCGCGTTGCACTGCGGCCAACGCCCATTTCTGTACGACGATTTGCACTTGGTCAGGCTATCGGCCCGCCTGATTGAGCAACCACCAATGATCCTGTGGCCGAACCTGATTGTGCGCGTCCCGGTGCCGAACGACCTGCAAGCGGGACTGATTGCACCACTTCAACAACTGCTTGGAAACTGGAAATGACCCAACCGGAATGGCTTGAACATCTACGCGACGGAAGCGGCCCGCTGGCCCCCGATGCGATTGCCGGCTTGATGCCGGACCCGGAGCTTTCGCAAGTGCTGCGACGGAACATCCAATCCCCATGGCCCGATGATTCGGAGATGCCGCCGCAGCAGGCACTGCTGCCGGTTTCCGCCGCGTTGGTGCTGGGCCTTACCCACGACACCGCCGCCCCAACATTGCTAACCGAGGCACTGCGCCGCGCCCACACCGAGGATTGGGATTGGATGATTGAGACCGCCGCCACTGCGCTGAAACATCTGGGACTATCAGCCTTCCCTGCGGTGTACGATGAGCTGATAGGGAACGAGCAGAGAGCAAGCCGTGACCTTCCCCCTTCCTACTACCAACGATTGATCGAGGTGCTTGGCGCAAACGCCGAAGGCCACGCCGACGTTGCCGCCATCATCATGGCAATGCTTCGGCAACGGTTGCAGGATCCGCTGTTCAGCAACCAACGGCTGGAGTTGTGGATTACCACACTGATGGGATTGCAACATCCCGATTTTCCCGATGCTATCCGGCAGTTTTTTGAGCGGATGCCTGAAGGCTACAACTCCGAACTTATCGGCACTCTAGAGCAATCGTTGGAGTTCCATTCGCGATGGAGTGCGGTGAGCAATCATGGCCAAGCGTTGCTGCTTCATTATCAATATCTGCGGGCACGCATCGAACACGAAAACAACCCGCAAATCGCGCCGCCACCACCCGTTGCCGAGCCAACCGAGCCGGAAAAACCAGCACCCAGTATCAGGGCAAAAGCACCGCGCACGCAGACCCGCACCGAACCCAAAGTTGGCCGCAACGACCCCTGCCCCTGCGGCAGCGGAAAGAAATACAAGAAATGCCACGGGATGAAGTGAGCAGCAAGGAAAAGCAGGAGAGAAATAGAGAGGAATGGATAGGGAAGAGTGAAAGAAACAAGAGTAGTTCTTGCTTCTTTCACTCTTCGGTTTTGCCCCTATCCCAGCCGGCAAATGAAGTGGAAACAGTGGCTTCACCTGATTGGGGAATGTCGAGTGTCGAATCAAGGAGAGTGAAGAAATGCCAGTTCGGTGGCTCCGCTCATACTTCGACGGGGCTCAGCATGAGCGGAGGTGATATTTGGTGAGAAACTGAATGAGTGGAGGGGGAGGTTGGGTGAGAAACTGAAGCATTACAATCTCCTCTTCGGCTTTGGCCCCCTCAGGTTCAGCATGAGCGGGGGAGTAAACTCCCCCGTGCGATCTCGTGGAATTCAGATAGGTTCAGCATGAGCGGGGAAGCTCGCTTGCCCGTGCGATTTCGTAGAGTTCAGGCAGCGATTATTCTTCCTCCCAATCCCCTTCCAGCACTTTTTCAATCACCTCTTTTGCTTCTTCGGTTGTGTTGTTCTGAAGGGTTTGCAGTGCGGTGCGGAGTGCATCATCAAGGTGGCGGGCGGCGGCGGTGGCGGCGGCGGCGCGGACACGGTCGGATTCATCAACAATGCCCCGCAGAATTGCTGCGCGGGCGTTGGATGTGGTGGTGTCAAGCGCCGATAATGTCTGGTAGGCATCGGCGCGGGTGTGGCGGCTGAACGGCTCGGTTGTGTACTCAACGGCGGCATCCACAAACTGTGTGAATTTCCCGGCAGCAACCGCGCCCAGCCACCCTTGTGCCAACCTTTCCCGCCTCCCTTTCTTCCCGTGCATCTCCAACAAGTATGGCTCCAGCCCAGCTGTGTCGGTTGTGGCCAGCACCCCCAGCGTGGCGTTGATAACGCTGAAACTGCTGTCGCGCAGCAGCGGGCGCAGCAGCCTGGCGCGCTCCTCGTTTGGGATTATCCAAGCCGATTCTACGGCCTCGCGGCGCACGTCGGCATCGGGGTCGTGGATTGCTTGGGCCAGCATCGCGGCCCCAACGGTTTCGTCAATTGTTCCAATGCGGTTTAGCATCTGGCGCCGCACAAACGGCGAAGGTTCGCGCTGGAACTGCTCGGCAATGGCGCGAGCCCTCTGCTCGGCATTTCTTTTTGCAGGCTTCATCCGCGCAAGTTCTTGCACTGCCAGCAATCGGTCAATCATTCGGGGGGCCTGAAGCTGCGCAATCAGTTCATCGGTGGTGCGGCGGAACTCAACGGTTTTTAGCAGAACATCACCAGCATCAAAGATCACAAACTTCGGCGGCGACGGAAGCGGGAACCGGAACGTGTCGGCAGCGTGCGAAACCCAAACGGTGTCGGCCAGAATCCGGTCGGCAAGGTGAAACTCAATCGGAACCGGTGCGCGAAATATGCCAGTAAGTGAGTCGCACGTTTGGATCTGCCGAACAACCAGTTGAAGCCGGCCATCCTCCCACGTTTTCTCCACCGCAAATTGTGGCATTCCCGCGCCGTAGATCCACTGCCGGAAGAACCAATCAAGGTTCAGCCCTGTGGCATCTTCGAAGGCAAGTTTCAGGTCGTTTGATTCCACCAGCCCGTGGGCGTGGCGTTGCAAGAACAGTTGGTTTGCGCGCCAGAACTGATCTTCCCCCACCAACTGGCAAAGCATCTGCAGCACCCGCGCCCCCCGTTGGTAGATGTTTTGGGGGATGCCTCTGCCGTTGGCAATGGGGTTGCGCCCCTCCCACTTGTCGGTTGCTTCGGCGGTGGTTCCGGCATCGTACATCTCCTTCGCAAAAACATCATCGCCGTAGTAGTGGCCGCAGAAGCGTGCGGCAAGGTAGGTGGCATAGCTCTCGTGAAGCCAAAGGTGGCCCCAGCTTCGGTTGGTCACCAGGTCGCCAAACCATTGGTGGGCAGCTTCGTGGGCAATCAATTTATCGGGGTTGTAATCAATCAATCCACGTTCATCAACCAGTGCATCATCGTTCAGTGTGGTGGCGGTGGTGTTCTCCATTCCGCCGTACATGAAATTGGCAATCATCACTTGGGCATATTTCTCCCAGGGATAGGGAACGCCCAATTTGCTGGCCAGATAGCGCATTACATCGGGGGTGCGGGCAAACGTTGGGCCGACGCGCTCCGGCATATCTGGGTAGCTCCAATACTCCAAGGGGATTCCATCGGCGGTGTCGCGCGTGACCAGGTAGTCCCCGGCTGCCAGCATTATCAGGTAGCTTGCATGATCCTTTGTTTGGAACCAATGCCACGTTGTTGTGCTGTCGGGGTTGGTGGTGGTGGAGCGTAGCAGGCCGTTGGAAAGGAGTTTCCATCCGGCGGGGATGGTGGCGCGTAGTTCGCTGGTGGCGCGGTCGTTCGGATAATCGTAGCATGGCAACCAGTAGCGGTTGTCCTCGGCTTCCCCCTGCGTCCAGATTTGATACCGATTGCCGGCGTTCGTGTTGGGGGTGATAAAGTAGAGGCCCTTGTTCGGGATGACGTTGTAGCTGATGGAGACCGTGAACGTGTCGTTGTAGGGGCGCGGCGTGGGGAGCATCACCGTCAGGGTATCGCCGGAATGCTGATACTGGGCTGGGCGGCCATCCACTGTGATTGCGGTGAAATTCATGGTGGATGCCGCATCTATCCGAAGTTGCGCAAGTGGGTTCGCCAGCGAGCGGATTCGGTGCTGCACCGTGCCGCTCACCTCCTTCCGTTCCAGATTGAACCGAACATCAACCGCGATATGCTGAACATCGAACGGATGCGACCGCGCGCCGCCAAAATTGATGTCGAAAATGGATTGGGGGAGAGCTTCCTGGGCTGAAAGAAGAATGGCAGCAACCAGCAAGCAGCAGCGGAACGGTAAGCGAAGGGAGGTTGGCATGGGGACGGAGACGAATGAGAGGTCGGATCAAATACAACAATCGCCATCCTTCGGTTCAGGGAAGGATGGCGATTGAATGACTGAGCCACCACACGGACTCGAACCGTGGACCTGCTCATTACGAATGAGCTGCTCTACCAACTGAGCTATGGTGGCTGGTATTGATTGTTTTTTCAAACGGGCTGCAAAGTTAGAACCTTACGGTTAGTGAACGCAAGCGGAATATGGGAAGAGATGTTTTTTTACGGGTTAGGGGGAAGCCGACGAAGGCAACGAACAATCAGTGTCACACCGCGCAGCCGGCGCAATCAGCGGCGATTACTGCGGCTGAATGACTGACCTTACGCAAGCCATGGACACGCTAAAAAAAATAGCCGGAGAGCACATCGATAGAGCAAATCGCTCTCCGGCTGATTGATGGATACGCATGACGTAATCCCCTACGATTTCTTCCCAGCCTCCTCCTGCGCCAACGAAACTCCGGTAACGTTCTGGTGAAGGTGAACAGATTCTGGCAGTTTCTTTCCCTTGTTTTGCTGACGCTTCTTGGCCCACAGGTTCAGCATCTCCACAAACACGCTGAAGGCCATTGCCGAATAGACGTATCCCTTCGGAATCTCGAAGTGGAACGACTCGGCCACCAGCGTCATACCGATCATCAGAAGGAAGGCCAGTGCCAGCATTTTTACGGTTGGGTGGCGCATCACAAAATCCCCCACGGGCCGCCCCGTTGCCAACATGAACCCAAGCGACAGCACCACCGCGATAATCATCGTCTCGATCTGGATAGCCGGTTGCAGCTGGCTTGTCATGCCAACGGCGGTGATGATGGAGTCGAGCGAGAAGACGATGTTCAGCAGTGTGATCTGCAGCACCACGCTTCCAAACTCTGACTTGTTCGCTCCGTTCGCGTGGATGTCTTCGGCACCCTCCAGCTTGTTGTGAATCTCCCTTGTCGCCTTGTAAATCAGGAACAGCCCGCCGCCAAGCAGAATCAGATCGCGCCCGGCAAAGGGGTGATCGAACAAGGTGAAAAATGGCTGGGAAAGGCTGATGATCCAGCCAATGGCAAAGATCAATCCCACCCGAAGAATGCACGCCAGCGCAAGCCCAATCAGCCGCGCCCGCGACTGATCCGACTGCGGCAACCGCGAGGCAAGAATGGAGATGAAGATGATGTTGTCAACGCCAAGAACAATCTCCATAACGGTCAATGCCGCAAGGCTGGCAAGGACTTGGCCGGAGAGGAGTGCTTCAATCATGCTGGTAGTTGTATGCTGGGTTGTTGATAGGTTTCGGGGCGCAAAGGTAGGGGGAAATGTTGAATGGCGAATGCGGGGCTTCGTCTGAACTGGCCCTCACCCCCCGGCCCCCTCTCCCGATTGGCCACGCAGATACCAGCATCTGCTGGGCGGGCGAGGGGGAGGAAGAGAAAAAGCGGAAAGGGGGATCGCTGTTTGAACTGGCCCTCACCCCCGGGCTCCCTCTCCCACCCCACAAATGCAGCGGAAGCACTCCTGCCAATTTCGGCTCTGGCCCCCTCTCCCAGCCGACGAATGAAGTGGAAGCAGTAGCTCCATCAGCTTGGGAGAGGGCTGGGGTGAGGGCCGGCAGCGAACGCGGGCAACAGATTTCGGCTCTGGCCCCCTCTCCCACCCGACGAATGAAGTGGAAGCAGTAGCAACCTCAGCTTGGGAGAGGGCGTGCCGATAGGATCGGCATCTTCGAGAGGGTGAGGGCCAGCAGCGAAAGCAGTTGAAGTACCCGATGCAGTAACTACCTTTGCCGCAGTTCTCTCCCCCTTGTTCAACAATCTTCCTCAAAACATTCATGAAAACTCTGCTACTGGTTCTTCTTGCAATCCTTGCCTTCCCATTGCTGCTTGCTTCCCGCACGTTGGAAGTGGGGCAGGGGGCGGCATACGCCAACCTGCAAGCCGCCGCCGCTGCTGCCCAGCCCGGCGATACGATCCTCTTCAAGGCCGGAACCCATGCTGGGGGCCAGTATGTGGAAGGCTTGCAAGGGCGTGCCGACGCATGGATAACGATTCTGGGGGAAGGCGAAGGGGCGGTTATTCGTGGCGGCAGCAACGCTTGGCAGCTTACCGATCCCGCGTATCTGCGGATTGTTGGGATCAGCTTCGGCGGGCAAACCGGAAACGGCCTAAACATTGATGACGGCGGAACCTACGACACCCCCGCCCACCACCTGATTGTCGAGCGGTGTACGTGGTTAGATATCAACGCCACCGGAAACAACGACCTTTTCAAGATGTCCGGCATTGATAGCTTCGAGGTTCGCGATTGCACCTTCCAAAACGGCGCGGCCGGCGGCAGCATGATTGATATGGTCGGCTGCCACCAGGGGAGTTTCCTTCGCAATCGCTTCGAGCGTGGCGGGTCTAACTGCATCCAAGCAAAAGGGGGAACAAGCGACATCCGGATCGAGGGGAACACGTTTATTGATGGTGGCGCACGCGCAATCAATATCGGTGGATCAACCGGGCTTCAGTTTTTCCGCCCGTTGGGGATCAACTACGAGTCGGCACGGATTGCGGTGTACAGCAACATTTTTGTTGGCTCCGACGCACCAGTTGCGTTTGTTGGAACCGTCAACAGCGAAGTCGTCAACAACACCATCTATCTGCCACAACGCTGGGCCGCGCGTATCCTTCAGGAGACCACTGGCGCGACGTTCCTGCAATGCGGCGACAACGCTTTCCGCAACAACATTGTGGTGATTGGGAACATGGCGGCGAACCCAATTATCAATATCGGCGGGAACACACGCCCGGCAACGTTCGCCTTCGCCAACAACCTGTGGTTCCATGCCGAGAACGGAAGCTGGAGCGGGCCGAACCTCCCCGCAACGGAATCCAACGGCATCATCGGGCGCGACCCACTGCTGGCCGCTGCGCCCTCCGATTTTGCGTTGCGCACTGCCTCGCCAGCGATCGGCGCAGGGCTTGCTGTGGATCAGCCAACCCATGATTACAAAGGCCGCCCCTTCCTTCCCAATCGCTCCATCGGCGCGGTGGAAGGGGGAACCAGCACAACCGCTGTTGGAGCCGAACATGAACCACAATCCGAGCTGCAATGCCAGGCGATTTCAACACCTGACCAGGTTGCGGCTGATATTCGGCTATCACGGGCGGGCCGGGTGGAGCTTTCGCTGCACGATGTTCGCGGCGAAACGATCTGGCAGCATCACACCGATCTACCCAGCGGCCACACAAGGCTGCAACTCCCCATCGCCGAAGCCCCCAGCGGTTTCTACCTGCTCATCGTTCGGCTCGGTAGCCGCGTCGTTGTGAAGCAAGTGGTTCGGTGAGGGGGATGTCGAATTGAGAATGTCGAATGGGGAATTGAGAATTGAGAAGAGTGAGGAGGGGTTTGCTTGTTCGGCAGGCCCCGCATTCAGCATCAGCCGGGGTGATGTTGGATATCATAGGTTGCGGGATCACTCACTCTGCTCTGCTTCCCTCTCCTTTCCTGTGTTCATCGGCTTTGGCTCCCTCTCCCAGCCGACCAATGAAGTGGAAGCAGTAGCAACCTCAGCTTGGGAGAGGGCGTACCGATTGAATCGGCATCTTCGAGGGGGTGAGGGCCGGCAGCGAAGCCGGGGGTGATGTTCCGATATTTTCTCTCCATCCTTTCCCCCTCAACTCCGTACATTTGCCCCCCGTCAACCTAATTCACAACTCAGAAACAGCTTACCGATGCAGCACACGCGCGAAGAATATCTCCAGAAAAAAATCGCACCAATTTCCCCCAGGGATGTTACGGGGGTGAACGACCTACTGCAACGTTTGGGGGGATGTTCCTTCCAGGGGCGCGCCCTTAGCCGCTGCCTTGATGTGCTGGAGAATATGGTACGGGACGAAGATTGCATGATTATCATGACCCTTGCCGGGGCAATGGTCCCCGGCGGGATGGAGGAGGTGGTGACGCAGTTCATCGAGCATGGAATCATTGACGCACTGGTCAGCACCGGGGCCAACATGAGCCACTCGATGGTAAACCATGCCGACCCCGAAAACCAGGGGCATTTTGTTGGAGCCACCTCGGTGAACGATGCCGAGTTGTACCAGCATCACATCAACCGCATCTACGACACCTTCTTGCCGGAAGATGGCTATCACAACGGCGAGGTTCTGTTGGAGGCAATCTTGACGAAGTACTTTGCCGATAACAACATTGATCCGCTTCAGCCCTGGCGGGTTCGCCCCCAGGAACTGTTCCGCATCACGGGGCTTGCGTTGGATGCAATGGGGAAGCGGGGAATCCTTGCAGCGGCGGCGCGCCACAACGTCCCCATCTACTGCGGCGCAACAACCGACAGCGAGTACGCGCTGAACTTGGTGAAGTACAACCTGCGGAACAACTGGAACATTGTGCTGGATGAACTTTCCGACGTGAAAGTATTTGCCCACAGCCTTCTGGAAAAGGAGCGTGGGGGAACCATCATCATCGGCGGCGGGGTCCCGCGCAACTGGGCGCAGCAGGCTTGGCCGTTGTTAGAGATGACCGGCGCAACCGAACGCCACGGCTACGACCGCACGGTGCGCATCTACACCGATTCCCCAAGCTGGGGGGGGCTTAGTGGCTGCACCATCAGCGAGTCAGTAAGCTGGGGGAAATACACCGAGAACGCAGTCTCCGCCGAAGTTCAATGCGATGCCACCATCGCGCTGCCGATGCTGGCGGTGGGGTTGTTCGAGCGGTTGGGGATAAAAAAGTAATCGAAGAGTTTGTATCCTCAATTTTTATGCAAAACTGAGTATCTAAGCAGCAGGAGATTACCTTCGTAGAGTATGTAGAGGTCACATTAGGATTACTGGGCATAGTTTGCTATCATTGCTATCACTTTTTCCCAGCGAACTACATCACTAAGTATGAAGGAAAATCTTTTCATTCGGAATGTCTCTCCTGCAATACGCTCTTGGCTTGAACGAGAGCGTCATCAGCAACAGATGACACAGAATGAGTTTCTACTGAAGATTCTTGAACGAGCAGTCTCGTATTCAGCGCAACCCTCTTTATTTGATGATGTTGATCATCCCATACCTCCATCAACTACGGAAGCAACATTGCCCTTCACTTTCATTGACTTGTTTTCAGGAATTGGTGGGCTTCGTATCGGTCTAGAGCGTGCTGGAGGAAGCTGCCTGTTCTCTTGCGAGTGGGATAAATACTCGCAGAAAACATATAAGGCATGGTTTGGTGAGCTACCTCATGGGGATATACGGGCAATTGACCCAGCATCAATTCCCGATCATGATCTATTAGCTGCTGGCTTCCCGTGCCAACCATTTTCAATAGCTGGAGTATCCAAGAAAAACAGCCTTGGCCGTGCTCATGGTTTTCAGGATGCTGCGCAAGGGACATTATTTTATAATGTTGCCACAATCGCTGCAATAAAACGCCCACCTGTCTTGCTGCTTGAAAACGTTAAAAATTTACTGTCGCATGATGGCGGAAGAACCTATAAGGTAATCTCGGCTACGTTGAAAGATTTAGACTATGTGATCTTTAATAAAGTCATTGATGCCGCAGACTATGTACCGCAACATCGAGAGCGTATTTTTATCGTTTGCTTTGATAAGCATATTTTTGGTAATAATCCTCCATTTCAGTTTCCAAAAGCACCGGAGCCAAAACCTAAATTCAAAGATATTTTGGAATCAGAGCCAGATCAGAAGTACACCTTAAGCGACCATTTGTGGAAGTACTTGCAGGACTACGCACAACGTCATCGAGAGAAAGGGAACGGGTTCGGCTTCGGGCTTACTGACCTAAATGGTGTATCACGCACGTTAAGTGCAAGGTATTATAAAGATGGATCTGAAATCTTGATCCCTCAAGGTAAACACAAGAATCCACGTAGATTAACACCTAGAGAAGCCGCACGCATTATGGGTTTTGAAGATAGTCGTGAAATTGTAGTATCTGACACGCAGGCGTATAAACAATTTGGGAATGCGGTGGTTCCCCCTGTTGCTGAAGCTATAGCTAAAGAGATAGTTAAGACACTACGGTGGCATATCACAAATTGCGGATCACGCTGCCTTGTCAAGGGGCGTAACCCAAGCATAGAAAGTGTCTTATAAATAAAAAATAGCTGCTGTCATAATTGCAGGCATCAGTGTAAGATACTCGAAACAAAGGAGTCATGTATGGCATCACCTATAGGAGAGCGAGCCATTGCAGATGCTTTAGCTGCCGGTAAAGCAATTTTGAAATTTATTTCACGAAATGATGTAGGCTTAACTGGAGGGCATCAATCTGGCTTCTTCCTTCCGAAATTAGGATTCCATCTCTATTCACCTCACCCGCCCGTAAAAGGAGAAAATAAAAAGAGCTGGCCAAGAATAATTTGGCAGGATGGAAGAGTAACGCAATCATGTGTGACGTGGTATGGGATAGGCACCCGTAGCGAGTACCGATTGACAAGGTTCGGAAAAGATTTCCCATTCCTAACGGCTAAGGTAATGGGCGATCTTCTGGTGTTGATACCAGTAAATCATCAGGAATTCTACGGATACATCTTGAGCACTGATGAGGATATAGAAGATATCCAAGCTGCGTTATACTCACGTGCTTTGAGTTTGCGAAATTCGGGGAATATGGAAATTCAGGGTTAGAAGACTCTCTAACTCTGCTTTGTAGTTCTTGATGTTCTTGAAAAATTTCAGTATCGCCTCCCGAAATCC
>JADZEY010000110.1 GCA_020850315.1 Armatimonadota bacterium | reverse complement strand
TAGACAGTGGTGCGGTTGACGATCAGGTTGATATCCAACATCCGGTAGCGAACAATGGCGATGACGAAGGTGATGGGGGTGATTGCCACCATCAGAATCACCACTTCTTCGGGGACGATAACAACGCCAATTTTGGAGGGGACAACCCACAGCAAAACATACTGAAGTGGCCCAAGCGTACTTCCCAGCAGCAACCACCGTAGCTTCCGCCGCGCTGGTTCGTCGCTGGCGGTGCGGAAGGAGAGGAGAAGGTTGGCAAGGCTGAATAAGCAGCCTGCCATAAAGACGTAGCGGCACAGCTCGAACCCGATGGAGTAGGCGGTCATCCATTCCAACCGGACATGGGGGATCGTGGCCATTGCAAAGCTGAACGCCGTCCCCAGCCCAAGCAAGCTCCCGCCAATGTAGATGGCACGCATGGCCTGCTGGGCCCGTGGCCATTTCGGTTCGGGAAAAAGGAGGGTGAAATGAACGAACAGCAGTGGCATGATCACATAGCTGACAACAAACACCCCACGAACAACATGCCCCAATCCAATCGGATCAATCGTGTAGCGGCCCGACGTGCAGGCAATCATCAGCGCGGCAACGTTCATTGTGTAATGGAACACACGGGCGTGGTGCTGGTGTGGCAGCTTCAGGATGACGATAAGGCCCAACACAAAAAAAATGGCGGCAACCAGCGTCATAATCAGCAGATACTCCGTGCCGTAGTGCGCAACCAACCGGACGGCAGCAATCTGCGGTTGTGGTGGTTGGTTGGCCTGCTGTTCCGTCTGGGGCCCAATGCTGTACTCCAACCGAACGGTGTCTCCCACCGCAAACCGATCCAGAATCGTTTCAAGGATGTTCAAGTCATCGCCAAGCGGATACCCATCCAACGCGGTGATGACCATTACCTGCGGTTGGTGGTGGGGGCTACCGGAAGCAAGCGATGGGGGAACAATCGGGCGAAGCGGGCTGGTTGCGCCGATTGACTCCGCCTCAAGCTCAATCTGCCCCCGATGCGCGAAGAATGTTCCCCCAAGCCCAGCTTTTTCGGCAGCCTGGTAGGTTCCGGCAGCGCACAACAGCACCACCAGGATATTCCACAACAACAGCGGCGGGATTCGTTTTGCGGAGCGGAGTACCATGGGAAGAAAGAAGAAGTTTATTGGCTGAAGTATAGCACGCGCAAGGCCAGCAAGGACCAAGAAGGAGGGCACAAAAAAGGTGCTTCAAACATAGGGATTTCTTACAGCGGTTGGGGGTGTTGTGTGCGGTGATTATTCAATGATGGTGATATCCCAATCCAAGCTCCCCTCATCAATGGCCGCTCCGGTGACGTTTTGGAAAGCAACGGTGACGGTGTTGCTGGCCGAAACCCGTGCGTAGCTGATAACCAACCCAGCGGTAAGATCGCCCGAAGGAGACACAGCCACCGACCCGCCAACGGCAACCCCCGTCACCGTAAAGGTTTCGGTGATGCGGCTGTTGGCGGCAACGCTGGCAATGTTTTGGGTCACTGTTGCTTTTGTGATTTTACGCCCCCAGCTCATTGTCCCCAATGCGGTGCTGGTAAGTATCTGGCCGTCGGACGTTGGCGCAGAAGCCGGAAGTGTATAGGTGATATTCCCCGTTTGCGTTTGCGCTTTGAACGCGGTGTAGTTTGCGGTGTTCGGGAATGCGCCAGCGGTGTTGTAATCTTCAAAGAAGCGAAGCTCGCTTGCTGCGCCATCGTTGTTGGCAAGCCACAGATCGGCATTGCCGAAGACGGCTACGTTGGATGCCGAGATGGTCATGTTGCGGGTTCCGCCGCTGTTGTTGGTGTGGAATCCGAAGCTGCGGTCGGCAGCCGCATCAAGTGTGAGGCCGTAGCCGCCCACAATGGCTGAGTAGTCGCCTGCCACTGTGTTGAGGAAGCCACCACCAACCGTTGCAATGTATCCCGATGCCGTGTTGGTAAAGCCCCCGCTGATTGCTGAATATATCCCTGATGCGGTGTTGGTGGAGCCACCGCCAAGCGTTGAGAGGTTTCCCGAAGCGGTGTTGGAGAAGCCGCCGCCTACCGCTGAGTGTTCTCCCGATGCCGTGTTTGTGAAGCCACCGCCAAGCGTTGAATAGATTCCCGATGCAGTGTTCCCGAATCCACCGCCGACCGTTGCATGGGTGTGGTCGGTTGTTGTCCCAGCGTTATCCCCTGCCCGATTGTTCTCCCCGCCACCAACTACTCCGTAGTTATCGGTTGCTCGGTTGGTGGCCCCATTGCGTCCACCCCCTGCGATTGTTGCGCCAACGGCTCCGCTGGTGACGCTGTTTCCGTTGAACCCGCCGATGATGTTCGGGCTTGTGGCGTTCGGTTCAAACCGCATCACACGTTGGTTGCCCCCGGTTGCTGCGCCAGCATTGTTCACGCGGATTTCAAAGGGTTGGTTATCGGTAGTCCCAATGAAATTTGTTCCGGGGGGTGTTCCAGCATTGCCGCTCAGCAACCACCCCGTGCCTGGGGCTGCCCACTGCAAGGTTGCAGCCACGCCAGTTGGGGTTGGGCTGCTGGCAATCGTTAGCACTTGCCCAGCTGTTCCATTTGCCGCCGGAAGTGTGTAGGTGATATCTCCCGTTTGCGTTTGCGCTTTGAACGCGGTGTAGTTTGCGGTGTTCGGGAATGCGCCAGCGGTGTTGTAATCTTCAAAGAACCGAAGCTCGCTTGCTGCGCCATCGTTGTTGGCAAGCCACAGATCGGCGTTGCCGAAGATGGCTACGTCGGGAGTGCTGATAGTCATCGGCAAGGTTCCAATAGAGTTGTTGGCGTGGAAGCCGAAGCTGCGGTCGGCACTGGCATCCAGCGTCAATCCAAACCCTGTTCCGATTGATAGATCCCCAGCAACCACCGTCCCAACTCCCATCGCCGTGGAGAAATTCCCGCTGGCGGTTGTGGCCAACCCCATTGCTGTGGAGTAGAACCCGCTGGCGATAGTCCGTGAGCCAAACGCTGTGGCTGCATACGCGCTGGCAACGGTGCTATCCCCCATTGCTGTTGCAAGCCACCCACTGGCAACCGATTGATAGCCGCTGGCGAACGAGTTCTGGCCGCTGGCAACGGTGTGCGATCCGATAGCTGTGGCGCTATCTCCGCTGGCAATGGCGTTGTACCCCATTGCTGTGGAGTAGCTTCCGCTGGCAATGCTTCCGCTTCCCCCAATCACGGTTGCATACGGTTTATCGCTGGTGGTTCCGGCATTGTCGCCCGCTTGGTTGTTGGTTCCGCTGACGACGGTTCCATAGTTGTCGGTGACGCGGTTGGTGATGCCGTTTGCGCCGCCGCTAACAATCGCTGCGCCAACGGTCCCGCTGGTGACGCTGTTTCCGTTGAACCCGCCGATGATGTTCGGGCTTGTGGCGTTCGGTTCAAACCGCATCACACGTTGGTTGCCCCCGGTTGCTGCGCCAGCATTGTTCACACGAATCTCAAAGGCTTGATTATCAATGGTTCCCAGGAAATTGGTTCCGGCGGTGGTCCCGATGTTGCCAGTGGTGCGCCAGACGGTGCTGTTTAGGGCTTCAGCAAAGGAGCGTTTCAGCAGGTCGCCATTGTTGTCGGCAACGATAACGCCGTCGTTGATTCCCGGAGAATAGCTTCCAGAAAGTGATGCGCCACCAAGCGACCCCATGCGAACGTTTGCAATTCCTGCCGTCCCTATCACCTCCAGTCCGGTGAACGCTCCGCTGCTTGGTGTGGTGCTGCCAATCGGTGTTCCATCAATGCTTCCACCAGTGATTGTCAGCGCGTCGCTGACGTTAGCGTCGGGAAGAATTCCGCTAACCTCACTGGTGGCAAGGTCCACAGCATTGGTGGAAGAAGCTGGTGTGATAAAACGGTTGGCCGTAATCGCCCCACTTCCCACCGGATAGAGTGCCGACCCGTTCCCCACTTCAAGGCTGGATTGCCCGGTGCTGGTTCCGTTGGTCAGTTGGCCAAAGGGAAGGGCAACAATGCTGAACGGATTGCTCCAAACCGGAAGGCCACCACTAACGGTCAGCACTTGACCATTGGCCCCGATTGGAAGCCGCGATAGCGTAGCCGCTCCGCTGGCGTACAGCAGATCTCCCACGGCGTATCCGCTTACTCCCGTTCCGCCGCTGGCCGGGGCAAGGGGGGTGGCAAGCGTTAGCATATCAACATTCAATCCCCCACTAAGTGTTTGGCCGCCGATAGAGTTGGAGAAAATGAAATCACCGCTGGCGTTGGCGGGGAGGTTGTAATACCGATGATTGCTTAAACTGCCGCTTAACCGAAGGATCCCGTAGAACCCATTGCCAGTTCCATCATCCAGCAACAAACGATAGGCGGCGTAATCGCGAGGCGCCGGGGTGTATTGGGCGGGTGCTTGCGCAACACCAAACAGCAATCCCACAACAAGGGCTGCACAGCAGTGATAGCTGGTGATGGAGTTCATACTACTCTACTTGAGATGATGGCTGATGTTTAGATGCGGACACGGCTGGAATCACCTGCGGCTGATCCAGTCTTGGGGCCGGGCGCGTCGTCGTACTGGGGTGCGTGATAACTACCACGTCCCATGTTGAACAGGATAGGAATGCCAAGAAGCTGACGGAATGATGATGTTGGCATATCACAGCTACAGAGGCTGAGGGCAACAGCAAGGGAGAGAAGTAGTGTTCTGAAAATGCGTTTCATGGCAGGTACGGTTATGGTTAATGCGTGATTTGTTCGCCTGCAAACCTAACCCGCCAGCAACCTGCTATATGTCAGAACAAGGTTGGGGTGATGTCAAAAGAATGTCAGCAAAAAAGCGATAGTGATATGGGGGAATATCTATCAACAAGCTGGGGTGATTGAGTTCCGCTACGGCCCAACCGGAAGTGGAGTGATTACGACTGGCGGCCCCTGGGTTGGCGCGTTCCTTTCCCCGCCAGACGTAAGCCGCATGACCGAGAAAATTTGGATTGGAGGCGACCCCACAAACCCAAAACTGGACACAACCCGCACGGTGAAATTCCCACGCCTCAGCCGCTTCCCCAGTAACGGCACCGTCTATCGGCTAACCCCGCGAACTACTTCTGGCGTTGAACCTGAGAAACGGCATGGGGACGCGCACGGGCTTCGGCTTGATGTAAGCAGTGCGGCGGGAACCAACCGTTGGTTGCCGGGCGTTTTTGCGATTGCTGTGGTTGCACAGTGTGACGGCGGAAGAAAGTGATGTTTTGCGTATGTTCAAGCCGCTTCAGTGTGGGGGATTCCCTTCCACCTGAAGCGGCTTTAACTGCGCACTATCTTTCCTTCAGTATAGCCCAACAACAACGATGGAGACAGCCGCTACCGCAAGCTACAGCACCCAACTAAGCGACGAACAAACCGCCGTGCGGAACCTTGCACGCGATTTTGCCGAGGGGGAAATTCGCCCAGTGGTGATGGAGTTCGATGAATCACAGGAATTCCCTGCTGAGTTGTTCAGCAAAATGGCCGAGTTAGGTTTTCTGGGAATTATGGTTCCGCCAGAATATGGTGGTTCCGGCTTGGGAGCGTTGGATGCTGCGCTGATTGTGGAGGAGATTGCACGGGTTGATCCATCGGTGGCGTTGGGTGTTGCCGCCCACAACGGGTTGTGTACGGGGCATATCCTGAAGTTTGGGTCTGAGGAATTGAAGCAAGAGTATATCCCACGCTTGGCAACCGGCCAGGTGATGGGGGCGTGGGGGCTAACCGAGCCGGGCTCCGGTTCGGACGCTGGCGGAATGCAAACCGTGGCGCGCCGCGAAGGTGACGGATGGGTGTTGAACGGCTCCAAAAATTTCATTACTCACGGAACTGTGGGCCAGGTGGCGGTCATCATGGCCGTGACCGACCGCCAGAAAAAAGCCGGGGGGATTTCGGCGTATGTGGTGGATAAATCTATGCCGGGGTTTGCCGCTTCCAAAAAGGAAAACAAGTTAGGGATGCGCTGCTCCGATACCTCCAGCCTTTCGCTGGAAGATGTCCAAGTTCCCGGAAAAAATTTGATTGGGAACGAAGGGGAAGGATTCAAGCAGGCGTTGCAAATTTTGGATGGCGGGCGTATTTCGATAGCTGCATTATCGGTGGGGCTTGCCCAGGGGGCGTTGGATGCGGCAATCAAGTACGCTAACGAGCGGGCGCAGTTCGGCAAGAATTTGGCGATGTTCCAGGGGATCCAATTCAAGCTGGCGATGATGGCCACCGAAGTTGAAGCTGCCCGACTGCTTACCTACCAAGCTGCGTATTTGCGTGACCAGGGGAAGGAGTACTCGGTAGAAGCTGCAAAAGCTAAATTCTTTGCCAGCGAGGTTTCCGTCCGTTGCGCCAACGAAGCGGTGCAGATTCACGGGGGATATGGGTACATCAAGGAGTATCCAGTGGAGAAATTTTACCGCGATGCCAAGTTGTTGACGATTGGGGAGGGGACATCGGAGATACAAAAGATTGTGATTTCGCGCAGTGTTTTGCGGTGACATTTTCCCGTGTTGCCCCCTCTAATAGGGTAGAGAACAACGGACATTTCCAAGTCTTCACACCTCGGCACGATTCCTTTGGGAACATCTGGGGTGTGAAGAGCATCGAAACAGCAAGAAGAAGTTTGGCAGGGGCACACGCTGTTACAGCAGCAGCTGCAACTTCAGTCCAAAATCGGTGTTTCAACAAATGTTTTCATATCCACCTAACGTCAAGTAGTGAGGAGGTTACGCATTATGGAACTCGGTCTGCAGATAGAGAACCTATTTCGGCGGGACAGGAACAAACTGGTGGGGTATATCCGTGAGCGGGTACGCTCCAAAGAAGAAGCCGAAGATATCCTTCAGGATGTGTTTGCCAACGTACTAACGGCAGCCACTGAAGTAACGGAACCAATTGAAAATGTGGGCGCGTGGGTTTACACAGCGGTGCGTAATCGCATCATTGACAGCTACCGCAAAAAACGCCCGCAAACCTTCACCGACACCATCTACAGCGATGATGAAGGTGACATTGCTGCATTTGAAAATTTCCTGAGTGACCTTTCGTTCAGCCCGGAACGGAGCTTACTGAGCCGCACCATCCGTGAGGCAATCAACGCCGCGTTGGATGAGCTTCCGCCAGAGCAGAAATATGCGTTCGTCAAAAACGAATTTGAGGGGATCAGCTTCCGTGAGATGGCCGAAGAAACCGGGGAAAATATCAACACACTGCTGGCCCGCAAACGCTACGCCGTGCTCTACTTGCGGAAACGCCTGAAAGATTTGTACGAAAGTTTGCACGACTAACCGGGGCTTGTGCGTCATAGGGGGAAACCAACAGCGAGGCCACAGAGTACCAACGAAGCGGATCGTCCAGAAGCGGAACCATGACGCAGAACGAATTCAATCGAAAAAAGGTGATGTTATACTCCATCGGCGCCGGCACAATTGTGCTTGCGCTGATGGCGTTTTCAGGAGCCTGCTGGGGGGTGGTGCGCGCCTGTGATGGTGAGGATGAGGCCAGCATTGAGTTCTGGGAAGTCTTTGGCGTTTCGGCTGCGGCGTTCATGGCCACCATGGCCTTGCGGTCGTCCGGGTTGGGGCGAAAACGCCCGTTGAAATCCCCCCCATCCTCCTCCTCCTCCGCCGCAGTCCCTGACCAGCGGATCAACGTCACCCGCTCCGGCACGCCACGCCAACCCAACCTGCAAGTTCCGGCTTCATTGCATTCTGCGCAGCATCCATCGGCTCTCAACAATTCTTGGCGGGACCTCTGCAGCCAACTATCCGAAGAAGAGCGCCAGGAGATGAAAGCGTTGCTGGGGAGATACTGCAACGGGTCGGGCCAATGTGCTAATGACGGCGCAGCTTCTGCTACGAACCCCAGCAACGGCCATGCCCCGGCGGCGCAAGCCGATAACGAAAAAAAATGGCCATAAAGATTTCTGCCCTTTCCTACCTGCTTCCCGCAAACGCCTTCCCAATGGCTAACTCCAACGCAGCAACCGTGGCTGTGTCTTGGGCATTGCACACTACAATCGTTTTTTCAGTTTTGAAAAACTGACCTCCACCGTCTGGCATCTCCTTCCCTGCAATGGTCTTTCCATCCGGGCTGACGCTTGCTGCTGCTTGGGCAGTGGCCGCGCCATCGTCAAATTCGTATAACTCCGCTGGCATTCCGTTGATAGTAATTCGATACCCTGTTGCCGAAAACAATGGAGTCTCGGACTTGGAAGTCACTTTCACACGATTGCCGCTGGCACGCAAGATATTGATGATTCCAAACGATGGTGTGGAAACATCAATCTCCATTTCGGCTGTTTGCTCCACCGATTCCCCCTGATCGTCAAGGCGTGGCGCGTCGTCGCGGCTGCAGGCAGCGAAAACCAGCGCAAACAGTAGCAGCATGGCTGTGCAGAAGAGGAGGCTCTTATTGGCGGAATGCTTATTTGCCATGATTCTTCATGGAGCTGTTGGGCGTTTCGGGAAGTTGGATGAAGGTGACGATCGGAAGAAAATCGCGCCCCCCTTGCTGGTGTTCCTCAAACTTCAGCACGTCGTAGTACACGCACCCGCCATCGCCATGCGACGGCCATTCCCGGCAGGTGTCGGGGCGCGCTTCGTAGATGCTACAGAGCCGTTTGACCGGATCCTGAAAGATGCACGATTCGCCAAAAACTGGATCTGGAGTGCGGCGCAGCACCTGCTCGCGTGGGGACCAGGCTTTCGTGAATTGTTCCTTTGCCTGGGCAATGGTGATCTGAAAATGCTGAGCAAGGCGGCGGATATCCTTCTTCGTCACCTTGACGCGTTCGTAAATGGCGCAGCAGTAGCCGATGCACTCAAGGCAGTTGAAAGTTGGATTCGCCATTTTGATAAGGTTCAGAGTAGTGAAGGGGGGCGCAGGTGGCAGCCGCGCATCACCCCCAATAGATAAGAGCAATCGAGACCAGAGTCCAAATAATTCCGGTGGCAATCAGTGAGGGGTCACGCAGAATCACAGCAACGGGGTTTTCCGCAGTGCGCCGTTTTTCATCAAGGTACAAGTAGCGGAAGATGCCGTACATCACGATTGGGACGGTATAAACAAATTTGTCGGTTCCAAAAAATTGCTGCGTGTGGTCGCTGACGCTGTACAGAGTGTAGCTCATGATCGAGCCGGTGACGGAGACATTCAGGATCACCCGAATCAGTTCGGGGGTGTAATCTTCCAGCACTTTTCGGCTTTCGCCACGGCCAAGATGCGAAAGCTCACTTCGCCGTTTTGCAACCCCAAGAAAGAGAGAAAGGAACAGTGTACAGATAATAAGCCACTCGGAAACATCAACCTGAATAGCTTTGGCTCCAGTCAGTACCCGGAGCATGAAGCCGGCCGCAATGATGAAAATATCCAACAGCACCACGTGCTTCAGCCCGAAAGAGTAGCCAAGATTGAGTGCGGCATAGATACCAATGCAAGCCCCGGCCTGCCACGGAAGTTGCGCTGCCAGCACCACCGCCACCGCCGCCACCATCGCCAGTTGAACAATCGCCGATCCAACACTAACCGCCCCTGAAGCAATCGGGCGATGTTTCTTTTTTGGGTGTTGGGCATCCGCGTTGCGGTCAACGATGTCGTTCAGAATATAGACGCTGGAGCTAACGAAGCAGAAGGCAAAAAATGCCATTACGGCCCGAAGGTCACTGTCGGTGTTCATCAGTGCCTTGCCATAGACCAGCGGGGCAAAGATGAAGGCATTTTTCACCCAGTGAGATGGGCGCATCAGCCGGATTCGGGCGTTCAATGATTGGAGGGTTGTGTTCATGCGGCAACAAACAGTGCCGCAGAAAATACGGTACTTCCCGAAAGCAGCATCAAAATTAGGGGAAGATTACACGGATTGATATTGAGGGAAGCCCGGTGATGGCCAATAATACCAGAGGGTGGTTCGCTTGGAGCCACCCTCTGGTAAGAAGTCACGCATTTCATCTTTTCCTGAAAACGTTCAGGCTCATTTTGTTCCGGTTGCCACTATCACCCTGCCAACTGCTACCGGGGTTCCCTCAACCAGTAGCTGGGCAAAGTAGGGGGCTGCCGGAAGGGACGCTGCATTAATGGCAGCAGTGCCATCGGTTAGGGTTGCTTCCGCTACTTGGTGGCCAAGCAGGTTGAACAGTCTCACCTTTTCCTCGTTGTTTCGGCCATTCCAGTGGAACAACAGGCGATTCCCCTGCTGATCGAATGCTGAAAGCAATTTTGGAGCTTCCCCGGTAACGGGATCGGTAACGGGATCCAATGGAGCCGCCGAAATAGCATCCCAATTTAGCAGTGCCGGAACAAGCTGGCCGCGTGCTTCGCCATTCTGATTCTGGGCGGTGTGGAAATTGGCGTACATCCGTCCGGCAATCAATTCGGCCCGGTTTGTTGGATCGGAAATCCTTGATTCCAGCCACCACATATTTGGATAGGTTCTTGTGGCTAAATCAAACGCGACCCCTCCATTTGCACCAATGGCTCCACGATGGATATGGGCAGCGGTAATGTCTCCCGTCAACCCCTCAACCACAAACTCGCCAAACAGTGGGAACTCCTGTGATTGTTGGCCAAACGCAATCACAATGCCAGTCCCTTCGGCCGAAGCGGAGGTTTCGGGGACCTCATTCTTGGAGGAAACAGCAGCAGTGAACGCGGCAATGGGGATCACCTGCCCACGGATTTCACCATTTGGATATTGGGCTGTGTGGACGTTCAGATAGATGTTCCCGGTGCGGATGTCGGCGATATCTTGGTCGCTTAATCCGGACCATACCCCTTCCACCACCGAATCGCCAGTGTTCATCGTTAGCGCGTGAACAACCGGGCCGCTTTCCCCTTGTGCTGCTCGGTGGAAATGGGCCGCGGTTGCCGGGCCGGTCATGCAGCACCAGCGGGCAACGTAGCGTGCGGTGCGGGTTTGGGGGGCAACGGTAATTGTGGCATC
>JADZEY010000109.1 GCA_020850315.1 Armatimonadota bacterium | reverse complement strand
TTGCCGAAGACGGCGACATCTGGCGTGCTGATGGTCATGTTGCGTGTTCCGCCGCTGTTGTTGGCGTGGAATCCGAAGCTGCGGGCGGCAGCCGCATCCAGGGTTAGGCCGTTACCACCGGGGATGGTGGAGAAATCGCCGGAAGCCGTGTTGTTCACACCCCCCGCCACCATCGAATAGGTTGCCGACGCCCTGTTGTTCTCGCCACCGGCTACCGCCGAACGCGATCCCGATGCCGTGTTGTCCACGCCCCCTCCCACCGTCGAATAGGCCTCCGAAGCCGAGTTGCGCTGCCCCCCCCCCACCGTCGAAAAGGGTTCCGATGCCGTGTTGTCCACGCCCCCCCCCACCGTCGAATAGGCCTCCGAAGCCGTGTTGTGCTCGCCCCCCCCCACCGTCGAAAAGCCATTCGAAGCCGTGTTGCTCGCGCCCCCCCCCACCGTTGCAGACGTGGCATCGTTTGCCGTTCCGGTGTTGTTGCCAGCACGGTTGTTTTGGCCGCCACCAACCACTCCATAATCGTCCGTCACGCTGTTGGTGGCACTGGTGGCACCGCCGCCAGCAATGGTTGCGCCCACCGCCCCCGCCGTCACGCTGTTGCCGTTGAACCCGCCGATGATGTTCGCGCTGGTGGCGTTCGGCTCGAACCGCATCGCCCGCGCTCCGTTCACAATCACGTTCAACGGCGCGTTGCTGGTGGTTCCCATCAGGTTGTCCACTCCGTCGGTGAACGCTCCGCCGTTGCCGGTCTTCAGCCATGCTACCGAACCAACTACTGCTCCTGCCGACCGTTTCAGCAGATCGCCGTTGGCATCGGCGGTCACCAAGCCGTCGTTGGCGGTTGGTGCCCACGCGCTGGCATTCGCCGCGCCGCTGGCTGATCCCAATCGCACATTCGCTGCCCCGGCACTTCCGGCAACCTCCAACAACCGTCCGGCGGTTGGTGCTGCTGTGCCGATGCCAACCTCACCCGTGGTTGCAACGCGAAGGCGTTCGGTGCTGCTGGTGCGCACCACCAACGGCTGTGCGTCGGTAGTCCCGATAAAGTTCACCGCTGGATTCGTCGCAGCGTTGCCCGTCAGGCTCCAGAACAGTCCGCTGCTGCTGGCGGTCACCACCGGATCCCAGATCGGCGCGAAGGTTGTGCCGATGTTGAACTCAATGGTCTTCGTGTCGGTGTTGAAGATCATCAGCCCAGTAGCAGGATTGACGATGGCGTTGCGTTGGGCATTGGTCAGCCGTGGCATCAGGAAGCCGGCGGTGGTGCTGGAGAGGTCCAGAATTGCGGATTTGTCGGGGGTGATGGTTCCAATCCCCATGTGGCCGTAGATGTCGGTCATCGGCATTGAGCCGGGGGGTTGGGCGGTGGCAGTTAGCATTGCGCCAAACAACAGCAGGATTGCCGGTATGGCTCGGCAAGAGGTTGTTAAGTTTTCCATGACAGGATTGTGAAAGGAAGGGGAGCCGTAAAGGCTGTAGTATGGCAGCGCGGAAAATTTGCAGAAAAACAAGGGTATGGCAAGGGTTGAGAATCAATCTTTTACAACAGAGCAACGCCCGTTCCAGGCGATTGGAACGGGCGTTGTTGTGTTGGTCTTGGACTTGCAGGTTCTTCCAGATTATGGAAGAATGATGTAGTTGATGAAGTCCCCTGCTACCAGCGGGGCGTTGGTTGTGATAGTAAAGGTTCCGGCAACCTCCAACAACTGTCCGGCGGTTGGTGCTGCCGTGCCCAAAGGCTGGCTGCCATTGTTCAACAACGATGCAAGCGCAAGTCCCGGTCAGGGGCGATTGGGAACGATCATCAGCAAGCTCAAGGTTCCGGGACTGGCAGGGGAAGTTGAGCAGGCTTGGATGGACAATGCCAGACCCCCATTATCTCCGTGCTGAAGCATGATGCTGCATAGGATTCATCGTTATCTTGCCCCCATGTCTTCTGGGAATCATGTTTCGATACTGGATCAGTTCCTGCGCCGTGGCGTTCTGCCGTTTGTTGGGCGGGATGCGGAACTTGCCCGTGTGGTCAGCTTCTGGCAAACAACGCCGGAAGCAGGGCGGCTGCGTGCGGGGCTGGTGCTGGCCGAAGCCGGGGTTGGAAAAAGCCGATTGATAGAAGAAGCGATGAAGCAGATTGAGGAGGCCGGAGGGGCGGTGATCCACGCAAAGTTTTACCCAGAAGGGAGCAACCAGCTTGGCCCGTTGCTGGCGCAATCCATTGGCGTATCCGGCGCGGGGATCACGTTGCTGCGTGGCGTGGTGGAGGAAACCCGCCCGGCGGTGATTGCTGCGTTGCGGCGGATTGGACGGCTTCGCCCAGCAATGCTTGTGCTGGAGGATATCCACCTGATTGATCCCGAATCCGCTGGCGAACTTGCCACGCTGCTGGATGCATTGGCCGATGAAACCCTTTCGGTGCTTGCGCTTGCACGCCCAGCCGAGCTTCGGGTCCGCCCAATTTTGGAACGCTACTTGGTGGAGCGGATAGACCTTCAGCGGTTGGACCAAACGGCAATCGGCGCGCTGTGGTTTGCGTTGTTCGGTGCCGCCACCGATTCCCAAACAACCGACCTGCTGCATGACCTTACGCAGGGGAACTCCCTGGCACTCCGTTCCTGCCTCCGCACCGCTATCGAGTCGGGAGCGTTGCAGAAAAGGGGGGATGGAGTGTGGGATTTCACCGCACCGCTGCAAACGCTGCGAACAACGCTGCGGCAAACCGTCGCACTGCTGGCCGAAGGGATGGTGCTGCATCTTACCCCAACCGAACGCCACGCCGCCGAACGGTTGGCATGGTTGGGTGAAGTTTTTGCGCACGAGGCGGCCCAGCAACTGCTTGGCGATTCTGACTCTATCTTGCACGAGCTAACCCAAAAAGGGATTATTGCTGCAACGTCGGTATCGGTGCGCCCGGTGGCTGGGGTTCCGCCACGGGGTGATACTTCCCACACTACCTATCCCGCCAGCGCTGCCCCGCTGGTGGCGTTCACCCACACGTTGCTCCATCGGCATCTTGTGGAATCCTCCTCCCCCGATCCCGATGTGTTGATCCCGTTGTTGCAGTCGGTGGTTCCCCTCTATTCTTTGCTTCCGTTGGTGTTGCTTGGCCAAACAATCAGCCGCTGCACGCTCTCGTCCGAGCGGATGTTTGCCGTTGCCGAGCGTGCCCGCTACATCGCCTGGATGTTCAACGGGGTGCAGGATGCTGAATCAGGGGTGAAGGCACTGGAAACCGCCGAAGCGATTGCCAACCATTGCAGCCATTCGTTCGACCCAGCATTGCGGATGCGGTGGGAGCGGAACCTTCTGCTGCATCGTGTTTCGCTGACGCACCAGCGGTTCGATGCCGAGTTCCATGCTGCGGCTGGAAAGCTCTACCAGATTACTACCGAACATCCAACCGAGCCAACGGTGCGGTTGGATGTGTTGATGTACTATCTGAACTCCCGCCATGATGCCGAAGCAATGGCCATGGTCTGGGATGAGGTCTATCACATCTCCCAACATCACCCGGCTGTTGTGGCAACGCCCTCCTTCCAAAATGCCTTCGCGGTGGTTGCCAACCAGGCCACCAGCGTTGCCGATTCGGCATTGATGCGAAGCTGCACCACGTTGATCCAAACGCTGATAGACACCAGCGAGCTCAGCGAGGAAACGAAAACCTCCATCCGCGTCCGCATCTTCCCCACCTTCCTCGCGCTTTACTCCACCCCCGAAGAGCTGGCCAACCGGATGGAGATGTTTGCATTGCTGGAAGGCCCCGGCACACACCATGAACGGGAGCGGTTTCACATTCGGCGGATCAGCTTTTTGGCGCACATTGGCCAGCTGCGGGAAGTGCTGGCGCGAACCGAGGAGGCGATTCGGATCTACAGCGAACAAGGGGAGTGGCACACGGCGTTGCATTGCTCCATGGATCGCCTGATGGCGATTGCTGCGATTAGCGACGAACCGCTGCCAAGCATCGCCAACACCTTCCACCGCTTGTGCGACCACACCCCAATCCCGATTGAGCCGCACGACCGCCGTAATTTTGCCCAGTGGGGATTGGCAATCGGGCTGCTACGGATGGAGCCGCAGTGGGCCGCAACACTGGCGCAGCACGCGCTGCAAGGGCTTCACTATCCCATTCCCAACGCGTTGGTTGGCGTTGCCCGCGGCGATTGGACGCTGGCAGCAACACACTTCCAAGAAGAATGGCCGCCGCAGTTAATCATCACCCGCGAAGCCTGGGAAGCGTTGGGGGCCGCCGCCACGGCGTTGGCAAACCCAGCCCAACCACACAATCGCGCAGCAATCCTTGAGGGGCTGTGCCAGCTTCTGCGGAAACCGATCACCCGGCTGTACGACCTGCTTGCGATCACCAGCAGTGCGCGGCTTGCCCAGCAGCTTGCACCGGACGACACCACAATCCAACAATCGGTGGCGGGGGGGATCCAATCGGCAATCGCCTGGCTTTGCCAGCATCAGTTGGTGAAGTTTGCGCGCCCATTGTTCGATCGGCTTGGCCACCTGCTGCCAGCCAACCAGAATCAGGCAATCCAGAAACAGATACTTCAGATTGAGAAGCAGATGGAGTCGGTGCGGAACAACGACGCACGCCGCCTGAAAATCTCCATGATCGGAAAAATTGCGGTGGAGGGGGAGGATGGTGGGATGACACCGCTCCGTGGTGGAAGAATCAAACTGGTGCTGGCCCTGATGGTTGCCGACCTGATGATTGACCGAAGGCTTACCCACCGTGAGTTCGTTCAGCTTGCCGGCGGCGATGACGATGGCGATGACATGGAGCTTGCGCGAAAAAAACGGAACATGACGATTGCCCGCCTGCGCGAAGCTATCGGAACCGATGCGATTATCACCGGCGGGGAAACGCCAGTGCTGAACTTGGAGCGCGTTGAGGTTGATCTGCTGCAAGCCGACGCGCTGCTTCGCCGCACGATTGCTGCGTTGCGCCAACGCTTGTTGGTGCAGGCCTACCCGCTGCTTCGCCAAGTGTTAGAGGTGGCTCACGGCGATGTCCCCTTCCCCTCACTCTATGATTCGTTCTTCGAGGCCGTGCGGGAGGATTTCGAGTTCCGGCTACGCTCGGCAATCGTGGCCGTTGGGCGCGGGCTGCTGGCCGAAGGCGATGCCGCCGCCGCCGAATCGGTGCTGCGGCGCGGCTACGCTGCAATGCCAGAGGATGAAGAGATCGGCGACTTCCTCCGCGAAGCACTGATTGCACAAGGGAAGCACGTTGAAGCCGAACGATTGAAGGCAATGGTCGAGGAGTGAGTAGCGCGATTCCACGGATACCATAATCGGGAAAACGTCCCATGCTGAACCTCTCCATTCTCTTCCTTCTGCTTCTTGTTCCGGTGTTGGCCATTGCCCAGCCCGCCGATTCTGTTCCGCCGATTCGCCCCAGCTACGGCTTGGGGGAGCGGGAGTTTATGATTGGAGCCTACTACTACGGGGTGCGCCCGCCCGGTGGGGAAGCGATTGATGGAATGTGGGATTTCACCCGGGCGATGGGGGTTCCAATCCCCTGGATCAGCATTGAACGGTGGGAGGAGCTTGCCCCGCTTGCCGACAGCCGCCGCCGCGCCAGCAACCAGCGGCTGGTGCTGTTGGGGGGCGCGCCCTACATCCCGCTGTACCAAGCTGGATATGGCCGCCAAGTCGTCTTCTTCCCGTTCGATTCCGCCGAGGTTCCCGGTTGGCGAAGCGTCTTCACAAACATCGCGCCCGCCAGCGATACCCTCTTCAATCGTTTCTACCGCGACTCCGCTTCCAACTCCCCGCGCGAGATGGTCTATCACCCTTCCTCCGACACCGGGATTGTTGCTTCGGGGATTGCCTACGGGATCACCCCCGATAAAATTTTCCGTTTCGACCCCACGCCGGGGCAGTGGTCGCCGGATGACGAGCGAATCCAGAACAGCGATGCCTTCACCACACTTCGCCACGATGACGCACTATCCAATCGCTATTTCATTGCCCTGACGGCGCATCTGTTCAGCAGCGCGGCCAACAGCAAGGTTGCGCCAACCACACCGCTGATTGCTGTTGAGTTGTGGAACGAAATCCCCGAAGGGACGCAGTACGTGGATGCCGCCAACCAACCACAACGCGCCCAACGGGACACGGCGCAGTTGTTCACCACCATAACCTTCACCAAAGATTCGTTGCTGCCACGCCGTGGCCAATCATTCCACCGCTACCGTGTGGTCTCGCTTCCGATTGATTTGGTCCGTTCGCCGGAAGGGATAGCAGGGCCGTTGGATAGCCGCAACGGCTCGCAGCGGTTCGACATCCGCGTCCGCTATGTGGGGGGCGAGGCCGTCGCGCTGCGAAGCGTGGCGATTCGGGACTCGATTGGGGAGCTGATGCTTGGCGAAGGCTCCGAAGCGGTGGCGTACCGACGGGAGCTGCTACGGCTTGCGCGCCACATCCTTCGGGGAAGCCCCAAAAAAACAACAGGGCCGCTGCGGAACTCCATTCTCCGTTTGCAAACAACCGACGAACCTGCGCCGGCAGAGTACGCCGGGGCGATTGCGTTGGATCGGATGATTCGGGGGACGTTCTGCCAAAGCAAGCGTCGTGCGGTGTCGCGCCAGCGCAATCTCCCCGCAATCACCATTGACCTGATGCACCCGGCATTTGGGATGAAGGGGGGGCAGGATGAAATTTTTGTGGAGACCTACATCACCAGCCCTCACGACACTTCTGCGCTGTTCGATGGCGCGTGGCGGTTTCCGTTCACCAACATCCCAACGCTGTTGGACGTTCGCCACAACCTTATCCCCTCCATCCAGGAACACAACGGCGGGCGGTTTAAGGTTCCTGAGCTGACGCTGGACCCACAGGGGGTGCGGGACAACGCCGGGATCACCCAACGCTACTACTTTGGCCAGTACAATCCGGGGAAACTTCCGTGGCTTTTGGATCGGGGGGCCGCGCTCAGTTTGGGGCGTGGTGCGCAGCTATCGCGCCGCACAGGAAGGCGGCTGATCCAGCTGCCAAGCAGCTACTACTCACTCTGGATTCGCGGGAAAAAAGTGAGTGGTGTGATGGTGACAGACACGCTGGCCGGCCACGCACCGGAACCCGCCGAACTTCGGGCATTGGTGAACATGGGATTGGCCTACGGAACACGCGGGATTGTGTGGTGGTGGGCGGGATCCAACCCGCTGATGCAATCGTGGGGAGATGATGAGCGCTGGACCCGAATGAACGACATCGGCGCGGTTGGCCCCACCACTGCCGACACCGTGCAGAATCGCCTTGAGTATCCCTTCCGCGAACCGAACGGGACGGTGCGGCGGGTTCCAAATATCTATTTAGGATGGCGAAACAGCAGCCGCGAACTGAAAGCAATCCATGCGCACCTGCAGAAACTAACCCCAGCAATGATGCGGCTTCGGTGGCGCGATGGATACAGCATCCACCACACCGTCAAATGGCCCGGGTTTGATAACGATGACCTTCGTCCCCGACCGATTCCCAGCAATGAAATCATCACAGAAGTCACCGCTGCGGATCCACGCACCGGCCAGCCGGACGCGCCGCACGAAACCTACGTGGAGCTTGGGTTGTTCGACCCGCTACTGAACCGCCGCAACCCGTGGCGCGACACCAATTTCATCTACGTGGTGAACCGCCGGACGTTCGAGGCCGCAGCCGATGATGAGGGGATTGCGCCGGAGCGGATTGCGGCAATGCGAGCTTTAACCGAGGATCGGGTCATCACGCTGAAGCTGAACATCCCTTCCCGCAGCGGCAACCCAGCCGGGCGCATGGTTCGCGTTCGCCAGATCAATCCTGATCTCACTCCATCCCGCTCCGGCATTCCCCTTCCGCCGCCATTGGACCAAACAACCACGCCAACCGGGACTATCCAAGTCCAGCTACGCCCCGGCGCGGGAACGTTGCTGGAAGTGACGTGGGAATGAAGGAGGAAGGAGAAAGGAGAAAGGAGAAAGGATGAAGAGAGGGCAAAGGAAGGAGCCTTTGAACGGCCACTAACCAGTATGCAGCCACTTGCCAACATAGCGTCGCAGTTTCACTGACTCAAGCAGTTTCGGATACCGAAGGCTACGGTCGGCATGGAGAAGGTTCAGAATGTTCAAGGCTATTTCTGCCGCTTCTGCGTCTTCGGGATGTTGATAGTTTCCACCAAGCATTCCTGCTTCGCATAATGCCCAATATGGACCATCGGGTGATTTTGCACGATCTATCAACAAAGGGGTTGTGCTGCCGATTGGTTCGTTAACAAACAAAAACCCTCCTTGTGCAAGTTGTGTTGCGGCCAGTACATCCGCCTGCATGTTTTGCGCACGTGATAGAAATGCCAGCAGTATCTGGGCGGCTTGTGCAATCCTTACTGGCCCGCCAGTGTGATGTTCCTTAATACTGCATTGCCTAACAGTTGCAATCGCCTTGGAGAGGGCCTCGGTATCCTCTGCAGCAAACGCTGGTTCGGCCTGCTCCTTCATTACGTTGTTCAAAAAATCTTGCAGTTCTTCTATCGTCACCGGCCTCTGCTCTCCGTTGTGGGTTAGTACAATAGAAGGTCGTTCGGTGGGTATGCCATTGGTTGTAGCGGTATCAGCATGGCGTGCCTTGTGCAGTAACCGCCCTAATGCTGGGCCAATATGCTCCCCACGCAACATTCCTAATCGTTCAGTCACGATAGCCTCTAAGGCTGGCTGCACCACTTCGTTATCAATCATCTGCCCCATGCTCCACAGCTTGTGGCGCAACTCGCTATCGGGGAATTTATACCCCAGATAGGTGTAGAAAATCTCCCCTTCACTCATCAATCGGATTGCCCGGTTGATGTCTGCCCAGATCACCCCTGCAAGCCCAACATCGCCGTAGGCTTCGCGTCCGTCGCCAGAGTACGCCCAATGGAATCGGCGAAGTAAATTCCGCTCGAACGGATAGGTTTCCTCGGAAGCACGCAGCAGCAGCAAGTACCCCACCGTCTGCGCTGCCGCTACCATCGAACTTTCTTTTTTAGGATTTTTATGAAGCACCCGCTGGACTTCACCGCTGCTGAACGCTTCAGCAATGCAGCGGTAACTGGTCTCCACAATCTCCATCACCCGACGTTCTTGTTCGGCTTCGCATACAGGCGTAGGAAGGGTTCCTTTTCCTTCGGCAGGGCGGAACAGCGATAACAGTTCTTCGGTGCGGTGTTCCCAATCGCGGACTCCATACTGCAACACCAGCTCCCCGTTTACAAAAACATCGCTCCGCTCGTAGGAGGTGGCAATAACCGTTGCGCATGGGTGCGATGCCGAAAGCTGCACCGCCCGCTTTATCTCCGGCCCATGATCCTCAGGGTATAACGATCCCCGCATCACCACAACGAACAAATCCTCACGCAACTGCAACGGCTTCCGCTGGTTCAGCGATTGCCATAGTTCCGGCAATAGTGAATAATTCTCGCAACCGGTGCTGCTGTTGTACTCGGTTCGTGCCACCTCCATCTGCGCTGGGTCGTAGAACCGAAGCAACGGATAACCGCACCCCGATACTAACGTCGGCAACAAAAACCGTGCGGCTACTTGGCCGGGATCGTACCGATTGAACCGGTTTGAAATTGCCTCCTGCTTCCACAGGTTCACAATATCCAATACTGTAAATGAAACGTGTTCCACCATGATGCCAAGATAAGGGACAATCAAGAATGGAGCATAGAAAGAAGACTTTAAGGGCTTCTTCGATGGATGCTATACCTCGGTTTCTGAATTCCGTACATTTGCCCAACTACGTAGCACTAACCTTGAACAGATACCGAACAGTTCTTCCTCATGACACTCCAATACCTGCTGAACACACTGCGCGACCACAAAATTCAAGGAACCTTTGCCGGGCTTAGTACCGAGCTTATCTGGCAACAATTTCTTAACCCAACGTTCCAACTGCTTGGCTGGCAGAACCTTTCGCCGTTAGCCATTACCATGCCAACGCCAAGCCTGCGCCTTGCCCCCACCCATTACATTGCACTACATGGCGCAAGCAGCAACCTTACGCAGTTACGCCACCGCTCTACATCGCACATGTTGCTGGATGACAACAACCTTGCCATCATCACCGATTTCGATAACTGGGAACTGCTGTTCCGCAACGAAACCATTGCCGAGTACCGCGCCGAAGAATTCCTTGCCGATGACGACCGCACCGAAACCAGCGTTTTTCTGGAACTGAAACGCCTGATTGGTAACGCCGCCGTTACCTCCGGTGCGTGGATCCATACCGCCGAAGAATTATGGCGCAAACGGGTGGACGAAGCAGAAATTGATGCCTGGGTGAAGGAGTTCAACCAACTCCGGAAAGCTCTTGGATCGGTGCTGATTGCTAACCCCACCGAGCTTCCACAACCCAAACAGCAGGGCCGCCCCCGAACTGCCTACACAATTATGGGCATCACCGCCAAACCGGAACACCGCGACCGCGATGAGATGACCCTGAACCACATCATCCAACGCCTGATTGATCGCTTCATCATCTTCCGGTTTGCCGAGGATAATAACATCCTTGTGAACGGTAACGAGAAACCATTATCGGACTTGTACTACCGCGCACTGATGGATAAACCGAATCTTGCCAAGCAAAACACCGTCTGGCGCAACATCTCCCATGGGGAAAAAAGCCTGTTTGCACAGTTTGCCGATGCCTACAACGGCGGCGTGTTCCAATCGTTGGATGGCCACCACCCCGACCCCATCAACCAACTTCCCCTACGCGACGACCTGATTCACCAGATTGTTGACACCATTGTGCGCCGCCCCGTCAAAAAAAAATTGGCGCGGCTGCTGGGTTATATCTACGAGAAATACATCGGCAAACGGCTGTACATTATCGCCAACGATGCCGATGCCCAGCGGGTGGCCGCTACTGCCGGGCTGAACGCCCAACAAACCGCCGCGCTGCGCCAACGCCTTGCCGATTCCAGTGGCCCCATTGTGGAGCTTGCCAACACCCC
>JADZEY010000108.1 GCA_020850315.1 Armatimonadota bacterium | reverse complement strand
TGGAGCCAGCAAACGGGGTAACGGAGCCCAGATAGGTTTTGAACAATCCGCGCAAGATTTGCGTGGGTTGTGTTTCCTCCCAAAGCGGCGTGCCGCCGGTTGGTGCGGCGTAGAGCCGGAAGGTCATTTGGTAGTTGCCATCGGGGACCGGAGCGGTTCCGGCGTTATCGGTGACAAGCCCCTGGTAGCTGATAGTGGTGGGTGTTTGGGCCAACGCAAGGCCGGTGCCCAGCAGAAATACCGCAGTTGCTGAAAGTATTCTGCGAACACCACGGGAACGTCCTGTGAAGCGGTTCATAGCTGTGTTCGGTTACGTGTGATTGATTATCGGGAAGTAGCGATTTGCAGATCGGGTTCGTGGCCCAATCGTTCGTGCCAGAACAAAGGGATGGCCGTCCAGCATTGTTGGAACGCTGGGCTGTTGGATTCTCCGCTGGTTGTTCTTGGCTTTACTGATGCACGTGCATCATCGTTGTGTGCGTTGTGGTTCCGCCGGTGAGCGATGCCGTTGGCTGGAACTCCAATCGGCAGATGTAGTGGCCGGCGGCTACCGGCTGGTTCGTGCCGTCGCGGGCATCCCAGGCGATGGAATGCTCTCCTGTCTCCATCGCTTGGTTGGCGATGGTTCGGACTTCGCGCCCCATCAGATCAACCACCCGAAGCCGAACCGTACCGGAAGCGGGCAGCCGAAAATGGATGGTGGTGGAGCCAGCAAAAGGATTGGGATAGTTGGTCAATCTTGCTGTGGCTTCGTTTCTGGATTGCTCACTCACTGATGAGGTGCGGGCAATCGGCAGCCAGAAACCTTGCTGGATTGCGTTACGGTTGCCAACGGTTGGCCCAACGATTGGTTGCCCAACGGTTGCCGAGATCGCTTGGGTTCCGTTGCGGTCGCCGATCCCGCCGCCGGCACCCATCACATCCCAAGCAATCGTCTGGGCGTGCAAGTGGTTGGTGGTGATTCCGGTGGATAGCAATCCCATCATCAGCAAGGTTGCCAACACAGCCACCGCCGTTTGTCTGGTTTGCATCTGTTCCTCGCACTCTCTGTTTGATTGTCTGTTCTTGCTTGCTGGTTCGGTTGGCTGTGCGCACCATGCCGTTTGCCGAAGCAGTAGTTACGGGAACAAACTTACCAGCAACCAAAGGGGAGCGGGGTACTCATTAACTACGCAGGAAGTACTCAGCGGTGCACCCCGTTGCCGGAGACCTCACCCCCAGCCCCTCTCCGCATGGCGAGTAGGGAAAAAGCGATAGTAGTTGGCGGAGAGGGGGGCAAGAGGCAGAGGTTTTGCGTTGTTTCTTCTGTGGCAATATTCGATAAGTGAAAAAAAAAAACAGCGGCGCACCGAGCGTGGTGCGCCGCTGTTGGCGAATGGTATCTGCTGCTTTGTGCTGTGGGATTACCGCATCGTCAGGCCATCAAGGGAGACGTTGTACTCCTTCTTGGCAGCATCGTACTTGATGCTGTACTTGGTGGCGTAGTACTTACCGGTGACTGGATATTTTGCTGGCACTTTCAGGGTTTCGGAGAAATCTGGTTTTGTCAGCAAGTAAGCCCGGGTGATCATCGGCTCGCCAAAAATCATGTTCCCTTTGAAGTAGCCGTAGATGAATGTTTTGTCGAAGGTGTGGCCATGAAGTTCGTGGGCGGTGCTGTCAACAGCATGGAACCCCATTCCTGGAACAATGCCCGGTGGCAGGATGTAATCCTTGGCAATGTAGTCGGCACCCGGCTGGATGTACCCGGTAAGGCTATCGGCTGGGGTGATTGCTGCACGCTCGGCTGTGGTAATCTGGTAGAAGTGCATGTCGAAATGCGGAATCGTGTAAATGCTCATTGGTTCATGCCCCTGCGCATTCCAATCAAGCCCGATGTGGTTGTAGGCCGTGACCGATGCCTCGGTAGGAAGCGTCAGCACCCACTCCGTTGGTGGGAACGGGTTGGTTGGAAGGCTGTCCAGTGCCGCCTCGGTGAATGTGATGCCGATGGAGGTTGGCTTGCCAGCATCGTCCAATTTCAGCCACGACATTGCTTTGCCGTTACCAACATCGGCGGTGTCGCCCATGATTGTTTTTGCCAACGAGGTTGGCTCGGTTGTGTCGTCGCCGCAGCCAACTACTCCAAAGGTTAGTCCTGCGGCCAGCATTGCCATGGCAATGCGTGCGGTTGTGTTGATTCGGTTCATTAGGTTGATTTTCTCCGTGTTAAGGATTTAGTTACGGAACAGGCTTTACGATTTACGGAATTATTTGCAAACGAGGCACTCTCCGTTTTCTCGCCTACGTCGGTACGGGTTTTGTCACCGAATGGTTTTGCCACCGAATAGTTTTGTCCGCGGCGGCCATCGCCAGCAACGGATGCAATCTACACTGGCTGTGCTGGCCACAGTTCATCCAACTGGGTGAGTTGGTAGGGTGATTTTTTGCGATTGGAATACGATTACAGTGCCGCTTCGGCGGTCAACCCCGTTACAATCCCCCCAACGATGCAGCTTACCATTGCCACACTGAAAACCTCACTTCCCGAATGCAGCCACTGAAGCAGCAGCGCAAGCACACCCCCAGCAATCGCCCCCCCGACAACCCCAAACAGCAATGCGCGCCACACCGTGTGAATGGCCATTGAAGGGATAACACGGCGCACTATCTCCCCCGATAACAACAGCGCTAACGTCAGCACCACCGTAATGGCCAGCATCACCAAGAACATTGCCCCAAATAGACCCAAGGATTCGCCAACGCCACCAAGCGGATTGTGGCTGTACCAGGCCAGCACAAACACTGTTGCAGCCACCAGCGGCGCAAGTAGTGCAGCCCGCAGCAGGCTACTAAATAGCTTGGCGGCCCCTTGCAGTTTGGTGGAGTTCTGAATCATTTTTTAGGAAAGCAACAGTATCCAGAAGAAGGTGCTTCCAACCGAAGCGGTTGTATCTTGCTTGGGTGCAAGGCAGCTGAAGCAATGCCGATTACCGACACGAATACCCTTCCTGCAGGGGACAAACATACAACCTGTGCAACGTTTTTATTTTCATTTTTTGCTGACCCTTCTCCTGGGCTGTGGTGCTTCCGTAGCGTGCGCCCAGGAGCTTCCGCCAACTGCTTCGTTGCAGGAACTTCTGAACGTTTTCATCACCCAAACTGCTTCCCCCCTTGATAGCATCAACCGTTCCGCGTTCCGCCCACGGCTTGCCGGAACGCTGGCGCGAACCAGCCCGGTTCGGTTCAAAGGGGCCGTCTATCACGATGCGCGGATGACGATTGATTCGATACTCCATTTGCCATCGGAGAACGGGGTGATACGGGTGGCTGCATGGGTGACAGTGGAGTCGTGGGAGGGGGCGGAAAACATCTACTTCACCTGCATCTGCGACTCCATCTGGAAGATTGAAGTGATGGCCCGATTCCCCACGCTTGCCCAGCGACACCAGATTGAGGAATCCATCCGCACGTTCGATGTCCGTTCCGATTACGACCGCATTCTGCGCGATGATCTTCTTCGGTTGCTTCTTCCCGATCGCGTCCTTGCCGAGCTTCTGCGCGACCACCTTGCCGCAGCATCCACCGTTGCCCAGCGGCTTGCCAAAAGCCAGCAGTGGGGCAGCTTCATCCTACGCGATTTTGACTTCAGCAAGATTGACGAGTACCGCGAACTTGACGACGACATCACCCCGCAAGAACTGACCATGTACCGCCTAAGCCGCACTGCTGTTCAGGAGCTTCGCGAGCAGGTTGGAATCCAGAAAATTGAGCGCGACAGCACACACCCCGGGGTGCTGCTGTTTGTGGGGGGGAGTGTGGGGCGAAGTTCTTACGGATACCTGCACGCCAACACGCCGCTGGCCTTGCCGAACATCTCAAGCCAGAACTACGTGATGCTGCAACCGGTGGCCCCACAATGGTGGCTGTATAAATGCTTGGGGGGATAAATGGGACAGAGGGAGAAAGAGAGTGAGAAAACGGCGGTGCGATCACTACACTTTCCGGCTGGCGCGGTTCGTCACCATGCTGCCTGTTTATACCATTCATTTACTTCACAACAGACCATGCGCCTGCTTATTCTTCTGCTTCTGATTCTTCTTCCCGGTTCATTGCTTGCGGCGGGGAAGGTGACGCGGATTGCAAAGCATATTGATGCCCAGATTGTTGCCCAACAAACGGCGGTGCAACCGGGGCAACCGCTTCGCATTGCCGTGCGGCTGCAAATGGATTCAAGCTGGCACATCTACTGGAAAAACCCGGGGGATGCAGGCTTGGCCACCGCTGTTGATTGGATGCTCCCCGAAGGATGCACCATCAGCAATCTTGAATGGCCGCAACCTCACCTATTTGGCGATCCCCCCGAGGTCTGCTACGGCTACGAGGGCCAGGTGCTGTTGATGGCAACGCTCACCCCGCCAGCAACCATCACCACACCAACGCTAACGATTGGGGCAACGGTGGAACTGCTTGCTTGCCAAGATGTTTGCATCCCCGGAAAAGGGAAGTTGGAGTTGGCGATTCCGGTGGCCGATGCCAGCAGTGAAACGGAGTGGAGCCAGCAGTTCCAAGAAAGCGCAGCACTGGTTCCGGCAAGCACCGAAACGATTAGCGGAGCCAGCGTACAACGGACTTCGCAGGGGCTTCAGCTTCTTGTTCCTATCCAAACTGATACCGAGAACGCATGGTTTTTTGCCGCCGAGGAAGGGGTGATAGATCACTCCGGCCAGCAATCGGCAACCCCCGATGGCAACGGCCTTGTGCTGATGCTTCCGGCCTCACCATTCCCCAACAAAGATGCCACCCGGTTGCGGGGTGTGTTGGTGATTGGCAAGCACCGCGCAATCGAACTTGATCTGCCGCTGCCAGCGGTGGAGTAAGCAAGCAGGGCGTTGCCGTAGCACTATGATGAGCTGGCGGCAAGCCAATCCAGCAACATCTTCAAGCGTGCCGCCATTGGGCTGCGGCACACCTGATTCACTCATAAACGTTTCCCAAAACCGCTCCTAAACAACCATGAACAAACGCACGTTTCTCCCATTGTTGGCACTGGCGTTGTGTGCCACAATTCTGTTTCCGTTGGCCAATCTTTGGGCCAGTGGTTTGCCCGAAAACCCAGCTCCCAAAGCTCAAGATTTCACCCTTGTTGATGCAGAAGGGCAACCCCACAAACTGAGCGATTATGCTGGCAAGTATGTGGTGATTGAATGGCTAAACCACGGCTGCCCATTTGTGCAGAAGCACTACAACAGCAAGAATATGCAAAGCCTTCAGAAGAAGTACACCGACAAAGGGGTGATATGGCTTTCGATTATCTCATCGGCACCGGGGAAGCAAGGCCACTCAACACCGGAGCAAGCGCTTGCACAAATGGCAGAAAAAGGGGCATCGCCAACAGCAGTGTTGATTGATGAAGACGGGGCCGTCGGGAAGATGTACGGCGCACGCACCACCCCCCACATGTTTGTTGTTGCCCCAGATCAAACCGTCATCTATCAAGGGGCCATTGATAACATCCGCTCGGCAGACCCTGAGGATGTTCCCAACGCCACCAACTACGTTGGCCAAGCATTGGACGAATCCATGAGCGGCCAGCCGGTTAGCGTCGGCATTACGCAGCCCTACGGTTGCTCGGTGAAATACTGACCCGATAGAAGGCCCTACGAAAGCCACATTAAAAGCCGGATGAAGCATTGTGCTTCATCCGGCTTTTTTTATTGATCTCACTCCATTTCTCCGGTTCGCATCGCCGTTCCCTTTGCGTGTTGCGCCGTTCCCTTGTTTGTTTCTGCCGTTGCCACAACTGGGCTGGCAATCCCCTGCCGCACGGGTGCAAGTTTGCATTGTGAATTGCAACAAGAGCGCGGGGAATAGGAGGGGCGAAAGCAAGCACAACAACTAACCAACATCAACAGTACGAACAGGAGAAGAGCAATGAAGAAGATCATGACAACGCTGGCAATGGCCTTGGTAGCAACGGTAATCCTTGCGGCCACAGCATACGCTCAACCGGAAATCAACTTTGGCAGAGTATCAATCGCGGGGGTGCCGGCATCGCTGCGCACGGTTGGATGCGGAACCGACGTAAATATGCGCATTGCCGATGCCGACGGAATGCTTGCTGGCCCACCACGCTACGGCTACACAGTAAACGTGAACGTGCGGAACACGGGGGCAATCAACACCGCAGTGTTCGTCAATCAGATTTTGATTGATGGCGCGCCAGCACCCGTGACCCCAGGATCCATCATGGTTCCGGCAGGCGCAATGGTTCCAATCAAAGCAAAGATTTACGCAACAGCAGGAATCCATACCATCACCATTATTCTGGATAGCGGAGCAGCCATTGCCGAAATCAACGAAGGAAACAACCGCTGCGATTTCACACTAAGCGTTGTGCCGTAACCTGACGGAAAGAGAGGCACAGGAAACCACCACACGAACACAAGCAGACAAAGCACAGCAGAGGGAGAGAGGGGAAGAGTAATCACGGCGAACTGCGTATCGGAGGAGGAGCGCAATCTCGCCACTGAAGCGGCATCGGGGGAACAACAACAGTTCCCCCGATGTAGCCAACCACCAGCAAACAACACAACAACACTGAACAAGGAACAAATCAATGAACACGATAAAGAACCTGATGAAACACGGGCTGATGATTCTTGCAGCAACCCTTACACTGGGCACAGCAGCAACAGCACAAACCACCACTGAGATCAGCCGCCCCGAAGTAAAACTGCCAGCACTGAAGCCAGACATCTTGGTGCGCAAAGTGTATGTGATGGGGCGCGACAACTACGCACGCAATGGCCGCCCCGGCACAACCATCCACGTTGATCGCTCGGAAGCAAAAGGGGAATCGGGCGGGAAGTACATCTTTCAGCTTCGCTGGGAAGTACTCTGCGTTGCCAATAGCAGCGGGCCGTTCACCAACTCCATGTCGCCAAGTTTTCCTCTCTCTCCATCAACGCTTTCGCTATCGGCCGGAGGGGTCGGTGTTGTAAGCAGCGACGTTGAACTAAGCCTTGGCCCCAACACGTTCACCTTCAATGCCGATGATCCAAATGCCGTGGCCGAATCGGTGGAATCGAACAACACCGCCACGCTAACAATCGTTGTTCACTAAGCCCACGAAGTAGAAAGAGAGCAGCAGTAGAACATCTCCGTGAAAGCTTCTCTCTCTGGTAGCAGAGCGGAAGCAGCAGCCACTTGGTTGCTGCTTCCGCTCGCTGTTTTTCAGTTGGCAGACATCGTGCTATCCCGCCCACCACGGTGCGCTTCGATAGCAGAAAAGATGGTTGATGATGTGGCCTTCTTCGGTAGGCAGTTCAAAAAAATTACACTCGTAGCAAGAGCAACCATACGAACACGTTTTCTCTTTTCATATCTTCGCGCCAATTCGTTCATACCATGAGGTTAAAGCACTGATCGGCAAGAACATCATCATCGGGGTAACCGGCAGCATCGCAGCATACAAAGCAGCAATTCTTGCGCGAGAACTGGTTGGACGCGGCACTACTATCAGGGTCGCGATGACCCCCGCCGCCTCTCACTTCATCGCCCCACTCACCTTTGCCTCCCTTGCCAAGTATCCCGTCGCGCTCAACATGTTTCCAGCACCAGGCGATGAGCCCGCAAGCGGTTCGTGGCATATTGATTGGGGGCTATGGGCCGATGCCATGGTGATTGCACCCGCCACCGCTTCCACGATTGCCAAATTGGCCGCAGGGATCAGCGACAACGCACTGACAGTGATTGCAACTGCACTACGCGGCAAGCTGTTTGTTGCCCCAGCGATGGATACCGATATGTACCGCTACCCCGCGCTTGCGCGCAACCTTGAGACCTTGCGCTCATTCGGTGCCGAGGTGATTCCTGTTGGGGAAGGGGAGCTTGCAAGCGGACTAATTGGGCCCGGCAGAATGGCCGAGCCTATCCAGATTGCCGATCATCTTGCTGCATACTTTGCGCGGTCTGCTTCGCTGCAATCCCGGCGGGTACTTATCACTGCCGGCCCCACCCACGAACCGATTGATCCAGTCCGTTTTATCGCCAATCATTCATCCGGGAAAATGGGCTACGCGCTGGCCGAAGAAGCACGCGACCGTGGTGCGCGGGTGACGTTGATTAGCGGCCCAACATCGCTACCACAACCAACGGGCGTGGATGTTGTGCACGTTATGACTGCCGAACAAATGGCCGCAGCGGTTGATGCCTGTAGCGATGAAGCCGACATCATTATCGCCGCAGCTGCCGTTGCCGATTTCACCCCAACACACACCGCACAACAGAAACTGAAACGCCGGCAAATGACCGAGGCAGAAATGCTGATTCAGCTGCGCCCCACGCGCGATATTCTGCGGGGGGTTGGGGAACGGAAACGTGCCGAACAAGTGTTGATCGGTTTTGCGTTGGAGACGGAAGGGCTGATAGAATCGGCGCAAGCCAAGCTGATGGAAAAGAACTGCGATCTGGTGATTGCTAACCCAGCAACAGAAGCCAATGCAGGGTTCGGGGCCGATACCAACCGAATCACGATTGTGGGGCATGGAACCGAACAGCCATTGCCGATGATTACCAAACGGGAGTGCGCCGCCGCAATCCTTGATGCAGCCACACAACTGCTATCCACACGCACTATCCCCCAGACATTCACCCCATGAAGCAGCAATCGCTGAAAGAAGAAGTACGCCAGTTTGCTACGCAGCAGGACGCGCTGTTTGGTGCTATCATTCAGGAAAAAAAAACGAGGCGTGCGGCGGCGGCGCAAGAACGATCCCAGGACCCTACCAAACCTGCCAATACAGCAGGGTCACGGTTTGCCGAACACCTTGCGTTGGTGAATGAAGATTGGGTGAACGCCCAATCGTTAGACGTAATGCAGCAGATGATTTCCGGATGCCAGAAATGCCCGCTTGGCAAAACACGGAACAAACTGGTGTTCGGCACCGGCAACCCACACGCCGATATCGTTGTGATTGGGGAAGCACCTGGAGCCGATGAAGATGCTTCCGGCGAACCGTTTGTTGGGGCGGCGGGGCAACTGCTAACCAAAATTCTGGCAGCTATCAACTTGGGGCGCGATGACGTTTACATTGCCAACATCATCAAAAGCCGCCCACCGGGGAACCGAAGACCGGAACTGGCTGAGGTTGTGCAGTGCATCCCATACCTGTACAAGCAGCTTGACCTAATCAAACCAAAATTCATCTTGGCCGTGGGGCTAACTGCGGCATGTTCGTTGCTTAATCGGAAAGCCACGATGAAGGAACTGCGTGGCAGCGTTCATGACTATTTCGGTATCACGATGGTGGTGACCTATCACCCAGCGGCACTGCTTCGCAACCCACAGTGGAAACGCTCCACATGGGAAGATGTCCAGCTTCTGCGGCAGCTGTATGATGAATGGAAAACAACAGAAGCCGCAGATCAATAACCCCATTTTTTTCAAGGCTATAACAGCTTGTGCTATTGATCTTTTGCTGCAACGCAGAAGCTCACCTGCCATAAGCTACTAGCAGATAGGGCTTGATTGGCCCAAGGCCGTTGGCGCAATCAAGCAAGGGATTCATAACCATTTTTCTGGAGACCATTATGGCCACAACTAAGAAAGCTGCGGCAAAGCCCGCTGCTTCCACGGCTGCTGCAAAACCAGCAGCCACCAAAGCCGCAGCCAAGCCTGCTGCTCCGGCAAAGAAAGCCGCTGCACCTGCCAAAGCTGCTGCGCCAGCAAAGGCTGCACCTGCTAAAGCTGCACCTGCCAAAAAAACTGCTGCTCCGGCAAAGGCTGCCCCAGCAAAGGCTGCACCTGCGAAGAAAGCTGCTGCTCCGGCAAAGGCTGCCCCAGCAAAGGCTGCACCTGCGAAGAAAGCTGCTCCGGCAAAGGCTGCCCCAGCAAAGGCTGCTCCAGCAAAAGCCGCTCCAGCAAAGGCTGCTCCGGCAAAGGCTGCGCCAGCAAAGGCCGCACCTGCGAAGAAAGCTGCTGCTCCTGCGAAGAAAGCCGCTCCGGCAAAGGCTGCTTCAGCAAAGGCTGCACCTGTGAAGAAGGCTGCTGCTCCGGCAAAGAAAGCCGCTGCAAAAAAAGGCAGCGCATCGGCTCGCCGCACTGATATTAAGTCAGTAGCAATGGACGCAAAAGCTGCCGCTGCAACAACCAAGAAGGCTGCTCCGGCAAAAGCTGCTCCGGCAAAAGCCGCTCCGGCAAAGGCTGCACCTGCGAAGAAAGCTGCCGCTCCAGCAAAAGCTGCTCCTGCAACAACCAAGAAGGCTGCTCCGGCAAAGACCGCACCTGCGAAGAAAGCTGCCGCGCCAGCAAAGGCTGCGCCAGCAAAAGCTGCTCCGGCGAAGAAGGCTGCCGCTCCAGCAAAAGCCGCACCTGCGAAGAAGGCTGCGCCGGCAAAAACTGCTCCAGCAAAAACTGCTCCAGCAAAAGCTGCTCCGGCAAAAGCTGCTCCAGCAAAGGCTGCTCCGGCAAAAGCTGCTCCAGCAAAGGCTGCTCCGGCAAAAGCTGCTCCAGCAAAGGCTGCTCCGGCGAAGAAAGCTGCGCCAGCAAAGGCCGCACCTGCGAAAAAGGCTGCTGCTCCGGCAAAGGCTGCACCAGCAGCAAAATCCGCTGCAAAGCCTGCTGCGAAGGTGACAACCAAACCAGCTGCAAAGCCTGCTGCAAAGAAGAAGTAATCCCTATCGGCTGCAACGCTGATGGGAAACCATCTTCGGCAGATAACGCCGCCGGGGTGATAGTGGCATACTATCACCCCGGCTTTTTTTTGCATGAACCAGATGTTTTGTTAGCTCGTTAGCTGCCCCCGCCAATGCCTGCTTGCACAAATTTTGCAAGGTCTTGCTTCATTGCCACAAGCGAGGGCTGGTGGATATACATCATGTGCCCGGCCTCGTAGTACTTCATGGTGATGTTCCCCTGCAATGCTGGGTTCAGCCCCAAATGGTGGAAGGTGTAGTCGGCTGCAAAATGGGGGGTTCCAAGATCGTAGTAGCCGCTTGCCACAAATACCTTCAGGTAGGGATTGATTGTCATGGAACGCCGTAAAGTTTCGGCTGTAGCAACGTAGCGGTTCTCAAAATCGGAGTAGTTCCAGGGCCAGACTTTTGGGTTGAGTATTTCATACGGAAGATCGCTCTGGAACCCAAGCTCGCGCCGAACATAATCGTTCATGGTTGCGGTAAATGGGCCGGTGGTGTCGGCCATGCTGGGGTCGTATTCAAAACGTTCCCCCACGCCGTCGCGATCCATGCCGGTGAACCGGCTGTCCAGCCTTCCCACAGTGCGCCCTTCGGCCCGCATCAGCTCCTTTGCAAACCGGAGGATGTCAATTCGCAGGTTGCTTCGGCGAACATACTCTTGACTGAGCCCAGTGTAGCGAGCAACTTGGGCAGCAATGGCTCCCTGCTCATCGGGGTTCAGCGTTGCCCCGCGTAGCAAGGCCAGCGCGTACTCCCCAATAGCGAACCCCTCAACCTCACGCAACAGATCATCCAACGGGCGGCCCTGAAGGTCATCGTTCAACTTACCATGATACCATGCCGTTGCGGCATAGGTCGGCAGAAACAGCAGATAGGGGAGATCGTTCGGCGGACCAAAGGAAACGGTCTGGAAATCAAGCACGGAGGAGATCAGCATCAATCCGTTCAGATACATGCCGTACCGTTCTTGAAGATACCCAGCAAGCCCAGCCGCCCGGATTGTCCCGTAGCTTTCCCCCGCCAAAAACTTTGGCGAGCCCCACCGCTGGTAGCGGGTAATGTACAGCCGGATAAAATCCCCCACCGACTCAATGTCCCGTTTGAACCCGTGGAACTCACGCGATTTTTCCCCCGGCATTGGGCGGCTGTATCCGGTGCTGACGGGATCAATGAACACAAGGTCGCTACAATCAAGCAAGGAGTACTCGTTGTCGGTTAGGCGGTATGGTGGGGGAAGCGGGCGGCCATCGGAATCAAGCACCACACGCCGTGGACCCAAAACCCCAAGATGCAGCCACACCGAAGATGACCCCGGCCCACCGTTGAACGAAAAAGTCACTGGACGCGATGCTGCATCGGGAACGTCGTTGCGGGTGTAGGCAATAAAAAAGACCGCCGCCTTTGCTTTCTCACAGCTTGGTGTTTGTCCCTCCTTTTTTTCTTCTTCCACTTCATCTTTCAGCACCAACGTCCCGGCAGTTACGGTGTAGCTGACCAGCTGGCCATTGATTGTTATGCTGTGTTGGGTGACAACAAGGCGGTCGGCTGATTCGGGTGTGTTGGCGATTGTGGATGCTGGCGGTTGTGGTGTTGTTGGTTGTTCTGCTTCCGGCATGGTCGGTTCTCCGTTTCGGATATGTGATGACGTTGGTTAGATGTTTCGGTCGGCGTGTGGAGATGGCGCAATGCTTCTTCCGCGATCAGCTTCAGCAATCAAGCAGAAAAAAGAAAGCCAGCCCCAAAATAGAAATCGGTTTATAGCAGCCGCACAAACTGCACGCGGTCGTCGTGGCGGACTTCGCAGCGGTAAGCGTGGATACGCACCGGAATCCCCCAATCAACGGTCTGAAGCTCCTGGGCATCAAGCTGTTGTTGCTTCCTGACTTGCTCGGCAGTGGCATTGGGGAACTTGCGGCGGTAATCGGCACACAGCGACTCATCGGGCCCATCCTCCGACGGGCCATGGAACATGAAGTAGATGTCGGTGATTTGGTGTGCTTTCATCAGGAATTGGCACTCGTGGCGGTAGGCATCGCTGCGCAGAAGTTCGGAGCCACTAATGGCCAACGCACCGCCGCCGCCGGGGGTATAAAGCCGATCGTAATCAATAATCCCAAGCGCGTTATGCAGGAAGTCATCCAAGTTTTGCTGCAACCGTCCGTCGCTGCACGCCACCACCAGTGCCGATGGCCGCTCGTGCTGCCAGCAATCTTCGGTAAGGTGTGTATCTACGTCAAGAATCCGTTGCTGGGGAAGTGAGGAAGTTTTAATCATGATTGATGTTGTTTTAGTAGCATAAGACTCGTTCGGATTGCTGCTGCCCGCTGGCCCATCGTGCCACCACAATGCGTGGCCCTGGCGCAGTTACGGGAAGGGCTGCCTCATGGCTTTCAATCGTTGGTGTCACCGTGGTCTCCTGTTGGCCAGCCATCGTAAAAGTAGTGATTGCAAGGGGAAGATCACCCAGTATCCAGGAAGTATGTATTGTTCGATTGCTACGGTCGTAGCGGACTACCCAGTGAGAGGGGGAAGGAATACCGAGCTGCAGTCCGGACAGAGTGCTGTTGGGGCGGCATGGTGTTGCGCTGTCGGCATCGGTTGATGGCCGCCAGTTGGCCGAATCGCTTGCTGGCATATCGGCCCGCTTCCGCTCTAGCGACCGCCCTTTTTCTGGCCCCCATTTGTTCTGGTAATACAAAGCATCGGCGGTTGATCCATCCGCTTTGGAAAGGATGATACTATCGCCCCCATTCACCCCGATATGGTTAAGCGACAAGGTTGCTTCAATCACACAATCCGATTGTAGATCGGAGTAGAAATCCAACAGCAATTCCGAATCGCGGGCCACAACCAGATAGCCCCTAGCCGGAACGCTGCCCGATAAACTCCCTTTGGTTTTCTTCGACGCATCTTTGATTGCCCAGCCATGCAGGGGTATTGCTGAGTCGGTAGGGTTGTACAGTTCCACCCATTCATTCTTTGGGTCTTCAGGATGGGACATGAACTCGTTAATCACCACCTGGGCGTTGCCAGTGTAGCCAGATAGCAACAATGCGAAGCCGTAGAAGATGCGCATGGAAACACCGTGTAAAGTTGGAAGGTTATGGCAATGATACGAAGGAGGGAAGAGAACACCAGCAGCAGTTGCCGAAGAAATCGCAACAGGGGAAGGCAACAAAGCAAAGAGGGAAGAGAAATGGCTTCTCTTCCCTCTAAATGTTATGCGGATGGATTGTTCGGCTTCCCCTACTTCACCACACTCATCATGCCGGTCAAAGTTTGGCCGTTGGTTGATAGAGTGTAGCGATAGAGGCCATTAGGAAGGTTGCTGACAGAGAATTGCGCAACATGCTGGCCGGCATCGCGCTGGCCTTGCTCAATCGTCACCGTTTCGCGCCCGCTGGCATCATACAGCTTCATCACCACTGGGCCAGCTGCTGCGGTGCGGTAGTGGATTTCCACAGCGTCGCGAGCGGGGTTGGGGGTGCTTTGCCACAAGGCCACATCCGTCAGTACTGCAGAAGCATCCACCCCACTGGTTCCGGTTGCAGGGTTTTCCAGCAATGGGGCAATGGTGGTTGCCGTTCCGCCAAGCTGCACGGTTAGTGCTCCTTCGGTTCCATTGTTGTTGATGGTGAGCGTTGCGTTGCTGGTGCCTTTGTTCAAAGGACGGTAGGTTACCTCCAATCGCTCTGTTTGCCCTGGTGCTAACAACGTGCGTGGCAATCGCCCCAAGGTATAGTCGGTGGCGGTTGGCCCAGTGATTGTTGTGGTTCCAAGTTTCACCGGACTGGTTCCCATGTTGGTTATCATCAGGCTTCCCCGAACCGATTTGCCAACCGGCACCGAGGCGTTATCGAACAACGTTGCCGACCCAACCGATAGCTGGCGCGTTGCAGCTTCGCCGGTTAGGTTAGCGGTGATAAGATCGCCGCTTGCTGTGGTTGCTTGCAGCTGTGCCGAGCGCGGCCCGGGGGTGCTTCCGGTTGCTGGCGTATGAACCACCGAAAGGTTCCGTATCTCCCCCGGCATCATCTGGAATGGAACCGCTGGCCATGATGCCGATGGGTTCATCCCGAACTCGGCAGCATCGGCTCCAAGTATTGCCACATCGGTGACAACCAAGAACTCGGTGCTGGTGTTCTCAAGCATCACCGTTCCGGTTGGTAGCTCGGTGGCCGGACCATCAATAATTGCGGGCGATAGCGCAAGGTCGCGAACCTCAATCCCCACCGCTCCTGTTCCTTTCAGATCCCAGTAGAACGCGCCCCCTTCAATCAGGCCAGGAATGCCCAGTGTGGAATCGTTGGATTGCACCATGATCGTGGCACGGCGCATTCCGGAACGGGAAGGGGTGAAACGCACAGTAAGTGTTGCCGATTCGCCCGGAGCCAGCACGTATTTCTCCCCATTGGCATCAAGCGTGGCCCCGGTAAGGCCATCAATAATCGTAAAGTCGCGAGTGTCGCCGCTGGCAATACGGAAAGCAGTGCGGGCGATACGCAGATCGCACACGCCAGCGTTGGCGATGGTGAGCGTGGTGTCGCGCCACTTCCCAACCATTGTGCTGCCAAACCCCACAGGGTCTAGCGGTTTTCCTTCCTCATCGGCGGCCAACCAAGATCCAATCCCTTTACCGAACAGATCAACCGTTAGCAGTCCATTTGTGGTGATGTTTGCCGTTGACTTCCCGACGAAGTTCACAGCATTGGTTGCAATGAACGCACGCGACAACCGCTTGCCGGGACGCTGCGGAACAAAATTGAGATAGAACACCCGCGACTCGCCAGGATTCAGAACGATTGGGAACGCCATTGAAGTATTGTTCAAAGCCGGAGCAACGCCAGGCGCATCGCTGACGAAATAATCAAGCATGGCAATTGGCGCACCTTGCGGGTTGCGCTGCAACGGGTTTGCTGGTTTTCCTTGCCCGTACAGCGAATCCATCTGGAAGAACTCCATTCCGTTCAGCACCAATGGGTCGTTCCCCAAGCTGCTTACCGTCACCTCCAAGGAGGTAACCGTCTCGCCAGAACACTCGAACGTTTTCACGAACAGATCTGACTTCTCGTTGATCACTTGGCCATTGATGCGGAACTCACCGCCGGCACCGGTTGAAGTCGCGTTCAAGGTGAAGGTGCGGATTTCGCAATCGGCATTCACCGTTAGCTGCGCGGTCTGCACACCAAAGCCATTTGGCTTAAAGGTGATAACCGGAGTGTGGGCGGCGTTGTTCCCCAGCGCGACGGAAGTGGTGTTCAGTTGGTATTGCCCAGTAGGATCGTTCAATGTGTAGGTGACAACAGCAGATTTTGCACCAACTGTTGTTCCAATGTTCCCGATAGTGAACGGGGCGAACGTCAGGGTAGTCCCGTACGGAGTCCCCTGGCCTACAAGAAGTTTTGAACCATCATTCAACGGCGACACGCCGCCGCTGGCAACGTTCCCAGTCCAATTGATGCGGGAAAGCCCTGTGGCACTGAGTGCGTAGGTGGCATTGAAGCCGTTGGTCCCTTTCACTGTCAGCGTGGCCGACCGTGCACCGACGCAACCTGGTGTGAAGATGACCCCTGGCGAAATACCACTGCCCGGGGCAAGCACCACCGATGATGGCGAAATCACGTAGTCGGAAGCACTGGCTCCGGTGACGGTGAACGTGAAAGTGGTTTGCGAGCACTTGGCTGCCGTGCGAATCTCGAACGGATAGTATGTTTTGGAAACCCCGCGCGGTAGGCTGATTGCTGTGAACAAGGCATCGCCGCTTTTCATTCCACTGGTTCCCCCCTGGGCAACGTCGCCGGTGACTACAGTTCCGCAGTATGTGGGGTCGAAGGTGTAGGATGTGCCGTTGCTGATGGAATTGCTTGAAATATCCACCTTCTGCGACGACGAGTAATCCAACGCTGGGCTTCCCCCTTTATCGAAGTACACGCTCAGGAAATTGGTGTTGGAGGTTGCAATGCCAACACGTGCAGCGGTTGATGGATTCTGCTTCATATTCATCGAAGCGAAGTAGAATTCAATCCGATTGGTGGTTTCGTACAGGCGAACTTGGTACCGAATCATATCGGCCTTCGTGAGGACTCCGTTTGGGCGTAGTTCCCACTGCACCGTCAGAACATATTTTCCCGGTGCGCCCGACAGCAGGTAGGTAACACCGGTGTTGACCAGCGTTCCACCATCCCAGAAGGGAGCAATCAATGGGTAGGTGCTGGCTTTCTCAAAAATCTCATCGCTTGCCGAAGTCACGCCCGATTTCCCCAAACCCAACGCACCGTTGGCGTTCGCAGAAAACTGTGAGTACACAACTCCATCCAGCTCGAATTTGAAACCGATATCGGTTACTGCCGACGACGTACCACTGCTCCCAGATTTCAGGATCGTGGTTCCTTTACTCATATCGGTATCGGTACCCGTGCCCGATGCGAATGAGTAATCTTTCATTGTTGCAAACAACGTGGTGCATGGCAGCAGCAGAGCGGCCAGTACACCAAGCAAATAGCGGTAGCGCTTGCTCATGAGGGGGCTTCCTCCTACGGAATCTATTCAGTGAAAGTGTGGCATCCACACGCTGCACCGATGCAGCGCGTATGCCGTAACGTGTTTATGCCAGAATTACGAGAGAGAGAGAGAGAGAGAGGAGAACTTTCAGTGTGCGAACGATGGAACACACAGGGGAACCAAGACTTGCCAACTATGCTTGGCCTAACATTGGCCTAACAATCGGCCTACAATATACTGCCAAATCGCATCGGAGCTACCAAGTAAAAGCATCAATCACCAGCAGTAGAAAAGAATTTTTTGGAGGGAACGCAGCCTTACCCCGCTGTCTCCATCTTCTTTCTACTTTTGCCCAGTAGCTACTTCCATCAAGCCTAAACAACCACGGTGACACGATGAACAGCTTACTCTTAGCCTTCCTGTTGCTCCTTCCTGCGGCCTTCTTGGCTGCACAACCTGAACGCCCTTACACCCCCATTCAAGTCCCAACCCGCGATGGGAAGATGTTGGCCGCGGACCTGTACGCCAACAATCTCACAACAGCCAAACCAGTTATCCTGATTCAAACGCCGTACAACAAAAATTTCTATCGGCTTTCGCTCTCTATCCCCTCGCAGGCTGGGGGGACATCGTTTCCCTACGACAGCGCGCACTACAACTACGTCACGGTAGATTGGCGTGGCTTTTATGGCAGCAAGGATGCGGCGGTTACTGGTTACGATCGCGGGCTTGATGGCTACGATGCTGTGGAGTGGATTGCAACGCAACCGTGGTGCAACGGCAAGGTGGGAACATGGGGGCTGTCGGCATTGGGGGCTATTCAGTTTATGACGGCAAAGCATCACCCTCCGCACTTGGTGTGTGCCGTGCCACTGGTGAAAGATTTCAAGACAAAGTATGGCGATTACTACGAGGGCGGGGTCTATCGGAAAGAGCATTCGGAGACGTTGCAGGCGTTGGGATTTACGCCAACTGCACTGGTGCTGGCACACCCAACCAATGATCTAACATGGATGGCTGCCGAACGCGCCAGCGATGAACCCGATTCCTTCACGGTGCCAATGCTTCTTATCAGCGGTTGGTTCGATCATTTCCCCGATGACATCATGCGGGCGTTTTCCGATCTGCGCCAGCGTGGCGCGCTCACAGTCCGCAACGCTCATCGGCTGATTATGGGGCCATGGACGCACGATGGAGTTGATAAAGCCACACAAGGGATACTCACCTTCCCGCCGAACGCTACCGATGTTGCCGGCCCCGCCGCGCTACGTTTTTTTGACCACTACTTGCGCGGCATCGAAAATGGCCAAACAGCCACCCCGAATGTCAGTTATTACCAAATGGGGGAGAACAAATGGCACACCGCCGAAAGCTGGGGAGCGGTGGCCCAAGCTGCCGACACCGTGCGGCTGTACCTTCACATGGACAGGACACTTCGCCCCGATGTTCCCGGCAGCAACGACACAGTTATCGCAAGCTCAACCTTCCCCTACAACCCACGCGACCCATCGCCGACGATAGGCGGGGGGCGGCTGGTGTTGCCAACGGTGGATGCCCTAAAAGGACCACAAGACCAACGCCCAGTGGAGTCCAGAGCCGACGCGATAACGTTCACCACTCCGGTGCTTGGGGGCGATCTGGAGGTGACAGGTGCCATCACGCTGCAAGCCTACGTGGCTGCCGACCGCACCGATACCGATCTCTCACTTCGGCTGACGGATGTTTATCCCGACGGGCGCTCGGTGCTGCTGGCGCAGACCATTCGGCGGATGCGTTTCCGCGATGGCTATCGCCCGGCGGATACATCGGCCATTCAGCCGGGGCAATTTTATCCGGTGACTATTCAGCTGCAGAATCTTGCCACAACGTTCCTGAAAGGGCATCAACTTCGGATCGTTCTTACCGGAAGCAACTTCCCCCGCTACGACCTGAACCCGAACACCGGCGGCCCGCTGTACCAAGCCGGGGATACGCTGATCGCCCAGATACGTATCGGCCACCATGCGGAAACTCCATCGGTTCTGAGTATCCCCGGGCGGATGCTGGCCTCGGGTGTTGAAAGCAATCCGGCAAGCAAGGTGGTGGAGCATGGGATGGAGGTATTTCCAAACCCAGCAAGCAGCACGGTTACGGTGAGCTTCACGCTGCAATCCCCCGCACGGGGGAAGCTGGTGATTGTTGACGCAGCTGGCGCAACCCGCACCATAATCCCCGATGGCAGCTGGACAGCCGGGCCGCATCGCTGCACTATCGAAACCGCAGGGCTTGCAGCGGGCCAGTGGTTCGTTCTGTTTACCACCGATGCAGAGCAGAAAGTGGCGACGGTGATAGTGGAGTAAGCGTTGATCTCAACGTAGCCAACATCAACACAGCCAACATCAACGCAGCCAACACATTGGTTTCCATGCGACTTCCGCGTGCGGTTCTTCTTCTGGGTTTGGTTTCGCTGTTCATGGATATGGCCAGCGAGATGCTCTATCCAATTGCCCCCATTTTCCTGACCACAACTCTTGGTGCATCCATGGCGTGGTTAGGAGTGATTGAAGGGATAGCCGAAGCAATCGCAGGGCTGGGGAAAGGATACTTTGGGATGCTGAGCGATGCGGCCGGCAAACGCCGCCCATTTGTCGCGTTGGGCTACGGGCTTGCGGCCATTAGCAAGCCGATTCCTGCGCTATCGGCATCGGTGGGTGGTGTGTTGGGCGCGCGCGTTCTGGACCGGATTGGCAAGGGGATACGCACCGCACCGCGCGACGCGCTGATAGCCGGGCACACCACCCCCGACAATCGCGGAGCTGCGTTTGGGCTGCATCGTGGAATGGATACTGCCGGCGCAGCACTTGGCCCCGTGATTGCCTTACTCTATCTCTCCCTCCATCCCGGCGATTACTCTACCCTATTTCTGCTGGCCGCAATCCCGGCGGTTGCTGCTGCCGGAATGACCCTGCTGGTGAAGGAAGCCCCGTTCACCCCCGCTGTGAAAAAACCGGGAGTAGCGGAGTCGCTTCGGTTCTGGCGCGAAGCCCCTGTTCCGTATCGGCGGCTGCTACTACTGCTCACTGGGTTTGCGTTGGTCAATTCCAGCGATGTGTTCTTGATTATCCGCTCGCGCCAGCTTGGCTTCAGCGATGTTGCTGCCATTGGTGGGTACATTGGCTACAATGCAGTATTTGCGTTAGCAGCGTATCCCGCAGGGCGGTTGTCCGATCGGATAGGGCGCGGCAAAACAATGGTGGCCGGAATGCTCATCTTCGCCTTCGTGTATTGCGGCTTCGCACTGTTCACCAACCACGAAATGATTTGGGTGATGTTCGGTCTGTATGGCCTGTACGCAGCCATGACCGAAGGGGTAAGCAAAGCGTGGATTAGTGATCTTGTCCCGAACGAGCGGCGTGGTTTGGCCATTGGCTTGCAGACCGCACTTACTAGCATTGCAGCCATGGTTGCCAGCGGATGGACAGGCGCAATCTGGACAATCGTTGACGGCACCACGCCGTTGTTGATTACCGCTACAACAACCTCTATTCTGAGCTTCACCCTGCTTTGGATTGTTCGAAACACCCCTTCCCCAACGCCCACGCAGTAGCTGCCGATTCACAACACCTGAGAACCGGTGATACGCCTTCGCGGAACTGAGCAGCAAACGCAACGCTAACCGAATGCTGGGTTGACGGCGACTCACGGGGTAAGGAGACGGCGTGTGCGTAAGGTCAGTTACTCACCCTTTGAAGATGCTTCATCCCCACCACACAAAAAAATTCGGCTGCTTCCTTCCTGTGTGATGTTTCCCAATCAGTTGTGTTATCCCCTTCAAGAAGCATTGAACCATGACCGAACAGCCGAACGATATCATGCTTAAAAAACGCCCTGCTGCCCATCATAGCAGTGTGGCGGTGGCCAGCACCACAACCGAACCGAACGAGGATCAGTTGCTGTTTCAGCGGTTTTTGCGGGGGGATGATTCCGCATTCATGCAGATGTTCGACCGCCACACCCACCGCCTGTACCTGTACTGCATGAAGTTCGTGAACGACCACGAGCGCGCCGAAGATTTAGTTCACGACATCTGGGAACGGGTGATACGACTTCGCGGAACCGAGCAGCAAGCCCCACTGCTACCGCTGCTGTACCGAATCGCCCGCAACCTTTGCTTAAACAACATCCGCGACGCAAAGGCTCATGCTTCTCTGGAGGCGATTCCGGAAAGCCGACATCCAACCACCTCCATCCGTGAGATGAGCCAGCATGAGGAGCTTGTGGTGCAAGCGCTTCCCCGATTGCCAATCCAGCAACGTGAGGTTCTGATCCTTCATGCCTACAGCGGCTACAGCTTCGAGGAGATTGCCGAGATGCTGGGGGAACAAGTCGGGGCAGTGCGGACGCGAGCATGGCGGGCACGGGCACAGCTTGCGCGGCTGGTGGCCGCAATGATTGAGATAGATGACGCTTGGATGAACAACAACAATCGCAGCAACGAACCAAACGGCTCAACCGAAGGGATTCAGGAGGAAGAACAATGATCCGCGCCGATAGAGATAGACTGATAGAACGCTACATGAACGGCCAGATGACCCAAGCCGAGGAGGAAGCCTTCTTTATCAACGCAGCTGTGAACCCGGAACTGCGTCAAGAATTGAAGGCCCACCGACTGGTGGAAACAGCGGTGCGGAAAGATCGCGATGGCTTGACCGCAGGCCACGCCGCGCTCCGCAATCGGGTTGCCGCCACACTGACTTCATCGCCGGCACCGGTGATGGAGCCTGCGGCAACGCAAGGGGGGATGATGGTAGAGCGGGTGCTTGGTGCGGTGGCTGCGCATCCATCCGTCACCGCAATCATCGTGGGCATTATTGCGATTGGAACCGTGATGCTGCAACCCTGGGGAAGCACCGAAAATATCCCCGCCGACACCGCACCAGCAACAGTGCAAACCACCCCGCCACCAACCACGCAACAACGCAATGGGGGAGCGGAACGTGCTACCCAACCGCACGCCACAACTGCGCCCGCAGGCGCGGCAATCACCCAACCAGGCGAAGCCAGCAACACGGTGGGCAATGCTGTGCGCAACGCACCCACGCCAGCAACCACAACAACAAACCGCTCGGCTGGGAACATAGCCAAGCAGAAAGAAGCACGGGGGCATGACGGGAGCCATCAAGCGGCGACAGCAAACTCCGCAGCGGTGGCAACGGATGCGTCCTCGGCCAACCCTCTACCTGCAATAGCAAAGCCGGATTCCATCAATGTTGGGATCAACATTGATTTGAAACAGCCAGCAAAACCGCAATAATCAATAACTCACCTTACGCAGAATTTGGATAGTGAACAGTTGGCCGTTCAGTGGCTCCACTCATACTTCGACGGGGCTCAGCATGAGCGGAGGGTGTTGTCAGATGGAACACCCAGATACTGCAATCAACAAGCTCCAGCATGATTCCGCGTAAGGTGAGTCAATAAGAGAGAGAGATTCGCCCGCCAAGGCTTGCAGTGCCTAATCACAATCGATCGGGTCACACGGCACTGCAGGCCTTTGGCACGGCGAATATCTATCAACCCGGCCCATTCTTCCTCTCCTAACAACCGACAACAAACTCCCGATTGATAAACTTCACATACTTAACCTTCAGATGGAGCAATGATGATGCGTACCAACAGCAGAACACTCTGGCAGCGTGCGTTGGCGTTGATGGCACTGATGGTGGTGGCCGGCACAACAGTGCTTGCGCAATCCCCCTTCAGCGCGCCGCAGCGACTTTCGGCAGAAGTGAGCCAAGCAAACAGTGGCTACAGCGTTTACCTAAGCTGGAGCTGGTTCCGGCAAAACCAAGGGGGCATGAGCGCGTTGCCCGACGGGTTCAAAATCTACCGAGCCGAAGGGATGGATTCCAGCAACACCCCCGGCGGGTTAGACTTTGCATTGGTGGCCACCGTGGCCTACGCCGATGCCAGCGACAGCGCAAGCCCCAACGGCGGATTTTTCCGCCACACTGACCAAGTGGAAGAAGGCTACTACACCTACTACGTTGTTGCCTACGGCGCGAACGGTGCGATAAGTGCATCCAGCAACCGAGCATTCGCCCATGCACGCCCGGCACCGCCAACTATCACCATCAGCAATGGCTACCAGATTGGTGCGCAAGCAATCGTGGGCCAAGCCTTCAGCTACGACATCAACGCCACGGCAAGCAATGGCGGAACCGTTCGCTACCGGATTACCTACGCCTCGGGCGGAGCCAACACCCCCGACACCTTAGGCGATGCAGTGAATGCCACGATTGACCCCGAAACAGGCATCATTTCCTGGACACCAACCGCAAAGGGAACCTACGGCCAAGCTCACTTAGGTATCGAGGCATATTTGCTGGATGACCCATCGGTGCAAGCGTTCTGCTACTTAACAATCAGCATCCGCGCCTGCCAGAACCCAGCGATTATTTCCGGAATCATCAGCGATGAGCAAGGCGGAGCGTTGGATACGAACGTCGCTGTGACGTTGGAAGAGGTTGTGGGGAGCGGTCTGTATCGTCAGGTCGCCACCCACAGGCTTACCACGCAGGGCTTCTATGAGTTCGTTGCCGATGCTGGGACCTACGTGCTATCGGTTCAGGGTGCCAGCAACAACAATGGTAATGGCAACATCGTGACCGAGTGGTACAACAATGCCTACAGCCGCGATGCCGCACAACAGATCACCATTGCCTGCGCCGAGACATTAAACGTGAGCATGGAAGTGAAGAAGCGCGCACCGGCACGCTACTTCAGCATCAGCGGAACCGTTACCGATCTGGAAACTGGCGACCCGCTGAGTGGCATTGTCACCGCCATTGGCTACGACCGCGAGCTTCCCCCGGACCAAGCTGCCCGTAATCCATTGGTTTATACCAACTATGCAATGCAGCAGGGGACGACCGCAGCAACCTACAGCTTCGGCCAACTTTCCGACCGCTACAACTGGGCCCTGCGCGCAGCCGCAATGAGCGGGCGTTTGCAGGAAGATGACCGCTGGATTCCGATCTACTTCGACAACACCAGCGACCCAACCCAAGCCACCCAGATGACGCTTACGGCCAACCGCACCATCAACTTTGCGCTGCCAAAACGCACCCCGCTGAACAACAGCATCAGTGGCACGGTGCAGAACCGCGACGGCAGTGGGTTGCAAGCAACAGTGGTGGCGTACCGCATCACCGCCAGCAACAACGCCATGAACTACTGGAGCACCCGCACTATCGAAACTGATTCCGCAACCGGAAACTACACCCTTAGCGACCTGAGTGCAGGGGAGTATGTGCTGATGGCATACAGCTACTACCGCAGCAGCAACGACACAGTGCTCCGGTACTTGCCCGGTTACTACAAGGAAGGTGCCGATGCCGTGGCCGATTGGCGTGATGCAACCCAGATCAGCGTGGATGAGAACACCAACACATCGGGCCGCACAATCACCTTGCTGACCTACGCCCAAAAGAACGGAACCGGACGGATTCGCGGAACAGTGGCCGAAGGGAACGGACGCACCGTGAAGCATGGAGCTGAGTTGGGCGGAGCCAAGCCAATCGCTGGCGCATTGGTGACGGCAAAAACCGCAGAGGGGGAACCAGTGGGCGCAGCCTACACCAACCAAAATGGTGAGTTCGAACTAAGCGGCCTGCCAAACGGAACCTTGCAACTGACAATCAGCCGCGTGGGCTATGGAGCAAAGAACGTGGAAGTGAGCGTGGAAGATGGGAAGGTTGCCGAGCTTCCGGCAGTGGATATGAAGCAGAGCGGAACAAGCGGAGTGGAAACCGGAATGGCAAACACCGCGGCCCTTGCTGTGATGCCAAATCCAGTAACGGGCGATGCACGCATCAGCTTTGCGGCCAACGGCAGCAAGGCCGACATCACCGTGCTGAGCTTGGATGGCCGCGTGGTGACGCAGCAAACCATCAGCACCGTTGCCGGCGCAAACAGCGTGGTGATTGATCTTGCAGGCACGGCCTCCGGGATGTACGTCGTCACGCTCCGCACCGCCGATGGAGTAAGCGCAACCAAGATGACAGTGGCACACTAAGCCGCCAACAACAAGCGAATCGAATACACCATGGGGAGCCTTTCCACATCAGGAGAGGCTCCCCAAGTTTTTTGATCAGCGTGACGCGGCACACTACCGCATCACCACCATTCCGTGGGATGTTCTCCCCTGCTGAGTAGTAAGCACACACCGGTACGCGCCTGGTGCAAATTGATGAACTGGGATCGTGGTTTGCCCCTCGCCTTCTTCCCCAATTTTTTCCCAAGTCACATTCCCCAGCAGATCTACCACCTCCAATCTCCACCCGCCAGACAGTGCGGTGAATTGTGCGGTTACCCCATCGGTTGCGGGGTTGGGGTGTAGCCGCAACCGAAGCGGAACCAAAGAGCGCGCTTCAACACCACTTACTCCCTGATTGACGATCAATCGTGGAGTAACGCGCTCAATTCCCTGGCGATTGCGCGCAAAAATTTGGTATATGAAATTCCCCTTGGTTTCTGCAAGGTCATCAAAGTTGTTACTCCATTCGTTATTGCCCTTGGGGGTTAATGGAATTGCCCTCCCAAAAGGCAACCCTCCTGCGCCACTATACCACTGCACCCACGCCGTATCAATCCTATCGGAGGGATCATACGGATCAGGGAAAATCTGGGCAGTGAAGGTAATCGTGTCGGTTGGCTTGGGAAGGGAATCGGGGCTAACCGTTACTGGCTTGTGGACGATATACGGCCCAGCACCCCAAGCGTAGTAGGCAAACTGACGGAGCATGGAGTAATCTTCCGCCCACGTGGTGTACATCATTCCATCAACCTGCTGCTTCCCTTCGATTGCCAGCCGCCAAGCACGAATGTTCGTGGTGTTGCGGGTGTCGTAGTACGGTGCGACCACTTGCTGGAACCGTAATTTCTGGAAGAACTGAAGGCTCTTCTCCCGCTCCCCTCCATTCCAATTCACGATAGTAGTTCCCTTCGGAAGTTTCCCCCACACTCCGCTCAGGTCGCCATTTATCAGGTAGTAATCAGCATGGGCGTTGTGAAGCGAGTCGAACATATCGCTCCAGACAAACGTTCTGGCTGCCGGGCGAACAGCACTAATAATCTGGACGCAGCGATTGACGTTATCGGCCAACAAATCGGCGGCGGAAAGTCCGCGACGCAGGCACGCCGAATCGCGCCCAAGCGAACGGATTTCATCATGCCCCATGAAGAAATTAGCGGGGGAATAGAGGTTGCTCACCCGCGTGATTTGGTCGCGCAGAAGCGCGTACAGCGAATCTTCCGACACGCAGACCATCACCGAGCCGCTCCCATCTTCGTTGCCAACAGTGGTTAAAGGGTGATGAAACCTGATCTCCACTGTGTCGCCATTGTGCATTGCTCCGGTTGCAATCCGCCGCACGGTTGGGGCGGGGCGATATGGGCCGTACTCGCCGTGGTTTGCCTCCATCACAGCGTCGTGGATTGGCGCAACATCAATCCCTTCCACATATGCTTTCCCGGTGCTGGCGTTGCCAATCCAGAGCGGCGCACCAGCGCGCCGCAGCACGTTGGTTAGCCCGCCGTCGCTAATCTGGAAATCATCGAACCAAACCGTGCCGGAACGCCCACCCCAAACACCGATGTACAGCCCAACATGATCGAACTCTAGAGTGTTGAACGCCACCTCAATTTTGCGCCAACCGTTTGTTGTTGCCGGCAGTCCGAACGCGGTGAAGGTCAGCGTGCGCGTGCGGTTGTTGCCGTCGCTTCCAATCGCCAGCAACCGAACCTCATCGCAGCTCAGGTTTTCGGTACGGACCCATGCGGTCATCAAATAATGGCGGTAGGGTTGGCAATCAACGTTGCGGTAGAAACGGCAGTTGCCGCTTTGGGCTTGGTCGCCAGTGCGGAAGTTGCTGCAACGGACGCTTTGCGCTCCGCCGTGGTAGATAGCGTTATCAATCGCCACGTTGGTGTCGTTGGACTGTCCGTCGTAGAATCCCCACCCCGTTAGCTTCCCTTTTGCGTCGGTGTTTTCGAATCCACCATTGGGGATTGCCACTCTATCGTCAGCGATCAAGCGCGCGGTGTCGGCATCCATCACATAGCGGGCGTTTGCCGGAAACCCCTCGGCAATATTGGGCGCGTGGAACAGCAAACCGCTGGACCACCCAATGCCCGCTACCCCTGGGATAACATCAATCCCACGTGCAGCGGTAAGGGCCCTGAACCGTGCAACGCTATCGAAGTAGAAATCTGGCTGTTGGTCAAGGATTGCGTATTTGAAATCGTTCTGCTGGATTCCGTTCAGCTTGTAGGCCGCCATCGTATCCAGAATGCTGGTTAGCGTTGTGATTGCTCCATTCCCCCGAAGGTTGTGGGTGCTGAAAACCCACCGGATGGGGTAATCGGGTTTATCCCACACACTGCCGCAACTGAACGAAGCGGTTCTATCATCCAACAGTTGCAGCAACGTGGCAACGCCATACCGTAACCCGGGGTCATCAGACCCGCCAACAATGATCTGTGTTGGCCGAACATGAAGCAGATAGCCTTCAACCGTAGGTCCCTCATGGAATCTTCCCGTGTCGATGGCTGCATTCCAAAGAAGGCGATGGGCAGGGATCAGCTTCCCCAACAACACCGCTGGGGTTGTGGGATTATCTTGAAAGCGTTCTGGCGTAATCACCACCAGCGTATCTCCCCACCGTTTGCGTAATTCCTGTTGAAGCCAAGCAACAGTGGCAACCGTTGTGGCATCGTCACCGAACTGAACAATGGAGGGGCGTTGGTGTAACGCAAAGATCCCATCAACAGGGAACGCAAATTTTGGCCGAGGATGAATCGTGTAGATGGAGGGCGTTTGTGCAGCAAGGAATGATGCTTCCAGCATCATCAACATCAACAGAGCGTAGAGATAGTTCATGGTATGTTGTGCAAACAATGGAGTGGAAGAAGCAGGAAGAATCGGCGGAGAAAATGCAGAGAGAACGGGAACCATACAAGACACAAACCATCCCATCCTTTTGCTTCTGTCTCTGATTCGGTCTCTCCTACTCAGGCTCTCTCACCCATTCATACTCCAAATTTTCCAACTGCCACATCTCTTCAAACCCTTCTCCAACCACCTTAAAACCATGGCGCTGGTAGAATTGTTGGGCTTTGGCGTTGACCTTGAACGTGAACAACCGCAGCCGTCCGTTGGATTGCTCTTTGGCAACATTGATAAGCCACGATCCAATCCCTTTCCGTTGGTACTCAGGGTGAACGTACAACTGCGCAACGATTTCGCTGTTGGCAGCGATGAAGCCCACAACATTACCGGAGGCGGTGTCCACCACTATCTGCACCTGATAGCGGGGGAGCAGAGCCGTCCGCAGATACTCAAGTTGTTCTTCAAGGGAATGAGGGTCCACCACCCCCACTGCCTGTTCGAACGAGGTTCGCCACATCCTTACAAGGGGAAGAGCAAGATTTGGAGAATACCCCCTGAGAACAAGGGTAGAAGAACGTGCAATCTGCATATCGCCGATACCTCCATACTATCAATAAGGTGTAGGGTGCGTTGAACACTCTCTTGTTAAATCTCAATCGCGTCGGCATAGACAACCCTGCGGACGTAGCGGCGTTGCGACAGCGTTGGATGTCGGGAACGGGAAGCACACAAGACGCAAACCATCCCATCCTTCTTGCACTTGGGAGTACACCTTCCGGTGCCATGCCTTGTTTCACCATTAACACTATCACTGTGCCTGGTAGATATACTCGGGTGCATTGAGATTGCGAGATGCTCTATTGAGTCGTGCCTGATGGATGCGCTTGGCCCCGACAGAATCGGGATGCCCACAGCAACGGCAACACCATCACTCTCCACGCCCCAACGGGGCAGGCTACCATAGCCCAGGGCAACGCCCTGGGTTGCCCAAACCAACAATATCCCAAGCCCTGAAAGGGCGGCACAACAATATCACCACCACCACCATGTGATGAACATGGGCTACAACGGCGTGTTGAATTGCCCCTTCAGGGCGTTGAGGTCGTGGGGGAACTGTGTTCCCAGGGCGTTGCCCTGGGCTGACGTATGCTGCCCCTTCAGGGCGGAAGATGGATGTTCGCAATCTCATTTCACCCGAGTCATTAGTGTGGGTATTGCTCAGCGTGGAACTGGTGCGACAAAAGAAGAACCGGCAATGGCTTCCCTGTTGTATTTTGGCCGCCAGTTTCGCGGGAAGGGAACACACACAACAACATCACAATGAAGTATCCACTGCAACTCTCGTTCAAGGTGGTCGCGCTATCGCAGAAGATGCGCGTCACCGATGCGGACGGGACACTGATCTGCTTCGTAAAACAAAAAGCCTTTAAGCTGAAAGAGGACGTGACGGTATTTGCCGACGAAGCAATGACCGAACCACTCTACAAAATCAATGCCGACCGCGTCTTCGATTGGTCCGCCAAATATCACTTCCGCAATGCCGATGGAACGCCGATTGGATTCATCCAACGCGAAGGGCGCAAATCGCTCTGGAAGGCATCCTACAAAATCAACGACGGCACTGCCGAGGTGATGAATATCAAGGAAGAAAACCCGTGGGCAAAATTCTTCGATGCCTTTCTGGGTGAACTTCCAATCGTGGGGATGTTCACCGGCTATCTCTTCCATCCTTCCTACATCCTTTGCAGCACCAATGGCACGGAGTTGATCCGAATCAAAAAACAACCAGCATTCTTTGAAGGGAAATTCAACATCGAGCAGTTGACCGAGATGCCCCCCGAAGAAGAACTCCGCTCGCTGATGGGCCTGATGATGATGGTTCTGGTTGAGCGGTCAAGAGGATAAATACTTCAGAGATGAGCGATCATAGAACTTGGAAGTGAGCCTCCTTCCAAGTTCTATGTATTCCTCATCGCCTCCTGATAAACCTTCACCGTCTCGGCAACGCACCGGTCCCACCCGAAGCAAGCGGCGTGGGCTTTCCCGGCACTTACCAGCGTTTCCCGCAGGCCGCTTTGTTGCAACAGCATCGTTATTTGTGCGGCGATTGATTCGGGGCTGGTGGGGTCGGCATGAAGCGCGGCGTTGCCGCTGACCTCCAGCATCGCGCCGCAGTTGCTGGTAATCACCGGGCATCCTGCGGACATTGCTTCAAGGATCGGCAAACCGAAGCCTTCATAGAGTGATGGATAGAGGAATCCCACCGCGCCCTGATAGAGTTCCGACAGATCTCTGCTGCTCACAAAACCGCTCCGAACGATTCGCCCCCCATGCCGCGATTCCCGAATCTGTTGGTTGATCTCCTGGGCACCATATCCATCGCCACCAACAATTTTCAGCTCAAGATTCTCCCCACGATCTATCAACAACTCCATTGCTTTGATGATGTTGCGAAGGTTCTTTCGCCGTTCAACAGCCCCAACAAACAGCAGATACGGCGGCGCAGAAGGGGTGAAAGAAGAAGCCTCCAGAGTGAGGTTCTGATCGGCAGGGAACAGCAACGGGTTCACCCCCAACGGAATTGCGTGTGTGATCGCTTCAAGCTGCGGGAACCGCTCAACCAGCGCGTTCCGGGTGAACTTGGAAACGGTGATTATTCTATCAGGACGGCAGCCGAAGAGCATCGTCTCCAGCTTCACCTGCCCTTCGGCAGCAAACCGTTCGTCCAGCAAACCGTGTTGATAGACCCCCAAATCATGCACGGTGACAACCTTCTTAAATCGCCCTTGCCGGGGAATCTTAAAATCGGGACCGTGAAATAGATCATACCCGCGAATGTTTACATCAGAAATGAGTGGAAGATAGGGTGAGGTCCGAAGCTGAACGTGGTGGCGCAGCAATCGGCGTTGCCGGAATCGGCTGGCTTTCCAGACGGGACGCAGGTGAACGTCCTGATACTGCAACAACCCCTGCAACAGGTTTGCGGCATAGACCCCAACCCCAGTTAATCCCTGGCGCATCAGTGGGGTGACATCAAACAGAATCTTCATCAAAAAGTGAGGAAAATAGTGGTGGATTGCTGCATCACATGGGTTGTTATTTTCTGCCACTGGCGCGGGGATTCTTCCATGTCCATAAATTACGTTCAACAGTAGATATCGCCGATGGTTTGCCGCAGCGGTTTCTTCGTTCACGTCATCATATCTATCCCTTCCGGGAACGCTTTACTAACACCAACCATCACGTAATCAGTAGGGGGTTCTGCATGAAGTCTCCAGTTCGCCATGCGCTCATTCTTTCCTTCCTGTTCGCGCTTCTTTGCTGCGCTGAAATTGCCGCGCAAACTGGCTCGCTTACGGGGCGCGTCACCGATGCTGAGTCGGGGAAGCCGCTTTCCGGCGCAACCATTCGCCTTTCCAGAAGCGATGGGGTGGGGGCGCGCCAAATCGGAGCCATCAGCGGCCCCGACGGCTACTTCACCGTGAAGTCGGTGACGGCAGGGAAGTACAACGCGGTCATCACGTTTCTCAGCTACGCAGCATTCCAGCAGGAGGTGGAGGTGAAGCCTGGGGAGGCAACATTGCTGAACGCCGCGCTGGCGCAGAAAACCATCAGCAACAATGAGGTAGTGGTCTCGGCATCGCGCCGTCCGGAGAAAGCGACATCGGCTCCGGCATCGGTCTCAGTGGTGGGGGCGAGGCAGATTCAGGAACGGCCATCGCTGACCTCTATCGAGCATATCAAAGGGGTTCCCGGGGTGGACATCGTGCAGTCGGGGCTGGTGCAAAGCAACACCGTGCTTCGCGGGTTCAATAACGCATTCAGCGGCGCGCTGACGGTGCTGACCGACAACCGCATTGCTGGGGTTCCGTCGCTTCGGGCAAACACCTACAACTTTATTCCCCTTGTCAACGACGACATCCAGCAGCTTGAGATCATCCGTGGTCCGGCATCGGCACTGTACGGCCCCAACGCCGCAAACGGAGTGTTCCACACCATCACCCGCTCTCCGTTCTCTTCTGCCGGGACCTCCATCTCACTCACTGCTGGCGAGCGGAGCGTGTTCCAGGGGACGCTGCGCCATGCGGGGACGTTGGGGGATAATTTCGGCTACAAAATTTCTGGGCAATACATGCGGGGGGAGGATTGGGGATACACCGACACCGCCGAAGCATCCGCACGCGCCCTGTTCCTTGCCGACACCAACAACCGTGGAGTGAACCCCGACACGTTGAAAATTGGACTTCGCGACAGCACCATCGAACGGATTGGCGGCGAGCTTCGGCTGGATTACATGCCGATTGATGACCTCACACTGATTTTTGCAGCCGGACTGAACCAAGCAATCAACAACACCGACGTGACCGGCATCGGGGCAGCCCAAGCCAAAAACTGGCGATACAGCTACTACCAATTACGGGCATTGTACAAAGACCTGTTCTTCCAATCATTCCTGAACCAAAGCGATGCCGGCGAATCGTATCTGCTTCGCACTGGCGCGCCAATCGTTGACCGTTCCACCCTGTTCGTGACACAGCTGCAACACTCCTACCAAATTGCCGACATCCAGCGGCTTACCTACGGAGCCGACCTGCAACTCACGAACCCAATTACTGATTCAACCGTGAACGGACGGAACGAGGGGGATGACAACATCACCGAGTTCGGCATCTACCTGCAATCGGAAACCAAACTGATACCGGAGATGTTGGATTTGACCGTTGCCGGGCGATTCGACAAACACAGCCGTTTGGATGATCCCGTCATCTCACCTCGTGCAGCGTTGGTGTTCACTCCGCTGAAAGACCAGACCTTCCGGTTCACCTACAACCAAGCCTATTCCTCGCCCAGCACCAGCGAGCTTTTTCTGGACATCATCGCCGCACGCACCCAGTTGTTCAATGTGCGTGCAGCCGGGGTCCCGCAATCGGGGTACAATTTTGCTTTTGATGCAGCGGGAAACCCGATCATGCACTCATTCCTTGCCGACCCCTCGAAGGGGCTATCCTCGACCGATGTTGGTGCGATTTGGGAAGGGCTGAAGCAAGTGTTGGTTGCCAATTTTCCCGACACTGCTGTGCAGTCGGTGATCCGCCAGATTCCGGCACCGCCAGCCGGGGCGGTCAAAACGGAGCTTCGGGCAGTGAACCCAGCCAACGGAACGTTTGTCAGTTTCGACCCCAAAAGCATTGCCAACCGAATACCCACCAAGCCAACGCTTACCTCCACCATCGAGCTTGGCTACAACGGTGTTCTGGCCGACCGCGTGGCCATCAACTTGGATCTGTACCGATCCAACTACACCGATTTTGTTGGCCCGCTGCAAGTGATTACGCCAACGGTGTTTCTGGAGCGGCAATCGCTGGAAGGTTACTTGACACAGGTGTTTGTTGGCGGAGGACTTCCTGAGGCGCAAGCGAAGCTGCTGGCGGCCTCCTTTGCTCCGCAAGTGTCCGGCATTCTTGGGGATACCGTTCTGCGTGGCGTTCCGGTCGGGACGGTTACTCCAACCGAGGTAAACGACCCCACGGCGGTCTATCTCACCTACCGCAATTATGGGAACATCACCGTGTACGGCTACGATCTGGGATTGCAAGTTGGCGTGGCCGAAGGGTTGGCCTTGAACGGAAGCGTTTCCTACGTGGATAAAAATTTCTTCCGCAACCTTGATGGTGTGGCCGATTTATCGTTGAACGCACCGAAATTCAAATTCTCGGTTGGTGCCGAATACCGCAACCCCGAGCTTGGGTTCAGCATCCGCTCGCTCTTCCGCCATGTGGATGGATTCGAGGTGAACAGCGGTGTCTATTTGGGGAGGGTTCCGGGATATTCCGTGATGGATCTAAACATTGATTATGAGCTCCCCTGGGTGGAAGGATTGAAGGCCACGCTAACAGCACAAAACCTTCTGACCTTTGTTGAAGGGAGCGACGAAAGCCCATTCAGCCAACGCCACAGCGAGTTTGTGGGGGCCGCGCCAATCGGGCGGTTAGTGTTGGGGCGGTTATCGTATTCGTTCCGGTGAGGGATTTCATTTCCGGAATAAATAAACCGCCTTGCTGAAGAGAATTTTCAGCAAGGCGGTTTTGATTATTTATTGAGAGAGAAAAAGGGAGAGAGTGTGTGTGGAGGAGAAGCCTACCGATTGGTAAACATCACCCAGCCACGGCTGAAGTAATCGGCAAGGGTGATAACCAGCATAATTGCCAGCCACAAGATGCTGGCCCCGCCAAAAACCCACGTCAGTTTGCTGCTCCATTTCATGTGCATGAAATAGAGTACCACCAACATCATTTTGGTGAAGGCAATGGAAAGTGCGACGATGATATTCAGTCCCCCAATCCCTGTTGCATGATCCAGATCCAAGTAGGCAATCAGCACCGTGACAGCCAGCAGAACCATCAGCAGTAGGAAGATGGTGTAGTAGGTTTTTTTGGGTACAATATGGCCGGACATAGCGGTCTCTCTCGGTTCAGCGTGATAAAGTTTCTTCGGTATTGTTCGCGTCTTCTTGGTATCGGGGGAACCTCAATCTGGAAGCAACTCCGTTTGTGCGCAGCGTGCCGCGCATCAGTGATGGGGCGGCTGAATCAGGTAGAGCAGCGGATAGAGGAAGATCCAGACGATATCCACAAAGTGCCAGTACAAGCCAGTGATCTCCACCGGGATGTTGTACTCTGGCGTGAAATCCCCCCGGTTTGCCCGCTTGATAATCCATGCCACCAAACCAATCCCCACCACCATATGAAGCCCGTGAAGCCCTGTCATCACGAAGTAGAGGAACAGGAACATCTCGGCTCCGCCAGCATAAGCTGGGTTTTCAGTCCAGTGGAAATTGAACCCTGGGAAGAGTCCATCGTGCCACTTGTGTGAGTATTCAAAGGCTTTCACCCCAAGGAAGACCGCACCAAGTATCATGGTGAGGATCAGGAAGTTCACCGTTGCCTTCCGCTTTCCTTCTTGGGCCGCATGAACGGCCATGGCCATTGTTAGCGAGCTAATCAGCAGCACGCCGGTATTCACGCCGCCAAGTATCCAATCAAGGTGGCCGCTGGCTGCCACCACTGCGTCGTGATGTTTCCAGCGGAGGAAGGTGTAGGCTAAGAACAAGCCGCCGAAGAACATCACTTCGGTGACCAAGAACGCCCACATTCCCAGCGAAGCAGATTCGTGCTGCTGGTTCAGATCATCGAACTGGTGAGCCAGCCCGTGGGGATGGCTATGACTGTGCGCCACGTTCTATTTCTCCTTTTTAGCGTGTTTTTAGCGTTTATCTTGTTGCAGTGCGGCCTGGTAGGCTGCTTCGTCAGCCTCGGCATCGTAAGCGTAGGCTTCCTGGGTGACAATCGGTGTTGCATCGAAATTGAAGGTTGGCGGCGGCGATGCCGTTTCCCATTCCAACCCTTTTGCTCCCCAGGGATTTGGCCCAGCAATCGGGCCATATTTCAGCGACCAGAGCAGATAGAACACCGGCATTAAAAACCCAACAGCCAGCACGGAAGCCCCTGCGGTTGAGAGGATATTCAGCACCTGGTACTCAGGCGGATAGACGTGATAGCGGCGCGGCATCCCCAAGTAGCCAAGGATGAATTGCGGGAAGAATGTGAGGTTGAAGCCAACGTAAATCAGCATTGCCGAGAGTTTTCCCCAGAATTCGGGGTAGCTTCGCCCTGTCATTTTGGGCCACCAGTAGTGGATTCCACCCAAGTAAGCAATCACTGTGGAACCGACCATCACGTAGTGGAAGTGGGCAATAATGAAGTAGGTATCAGTGATGTGAACATCCAACCCCAGCGCGGCGCAGAACAGGCCGGTAAGCCCGCCGATTGCAAACAGCCCGATAAACGCCAACGCATAAAGCATCGGGGTTTCGTAGCTGATGGAGCCTTTGTAGAGCGTTGTTGTCCAGTTGAACACTTTCACTGCCGAGGGGATGGCCACAATAAAGCTCAGCAACGAGAAGATGATGCCAGCATACGCCGACTGGCCGCTAACGAACAGGTGGTGGCCCCAAACAAGGAATCCAAAGATGGCGATGGCCAAACTGCTGAACGCCACGAACGAGTAACCAAACACCCGCCGCCGCGAGAACGCCGCGATCAGTTCGCTGATAACACCCATTGCCGGAAGGATCATGATGTACACTGCCGGATGGCTGTAGAACCAGAATAAGTGCTGGAACAGAACAGGATCGCCACCCAAATTGGGGTTAAAGATGCCCACGCCAAACACCCGCTCGGCGGCCAGCAGCACCACGGTGATGGCAATCACCGGAGTGCCAAGCAACATCACCAAGCTGGTGGCATACTGGGACCAAACGAACAGCGGCAGCCGCGACCACGTCATTCCGGGGGCACGCATCTTGTGGGTGGTGATCACAAAGTTCAAGCCCGTTGTGATGGAGCTAAACCCCATGATAAAAATCCCCAACCCTGTCAGGAAGACGTACGATTGCGAGTAGGTGGTGCTGTACGGTGTGTAGAATGTCCAACCGGTGTCAACGCCCCCCATCAGCATTGCGGTCAGGGTCAGCAAGCCACCGATCATGTACAAATACCAGCTTAGCAGGTTGACTTTCGGGAACGCAAGGTCACGTGCGCCAATCATAATCGGCAGCAGGAAGTTCCCAAGCACCGCAGGGATTGCGGGGATCAGGAACATGAAGACCATCACGATGCCGTGCGCGGTAAAAGCGCGGTTGTACATCTCGGCATCCAATTCCGGGCCGGGCGTTAGAAGCTCAATCCGAATAAGGGAAGCGAAGACACCACCCAGGGCGAAGAAGATCGAGATGGAGATCAGATAGAGGATGGCAATCCGCTTGTGATCGCCAGTAAGCAACCATGACTTAATGCCTTCCTGGGCGTTCAGATACGTTACCTTGGGCATTTCAAAAACACCGTTGGCCGCACCGGGCATTGTGGTCGGGGCTGTTGTGGTTGATATTGTGCTTGCCGTTTCCATGGTTATCACTTACCAGTTGGTGTCAGTTCTGTGCGGTTGCGCCACTTCATTTCTGTGCCTTGATATAGGCGATAAGGCTCATCACATCCTCCTCCGAAATCTGCCCTTTGAAGTTCGGCATCACCGCCTGATAGCCCTTCACAATTTTTGCCGATGAGTTCAGGATTGATTCCCGCAGGTAGTCATCATCAGCTTTCACTTTTTCGCCGCTTTGCAGCTCCACTTCCGATCCAGGAACCCCGGCCAGTGCCGGGCCAAGCGCGCCAGAAGAACCCTGGTGGCAGGTCTGGCAGCCGTGCTGTGTAAAAACTCGCTCCCCTGCCTGTGCGGGCGTTTCATCACCGGCAGCTGCGGCTTGTCCTGCGGTTCCACTGCTGGCACTGGCAAGCCAACGCTCATAATCGTTTGGCTCCATCACAATCACTTTCCCGATCATCAGCGAATGCTGCATTCCGCAGTATTCGGCGCAGAAGATATGGTAGGTTCCGGCCTTTGTGGCGTTGAACCAAACGTTGGTGTACCGCCCCGGAAGCACGTCGGCTTTGGTGCGGAAAGCGGGGAAGAAGAGGTCGTGCAAAACGTCCTCGCTGGTGGCGGTCACTTTAATGTTCCGCCCTTTTGGGACATGCAGCTCGTTCACCTCACGTTTTCCTTCCGGGCTTTGGAACTTCCACATCCACTGCTTTCCGGTGGCGAAGTACTCCACAGCATCGGCCGGCGGACGAACCTGCTCGAAGAAGATCGCGGTTGCCCAGCCGAAGATCATCAATGAGATTGCCAGCGGCACAACAATCCAGACCGCTTCCAATTTATGGTCGGTGTCGGGAGGATTGCTTCGGTCGGCAACTTTTCCCCGCTTGTATTTCACAGCGAAGAAAAGAATGAGCGCGAAGATCAGCAGGGTAAAAAACGCCGTCATCCCCCAGAGGAACAGGTAGAGCGCGTCCACTTTATGAGCAATCGTGGATGCCTGTTGCGGCATTAAGGGAAGTTCCCACAGCATAATTTGGTGTATTAGTCAGTTGTCAGTTGCAAGAAGGAAATCCTTATTCGGCGTTCAGCGCGTCTCCCCAGCCTCCGCCTCAACTCCCTATCAGTTTTTCATCGTTGACCCGGCTTTCATTGCCCGTAGCAATGCTGGGTCGTCTATTCTTGTTTTACGCTCGCGGCGCTTCAGGATCACAACCATTGTTGCTACCCCGATTGCCATCAAAATCGAGCCGCTTTGCAAGGCTTTCCGTATCGAGAAACCGTACTTGGCGGTCAAGGGATCGTACTCGAAACAAAGCCAGATCAATGGCTGGATCGGCTTGCCGATTTTCTCCTTTGCAGCATCGGCAAGGGTTCGCTGTAATTCGTTTGGTGCGAACTCCACAGTGTACTGGTAGCCAGCAACTTTCCCAGCGGGCGTTAGCACCATTATCCCCGCAGCGTGTGCGTATTGGCCTGAAGCTGAGTCGTACAGGTAGCGAAACCCGACCGAGTCGGCAACGCTGCGGATTGCAGCCTCATCTCCCGTCAAGAAATGCCAATTTGCTGCGGCTCCGGCACGTTCATATTCGGTCAGATACGCACCTTTTTTCTCGGTTGCCAATGCAGGCGTTTCTTTTGGATCAATGCTGATTGTCAGCAAGTCAAAATCCACCCCTGGCTCTTCCTTCATCACCTTTAGCGATTTCACCAACCCGTTCAGCACCTGCGTGCAGAGCATTGGGCATTGGTAATAGACCAGCGTAAGGATCACCGGACGTTTCCCCAGATACTCCCCCAATGCCACCGATTTGCCACTCTCATCACGGAACGTGAGATCGGGGCGAACCTGCGCGCCCAAGCGTTGATCAATGCTGACTTGCTTGGCATATTTATTCCCCGGCTGTGGTGGCGAGCCTTGTGCAATAGCACATCCGGCACCAACCACCAGCAACAGCCAAAGAACCGCTATGCGTGACATCGTCTTCATGGTATCACCATCGTATCTGAAATAGCTTATCTGAACAGAGCATCTGTCCAGTTTGTGCCGATATACTTACCGCCCTCCGTTGCTCTCCCCAGGTTGATATGTTGCGCGACGTTTTGCCGCCGCAGCGCTATCAACCGGAACCGAAGGAAGCCCCTGCGTGGCAATCTGTTCGATAGCCACGTCAATCGGAACACGGACTTTGTTGGTTCCTTTATCTACCCAACTGTAGCTGTTCAGCAAGGAGTCTTCGTGGCTGTGCATTGCCTTCAGATCGGCCACAGGGTGCGATTGCAGGCGTGGTTCGGTCATGGCACGGGCGGTGTCGTACACCGGCGTGCGGGCCACATCGGCTTTTGCTGCACGCATCTCCAGAAACTCCATCATCCCCCACATCAACACCATCACGACAAGGATACCCGCAAAGAGAATTGCCATATACTTGGCAACCGGTTTCACCTCAATGTCGGACGACTCATAGAGGCGTTCCGGCGTAGAGTGTTTGTGATGATCAGCCATGGATTCCCTCCTTTACGGTTGGTGAGTCGCCAAAGTATGCGCTGTCGGCAGCGTCGGCATTTCCAATACGATGCCATGCGTCCTGCAACCGGGGATCCCACACGGTCATTAATGTTTTTCCTTGCAGCTGTTGGCAGTAGTAGGCCATCCAGATTCCGCCAACGGCCAGCGGTGCAGCAATATCCAACCAATGGAAGCTAAACGTTGAGCGAAGGTGTGCCGGGGCAATCAACCAGTACAGATCCATGAACCGCATGGCTAACATCCAGATAGCCACAGCACTTAGGATTTGCGGATTCCGTTTGGCTTTCTTCGATAGCAAGATTGCCCAGGGTAACGCAAAGTGCAGGAAGACCAACCCCCAGCCGATTGTCCCCCATTCATTGGCCATGCGCACGGCATACCACGGCGTTTCTTCGGCCACGTTGCCGGACCAGATGATGATGAATTGCGAGAAAGAAATGTAGGCCCAGAACATCGTCAGGGTGAACAGCAGGGTTCCCATGTCATGGAAGATGCGGGGAACAAGGAAATCACTGAGTGGGCGGTTTCCACGGAATTTCACCAACAACCAGATGGTGACTGCCAGCCCCGAAAGCGCGCCACCGCTAACAAACAAGATGCCGTAAATGGTGCTGAACCAGTGTGGTTCTAGCGACATCATCCAATCCACAGCGGCAAACGTTCCGCTCAGGATAATCAGCAGCAACGTCACCGCGCTCAATTTTTGAATTCGCCCAAGTTTGCTTGGGTCGCGGTTCTCCTCAATCTGGCGGTTCAGCTTCATCAGGTAGAAGCCCAACCCAGACCACAACACGAAGTAAAACACCAAGCGAATGATGAAGAACGTTTCGTTCAGGTAGGGGGCTTTTTGGTGAAGGATATGATCCTTCGCCACCACATCCGTGTGCGTCCACTCGTACAAGGTGTGCATACCAAAAATGATCGGCACAAACAGCACCAGCATCAGCGGCAGCGTTCGCACACCGGCTTCAAGAAAGCGACGAATGGTGAAACCCCACGCGCCCGAGACGACGTTGTGCAAGGCGTACAGGGAGAACATTCCAATCGAAACAATCACCCAGTAGATGTAGCCCAACAAGTAGGAGCGGTAGAATTGGTCGGAATCGGAAATCGCACCAACCACCAGCAAAGCAACCCCAACCACAGCCACAGCGATTGCTTTTTTCTGCAAGCCGCTGATTTTGGGTTGAACGTTCTCGTCGTTGACTATTGTGTTGAAATTACGGGCCATATTACTTCTTTCCCTCCAGTCCCCCCCGCTGTTGGGGGGTCAATTGGGAGGCATCCATGTTTTGGCTGAGTTGCAATGCCTTGATGTAGGCAGCGATTGCCCAACGATCGTTCACCGGCACGCGCGATGCGTAGCTGTACATCACCCCAAAGCCGTTGGTGATAACGCTGAACACATATCCCGGCGGGGCAGTCCGCAACCGTTCGTCGTGGAAGGAGGGGGGGGCCTTAAAACCGCGCTGAACAATCATCCCTTTTCCATCCCCCAATTTGCCGTGGCAGGGTGAGCAGAACACATTGAACTGTTCGTGGCCACGCGCCAGCACTTCGCGGGTGACAGGCATCGGGAAGGTCCATGACAGATCACTGGTTGCCCATTGAGAAGGGACCGCCGACGCGCCACTATCGCCAGCAGGCTTTGCCGCGCCGGCTGGGGCTTTTCCGGTGTAGAGTTGGTCATCTAACTTCATGTGGCCGCGTGCAACGGTTCCGGCGATTGGCTGGCGTGCGCCAAATCCATCGCTGAAGAAATCGCTTTTTGCCAGTGGCTTCACTTTTGGCTGGTCGTACATCTCCTGGCAGCCTGTAGCAATCACGGCCAGCAACAGAAGTGGTAGAAGGTGTCGCATGGTTGCGTTCATTAGTGGGGCACCTCCGCAAGGTTTTCTGGCTTCAAGGATTCCAAAAATTCCCACGTCCGTTGGCGGTTGAACTTCGGGTCGGTTGCCTCGATTGCAAGAAAGTAGCGATCGGTGCTGGCGCGGTCGAAGCCTTGCACGTTAAAGACCGGATGGTAGGGGGTTGGAAGTTTATTCAGAATAATCATTCCGAACACCGCCGTCAGTGCCGAGAAGAGCACTGTCGTTTCGAAGGTAACAGGGATAAACGATGGGATGCTAAACATGGGCCGCCCGCCGATGTTCATCGGGTAGTAAATCACCGAGGCCCAATACTGCAACCCCATCCCGAACACTGCGCCGGTTAATCCCCCGCAGAAGACCCCCCAGGGTAGCTTGGTTTTGAACCCGATAGCCTCGGCGATTCCTTCCACCGGAACGGGTGAGTAAGCATCCATCTGGCGGTATCCCGCGTTGCTTGCCCGCTGCGTCGCATCAAGCAACGCTTCGCCGGTAGCGAACTCCGCCATCAGCCCGTAGATCGGGGGTTGTGTTGCTGGCTCCATGATGAATTCAGTAGTCAGTTATCTGTCTGTCAGTAAGTCTTGCATTGCTTCTTCCCCTCTTACCCCATTGCTGTGCCATCTTCTGCGTTGGCGGGTGTGTTAGTGATGCCCGTGCTTGGCGTGCTCGATGTGAACAAGCTCGCGCACTTCCGAAACAGCAATCACCGGCAGGAATCGAATGAACAGGAAGAAGAGCGTTAGGAACAAGCCCATAGTCCCGATGTACGTTGCCCAGTCGAAGAACGTTGGGTTGTAGTAGCCCCAAGCGGAGGGGACAAAATCGCGGTGAAGACTGATAGCGATAATCACGTAACGCTCCAGCCACATACCAACATTCACGACGATGGAGATGCACCACAGCCAGACCGTGTGGGTTCGGAATTTCCGCATCCAAAGAAGCTGCGGAACCACGCCGTTGCAGAAGATCAATGCCCAATAGGCCGGGGCGTAGGGGCCGGTCATCCGGTTCCAGATCATGTACTTCTCATATTCCGCCCCGCTGTACCATCCCATGAACGCTTCTTGCGAGTAGCCATAGACCACAATTAACCCTGTGGCCAGCATCACCTTTGCCATGTTGTTCAGGTGGCGTGGGGTGATGTAATCTTCCAACCCGTAGTATTTCCGAAGCGGGATGCCCAGCGTCAGCACCATTGCAAACCCGCTGAAAATTGCACCAGCAACGAAGTACGGCGGGAAGATCGTGGCGTGCCAGCCAGGAATCTGCGACACGGCAAAGTCAAAGCTAACCACCGTGTGAACCGACAACACCAACGGCGTTGATAATCCAGCAAGGATCATGTAGATGGTGGTGTATCGCTTCCAGTGAATCGCCGAACCACGCCACCCCAACGACAACGCGCCGTAGATCATCTGCTTCCCCCGTGTGGTTGCGCGGTCGCGCAGCGAAGCAAGATCAGGAATAAGCCCAACGAACCAGAACAGCAGCGACACCGTGCCGTAGGTGGAAACCGCAAACACGTCCCACAACAGCGGCGAACGGAACTGCGGCAGCAACGCCATAGTGTTCGGATAGTAGGGGAGCAACCAGTAGAACAACTGCGGGCGGCCTAAGTGAAGGATTGGGAACATCCCCGCGCAAGCCACTGCGAACAGCGTCATTGCCTCAGCAAAGCGGTTGATAGAGGTTCGCCAATCTTGGCGCAGCAGCAGAAGGATGGCTGAGATCAGCGTACCGGCGTGGCCGATACCGATCCACCAAACGAAGTTGACAATATCGAAGCCCCAAGCAACAGGGACGTTGATACCCCAGATACCGATACCATCCACAAACAGCACGGTGACTGCATACAGGAAAAGCATCAGCAACATGAAGGCGATGCCGAAACCGACAACCCAGCCTTTGGTGACCCCTTTACGGAGCACTAAGCCGCTGATCTTTTCGGTGACGGACTCGAAGTCCTTTGCCCCCTTCCCTAAAACAGGGAAGTTGGTTTGATCCAGCGTAGCGGGGACTTCGTTGACCGTCACAAGCTGTGCGCCCCGTTGCGTCGGCAGTGTTGTTGGTTCTGTCTGGGTATCGTTAAGCATGGCTGTTCTCGGTCTTCACAGGCTCGGCCAGTTCAGGATTCGGGTTACGGATGCTTGCCAGATAACTGGTGCGTGGCTCGGTGTTTAATTCTTCCAGCATTCGGTAGTTCAGCTTCGATTTCTTAGCCTCAACCACCCGACTTTTTGGGTCGTTCAGATTACCGAAGGTGATAGCACCCGTTGGGCAAGCGATTTCGCACGCGGTCTTGATCTCACCGTCGTAGATTTCGCGCCCTTCACGCTTAGCATCAATACGGGCATGGTTAATCCGCTGCACGCAGTAGGTACACTTCTCCATCACGCCTCGGTTCCGCACCGTCACGTCTGGATTGCGCCCCAATTTCACCACTGGAGTCTTTTCGTCGGAGTATTGGAAGAAGTTAAAGCGGCGAACTTTGTATGGGCAGTTGTTGGAGCAATACTTGGTGCCGACGCAGCGATTATACACCATGTCGTTCAGCCCTTCGTCGCTGTGGACGGTGGCCCCCACAGGACACACCACCTCGCACGAGGCACGCTCGCACTGCATACATGGCACAGGCTGGTAGTGAACCATCGGGTTATCCAGCCCTCCTTCGTAGTAGCGATCTACACGAATCCAGTGCATCTCGCGCCCCATGAACACTTGATCCTTTCCAACCACTGGAATGTTGTTTTCGGCTTGGCAGGCTATCGTGCAGACGTTGCAGCCGATGCAGGCGGTAAGATCAATCGCCATTCCCCAAGCATAGCCTCGGTACTCATATGGTGTGTAAAGTGAGATTGGATCCTTGACGTGCTCCATCTCCTTCACAAAATCGGGCTGCTTCTGGAACTGGTCGCTGGTTCCGTAGCGGTACATATTCCGCCCTTCGATGCTGGCGTGATCCTGCGTGGTCACTAACTGGTAGAACTCACCCGTCTTCCGCAACTCCAACCCAAGCCCAAACCATGGAGCATTGGAGGTACGCAGCTTGTAGGCATTGAATCCCTGGTTGGTTCCAACACGCCCAGCGCGCTCGCGGCCATAGCCCAAGTACACCGTCACGCTTTTATCGGGATGACCGGGCAGCACCCACACGGGACCGGTAACAAGCCGCCCCTGGTAGGCCAGGTCAACAACGTCAAAGCTTTTCAGTCCCTGCTCCTCGGCAGTTTTTGGGCTGATCAGCACGGCATTGTCCCACGTCAGCAGGCTTAGCGGTTTTGGAAGCTCCTGCAACCAGCCATTGTTTGCATACTGGCCGTCGCGGATGTTGGGGTCGGGCCGGAAATTCAGCTCCATCCCAGCCGCCGGATACGGAGTTGGCGGAGGAATCTGTACTGGCCCGTTCCCAGAAATTGTTGTTGGTGCTGGCGCAGCGGCGGTTGGCGTGGGGACGGCCGGCGCAGGATTTGCGGCAGCAACTGCGGTGTCAGCCGTCGCGGGTGCGGGTGCTCCCGATGCAGCTGGCGCAGCGGCTGGTGCGGCGGCCAGTTTCATCATATCTGGTTTCACCAAGCCATCGTTCAGCACCATTTGCCAGCTTTTCTCGAAGTCCCCAATCAGCCGTTCTTTCCAGTAGTTGCGGACGATTTCGTAGCCGTTGGGGCTGGCATCCATCATGATTGCCAGCAGCTCATGAGTTGACTTGGAGTCGTACAGCGGCGCAATCAGCGGTTGGACAATCGTGATGGTTCCGTCGAAGGCGCAAGCATCACCCCATGATTCCAACGCGTGCGACATCGGCAAATGCCAGTGCGATAGCCACGAGGTCTCATCCTGGTATAACCCCAGATGAACCCGTAGCCCAACCTTCTCCAGCTTTTTGGCGAAGTCAAGGTCGGCAGGGGCATCATACACAGGGTTGCCACCGATCATCACTAAAACCCCAACGTTGCCAGCTTCCATATCGGCAGCAAGTTGGCGTAGCGCAGCAAGCTGGTCGCCCTGGACGTTTTCGACAGGCTCGATGTAATTGACGGTAGTTCCAACGTTCCCCAATGCCTGATTCATGGCGTGGGCAACCACATGGACAGCCGCCGGTTGCGATTCGCCAGCAATCACAATGCTGGATCCGCGATTGGCCTGCAGATCTTTCACCACTGCGTCAATCCACTTCTGCCATTCCGGTTTCCCGTTGGTTGCTCCGGCACCGGCAACGCCAAGTTTGCTTGCGATAATCCGTGCAACGCTTTCAATTTCGCTAGCCAGTATAGCCACGCGGTGGTCAGCTTTTGCACCGGTCAGTGTTGGCGAGCTTTCGGCAACGTACAAGCGGTTCATTGGGTCGCCCGGCTTGCGGACGCGGCGGCCGTTGGCAAAATGGCGGGCGTAGCGGACGCTTCCTGGCATCGCAGCTAAGAAGTCTCCATCTAACGAAAGGATAACTTTTGCTTTGCCGAAACTGTAGTTGGCGGCGGCATCACGCCCCAGCGCGGCGCGTAGCCCAGCGCGGGTGTTGTGCTGGCCGGCGGCATCATACTGAATCCACTTGGCTTGCGGATACTGAGCCATCAGTTGGCTTATCTGCTGGCCCAACGTTGGCGATGCAGTGGTTTCGCTCAGGATGCGCAGCCCCGCGCCCCCTTTTGCTTTCTGGATTCCCAGTTTCGCCGAAAATTCATCGGTGAATGATTTCCAGGTGGAGATTTCACCACGGTTCATCACCGCTTGCGAGCGGTCTGGATCGTACATCCGAAGAATTTCCGCCTGGGTGAAGGCATCGGTGGCCCCCAAGCTGGCTGGGTGATCCGGATTGCCCTCAACTTTTGTTGGGCGGCCAAGATGGCTTTCCACCAAAACGCCAGTGGCGTATCCGCCAACGGTCAGCGCGGTAGCGTAGTAAAGCGGCTTGCCTGGGACGACTTGCTCCGGTGCTTTCACAAACGGAACAATCTTCTCATCCGGCTGCTTAAAGCAGGCACTAACCCCTGCCAACGCGACCGAGGCTCCCATCACTTTCAGGAAGCTACGGCGGGTAACGGGATCCAGCATCTGGTCCGCGCCGGACGGGAACTCATACTTGATGTGCTCTTGGAATTCCTTGGTGTCGGCTAATTGTTCAAGGCTTTTCCAATACTGTGGGCCGCGATGTTTCGTCAGTTTCTCGCGGATTTCGGCAAGGTCAACCGTAGATTTTTTCCCGACAGCCGTGTGGTCGTCCGTGTGGTCATCTGCCGCTGGCATCTGATCTCCGGCATTAAGGACCGGCAAGGAGAGTCCGTTGAACTCGTGGTTATGTTCGGCGCTCATGGGCTGGTGTTGCTGGAAATTTGCGTGGTCAGCATCAGCAGGGTTAATTCCGTTGTGATGCGTTGAACCGGTCTTCAGTTATCGGTGGCAGATGGAGCAGTTGGTCAGTTGATGCACGTTCACATTGTACTCTTTCACCAACTTTTTCCCCATTTCAATTTGGTCTTCGCCTGCGGGCAGTTTCCAATTCATGTCGAAAACGTGTTCGCGTGGGCGCAGATATTGCTCTGGGTTGCGGTGGCAGTTCAAGCACCAATCCATCTGAAGGGTGTTGGTTTTCCACAGCAACGGCATCTTATCAACCTGGCCGTGGCAGGTCGCGCAGCCGACCCCTTTGGCAACGTGGATGCTGTGGTTGAAGTACACGAAGTCGGGAAGATCATGCACCCGAGTCCACTCCAACGGCTTACCGCTGCGGAAGCTGGTGCGAACCGGCTCAAGCATTGGGGCATCGGGAAGCACCTGCGAGTGGCAGGTCATGCAGGTTTCGGTAGGAGGGATCCCAGCGAAGTTCGATTCCGTGACCGATGTGTGGCAGTAGCGGCAATCAATGCCGTTCTGCCCCACGTGGCGGGCATGGCTGAATGGGACCGGTTGTTCACGAGCAACGTGGACGTTTGTGAAGTAGTCCGAACGGTTGTACGCGAACAGGAAGAACACTGCGCCGATAGCTATTCCACCCACGACAAGGATAGAAAGCCGGGCCATCATGTTGCTGCTGCGATGGAAGATCTGCGACATCGTGCCTACATGCAGTTGTTGATTGCGACGGTTCTGAACACCGAACAGAGCCAGAGATTCTCCTGCTCAAGATCAATGACCAACCACCCCGCTTTTTAGCGGGGGCGATTATACAAAGGCTGGTTATTCTGAATCCTGACGCAGGTCATGTTTTTGAGATCATCAGCCCCTAACTTAGCGGTTGCCCGCCCTCTGCCGCTGATGATGGTAGGAATGGGGCGCAAGATTACAACATCTTCATGTTGTTTTGCAAGCAATAACTTCTCTTCTCCGTAAAAAAATCCTTGTCAAGCCCAATCTTCTCGGGAAAATCACCGATGTTGATCGCGCTGCAAGGCCACGATAACTCTGCAACAATCACCAATTCCAGCAAACAACAAGCATGAGCAACACCGAAACGGCTCCAACATCCGGCGTAACCTACTGGGACTACATTCAACTAGACCAGCTTCTTTCGCTGCAATCCCCACGCACCACCGCCCACGATGAACCGCTGTTCATTATGGTTCACCAAACCTTCGAGCTGTGGTTCCGGCTGGCTATCTACGAGCTACGAGGTGCCATTGCGGCCTTGGAGTCGGGAAATATCCAGCAGGGGATTGTGTTGCTGAAGCGTGTGGGGGTGATACTCCGCACCGCCCACGCCGGGTTCGACCCGTTAATGACCATGACCCAGAATGGATATGCCGAATTCCGCGACGCGCTTCGCCCGGCAAGCGGGTTCCAGTCGTCGCAGTTCCGGGTGATGGAGATTCTTCTGGGAATCCGCCAGGTCCCCTCGGCTGATGATTCCGCAAAGGAGCAATTCCACTGGGAAGTTGTTGCCGCCCAAGCAGGCGAAACGTTCGTGAACTTCATGGCGCGGTACCAGCAGGAGCTGCAGGCCATCTACGACCAAGCACGCAGCAACAACCTCCGCACGCTGATGCTACGGTTAACCGAGGAAGGAACCAGCAAAACCGGGGTTGATGCCTATCGTTATTTAGGATCCCACCGCTCCGAACTACCAGAACTTGCCGCGCTTGCCGATGCCGGACGCGACCTTCAGACCGCACTGCTTGATTTCCGCCTAAGCCACCACAAAGTAACGGTGTTCACCATTGGCGATGCAGCCGGAACCAGCGATGCACACACGCCAGTCCATTCAAGCTGCGCCGGATACCTGCTGAACGTCATCAAGGAGCAATCAACAATTTTCCCGGAACTGGAAGCAGGGATGTAAGGTCATCGTCCCTTCGACAGCTCATCAATAACGACTGAGCAACTAAACGAACCGAGGCATTACTGGGTAATGCCTCGGTTCGTTTTTATGTGAATGATACTTATGTAGGGCATGTTCACTAACGTTATCCAGCACAACCATGCAAGGAATCAAAAAACACCAACAAAACAGTTGGAAATTCATTGGCAATAGGACCTTTGTTTCCTATTTCTCACCTCCTATTTCCTACTCCTCATACTCTCCCCAAACCTTCCGCAAGGTGTCGGAAATTTCGCCGAGGGTGGCGTAGGCTTCTACAGCGGCAAGGATTTTCGGCATCAGGTTTTCTCCGTCGGTAGCCGATTGGCGAATTGCCGATAATCCCAACTCGACATCGGCAGCATTGCGCGATGATTTCATCCGCTGCAACCGCTCCATCTGTTTTGTTCGCAGTGCGTCGTCAACGTGTAAAATGTCGGTAAATGGTGGCTCCTCCATCTGAAATTTATTCACCCCAACAACCACGTCTTCCCCACGCTCCACCCGCAACTGCGCTTCGTAGGCCGATCGTGCAATCTCGTTCTGAATAAATCCTGCCTCAATCGCCTGCACGGCTCCGCCAAGTCCCTCGATTCGCTCCATGTACTCGGTTGCTTTTTGCTCCACTTGGTCGGTCAGATATTCCACCAGATAGCTTCCTGCCAGCGGATCCACCGAATCAGCCATCCCCGATTCGTAGCCGATTACCTGCTGGGTCCGCAGCGCAAGGCGTGCGGCGTTCTCGGTCGGCAATCCCAATGCTTCATCAAAGCCGTTGGTGTGCAGCGATTGCGTTCCGCCAAGCACCGATGCCGCGGCTTGCAATGCCACCCGCACGATGTTGCTCTCCACCTGCTGCGCCGTTAGTGTGGAGCCTGCGGTTTGCGAGTGGAACCGGAGCATCATGCTTCGGGGGTCCTTTGCCTTGAACCGCTCCTTCATTATCCGTGCCCACATTCTGCGGGCTGCGCGCAGCTTGGCAACCTCCTCGAAGAAATTGTTGTGGATGTTGAAAAAGAAACTGAGCCGCGACGCAAATTGGTCAACATCCAACCCAGCATCAACCGCGGCTTGGGTGTAAGCAACGGCGTTCGCAAGGGTGAACGCAACCTCCTGCACAGCAGTGGAGCCGGCCTCGCGGATGTGGTAGCCGCTGATGGAGATGGTGTTCCAGCTTGGCAACTCCCGCGAGCACCACGCGAACATGTCGGTAATCAGCCGCATCGAGGGGCCGGGGGGATAGATGTAGGTTCCGCGCGCTGCGTACTCCTTCAGGATGTCGTTCTGCACTGTGCCGCTCAGCTTGGCTAAGTCCGCGCCCTGCCGTTTTGCCAGTGCCACGTAGAACGCAAGCAGGATGCTGGCAGTGGAGTTGATGGTCATGGAGGTGGAGACGCTCTGCAGTTCGATTCCGTCGAACAACGTCTCGATGTCGGCCAGCGAATCAATCGCCACGCCAACTTTTCCCACCTCACCTTCGGCCAGCGTGTGATCGGAATCGTAGCCGATTTGGGTTGGTAAATCGAACGCAACCGACAGCCCCGTCACCCCTTGCGAGAGCAAGTAGCGATACCGCTGGTTCGATTCCTCGGCAGTGCCGAACCCCGCGTACATCCGCATGGTCCAAAGCCGCGAACGGTACATGGTGGGATAGACCCCGCGAGTGAACGGATACTCACCCGGGGCTTCCTGCGGTTCGGTGCCGGCAGGCCCAGTTTGGTAGGGGGGAATGATAATTCCTGAGTCGGTTGCGAATTGCGGCTTGCGTTCTTGTGGCATGATTGCTTAGTTGCAGAGCGTCGTTTGGGAAAGAACAATCAACAGATACCGCACCATGACCACTGCCGAAGATTGGATTGCCCACCTGCAACTTACCGCACATCCCGAAGGAGGGTACTTCCGCGAAACCTACCGATCCGCAGAAACTGTAAGCCCAACATCCAGCCGGTACACCGGCCAGCGGGCAGCTTCAACGGCCATCTACTTCTTGCTGCGTGGCAACCAGATTTCGCGGCTGCACCGGCTTTGCGCCGATGAGGTTTGGCATTTCTATGCGGGGTCATCGCTGACGCTGCATCTGTTGTTTGCGTCGGGAAAATACGAGGCGATACGGCTTGGTGATGCTATCGGGAACGGTGAGCAATTGCAGGCGGTGATTCCGGCGGGGTGTTGGTTTGGCGCAAACCTCAATCGGCCCGATAGCTTCACACTGGTGGGATGCACCGTGGCACCCGGCTTTGATTTCCAAGATTTTGAGATGGGAACGCGAAGTGAGTTGATAAAAAAATTCCCCCAACACCAGGAAATTGTTGAACAACTTACCGATGCTGGGGGAACATAGCTTCTGCAATGGCGGTTTTGCCGATGCCCGTTTGCCGATGCTGGGATTACGGAGCCGTCGCGTTCTCCTTCTTCAGCTTCTCCCCAAACACCTTTCTGAACTTCTCCACTTTCGGCTTGATAACGAAGTTGCAGTAGGGTTGACTGCCGTTCAGGTTGTAGTAATCCTGGTGGTAATTCTCGGCAGCGTAGAATTTGCCGAACGGTGTGATCTCCGTCACGATTGGCGACTTGAACGCGCCGGATTCATCCAGCTTTTTCTTGTACTCTTCGGCCAGCTGTTTCTGCTGATCGCTGTGATAGAAGATTGCCGAACGGTACTGCGTTCCAACGTCGTTTCCCTGGCGGTTCAAGGTTGTGGGGTCGTGGGTGGACCAGAAAACCTCCAATAGATCCTTGAAGCTGATTTTCTGGGGGTCGTAGATAATCTGGCAAACTTCGGCGTGGCCGGTGGTTCCGTCGCAGACCTGCTTGTAGGTTGGGTTAGTAACATCCCCACCGCTGTAGCCACTGGTGACGGAGATAACGCCATCAAGCTGTTGGAACACCGCCTCAACACACCAGAAACACCCCGACCCAAACGTTACAGTGTCAAGGGTTTGCTCGGTTGGTGTGGTGGGATTACCGTTCTGGTCGTTCATTGTGGTTGTTACGGTTCGGATGGTTTGGATGGATGCTTCATTGCTGGCATTGCTGGGCGCGCAGCCCAGAAGCAATATGGCCATCAGCGGAAGCAAAACGTTCTGGATCATGGTATCGGTATTGTGTTCTGGTTGACGCAGCAGCCAGCGGGTTAGTGCCGCCGATGCTGCCCCGGCACAAGCTGTGCCGGCCATATCTACGCACAACAAACGGCATCCAGATTCGCCTGAATTATTTCCCAGTGCTGAAGTTGTAGCTGACCCCGCCGTACCAGCCAAGCTCCAGACGGTCAATCGTGGGGACTGCGGTGAGTTTTGCATCGTTTCCATCAAGCCGTTTATCCACCACGTAGGGGGCGGCAAGGCGTGCAACAGTCCCAAACGTCAGCCCGCCGTTGAAGCCAACTTGCCCGCGGTCGCCAACCATCAGGCTGGCTCCAGCAAGGTATTGGATGCGTGAGGCGTTGTTCAGCATCACGCCAACGTTCCCGCCAACCGGGAATGTTGTGTGGTGGAAGTGCATCACCGCGCCGGGTCCGTAGTTGATAACATCACGTTGGTTTTGGACGATGAAGCGATAGCCTAACGAATCCCGGAACCCGTAGCTGTTGTTGGCCAAGCTGCTGGCAAACAATCCCGCGCCAACCCCCAACCGAAATCCACCGCCTTGCACTGGCATTTGATATTGCAGCATAAATGGTTGGGTGATTCCGTTCGGTATCTGATCCGCTTCTTCTTTGCGTTTGCCTTCCACCCGGAACGCCATTGCTTCATCGCCAATAGCTACCTGTGTTTTGAACGACGAGAAGGTGAACGGCGTGTTCTGAATAAGCTCGTAGAGATCGGCAGTAGCTTCAATATGCCGGCTCCATTCCCCTTTGTCGCCGGAGATTACTTCGTACGTGGAGCGGGCATCGAACATTGGCTGGCGTAGCTCCCGCTTTGCAAGGGTATCAAGGAACTGATACTCACTCATCAGGTCGTTGAATGATTTGGTCACTGCCTCGAACAATTCATCCCCTTTTCGGACAAAATCGGCGCGGGTATACAGTGGGCCCGTTCCCACCAGATCGTTCAGCCGTGTGGTGATGCTCCGCTTCAGCAGATCCTCCTGCGGGAAGGGTTGGCGAAGCAGGGAGAGCAAATAATCATCGAAACTGAGGAACGCAAGAAAGGTGGTAAATCGGTTGCGGAACAGCGTGTGGTTGGTGCGGAAGCGATTGATTGGCAGCCGATTAGTGGACCCAGCAATATCTGCCGTCACGGGTGTGGATTGCCGCGCTGTGTCGCTGATTGCTGGCGCTGGCAGCGCGAACCGTCCCAAACGGCGCAGCGGCGTGCTGCGGGAAATCGTCTGGTTATTGATGCTCACTTCGTATAAAAACGGGTTCACGTTCTTCACCTCGAACGAAACCATATCGCCAGCCTTTGCGGCTTCCGTTGAAGCGGCTTGCACGGTGTTGGTGGCCATGTCGTAGCTAAGGCTAACGTTGCGCGTTGCCAGCGTAGTGCCGCCACAACCGATGACCATTAGGCAGCAAACGAAGGCTGCCAGCCATGCCACTGATAGGTGCATAGTTTCCATCGCGAATGATTACCACGGTTATTTTTTTACGGCCTCGACAAACAGCCCCTCGCGGGTATCTAGCTGTCCAACATTAGCAATATTTCCCTTGCCAAAAGCATATTCTGTGATATTCTGGAAACCTGCGCCCTCTAATAATTGCTTCATTTCCAGAAAATTATACATATGCCGATGATTGCTGTAGTTATTATTAAAACCACTGACATCGTACGTCACAAATTTCTGAATTGGGGCAATATTACCGGAGCGATATTGCTCCACAGCCATTTCAATTTTTTTAACCGATTCTTCCAACGATGGCACACAAATCCGAATAATGCCGCCAGGCTTCATTACCCGGTAGCATTCCTGTACTAACGCTTGTGCCTCGGTTTTAGTAATGTGTTCAAAAAAATGGGAAGAAAATATGGCTGGGACTGTAGTATCGGGAAAAGGAAGGCCACGTGTAATTTCATAATGGAGTATATGGCTACCATATATTTTTTCGAGCATTGAGTCCAAGGAATGATTCCGTGAACTATTCGTAAATCGGTAGAATACTTTAATAAATGGGCGTGGTATTTTTTTTAGTAGGACATATGCCCCGCCATCAATTCCAAGCCATTTTGTAGGGTTATCTAAACCACAGCCGATATTCAATCCAGCAAAATTATTATCAAACGATTGTTGCTGCGATCGAATGCTTAGAAGCAAAGGGTTAATCCCTTCCCATAGAAACCAACGGAAGAAGTCTTTAAGGCGCATAGCTGTGTGTTAAGCACTGACCTTACGCAGAATTTGAAGAGTGAGCAGTTGCTTGTTCAGTGGCTCCACTCATACTTCGACGGGACTCAGCATGAGCGGAGGGTGTGTTCCGGTGGAATACCCAAGTACCGCAATTACCAAGATCCAGCATGGTTGTGCGTAAGGTCAGTTAAGCGGATAGAGCCTAACATACGATAGGAGAAAGTTGTAGTCTAACTAGCGAAACGCCTTGATACGGTGCCATGTTCCACTATCATCCACCACTTCAGCACCGCAAATTTCTTTTCAAGACCCTACTCTGGTTTCGCCGCTCTACCGTCGCGCCGTGCAAGCCACAGCAGTACGCCAGCCACCAGAATCAATCCCCCCATTGCTGGCCCGGCAAGCTCAAGCCCGGGGCGGAATCCATCTTCCCAATGAGTTTCGGTGGTGCCGAACAGTTCATCTGTCACCTCAACCGGAACCGATGTTAGCGTGTAGATGCTTGCCCCGGAAGCATACCAGTACATCCCGATGCCAACGGCTATCAGGATCAGAACATAAGCAATCGTTTTTTTTGTCATGGCATAGGTTTGGTTGGGGAACAAAAAACTTGGCGAGTGTAGCAGGATTGACGTTCCCGAGCGGAACTCTATTTTATCACCCGATGCTCACACCCCTGAATCTTCACCCTTGCTGGAACCCGGCCCTGAACTCAGCCGGAGCCAGCGTTTGCCGCTGCCGGAAAAATCGGGTAAAGTAGGAAGGATCATCAAAACCAAGGTGGTACGCAATCTCCTTCACACTTAGCGAGGAATGCACCAGCAGTCGCTTGGCTTCCAGCATAATCCGCTCCTGAATCAATCCGCTGACGGTGTGGCCGGTGAGTTCCTTAGTTGTGCTGTTTAAATGGTTCAGCGTCACGTTCAGCATTTGCGCGTAGGCCCCAGCCGAGTGTACAACATGAAAATGGGAATCCACCAACAACCGTAGCGAACGGATCAGCTGCTTTTCGGCGGCAAGCGTTGTGGCAGCAATGTTGGTTTGTTGCTCAAATATCCGCTGCGCCTTCAGCAGCACAATGTTCAGATAACTCCGAATCACCTCCTGGCGGTGGGCCGCCGACGAACGGAACTCATCCCGCATCAGGCCAATCAGCAACATCACCTCTATCCCCGTCTCATCTCCCAAGCTCAACACCGGGCAGGGGTGGTTTCCGGTTAGGAAGGGAGGGGTGTTCACTATGTCGTGGTTGTGAAGGTTCAGGCTGTAGAAATCAGCCGTGAACAACATCACCCCACCCCCCGAACCGGGCAGCCGGCGGACCTGATGAACTTGGCCTGGCGTAACGAAATGGAGGGAGTGATCTTGGATGGGGAACGTAGTAAAATCAATATCATGCTCCCCACCCCCTTGCTCAAAAAAGAACACCTCGTAGTAATTATGCCGATGTGGTGCGGTGAAATCGTAGTTTTGGCTGCTACGGTTCAGCGTCACAAACCGGAAGGGGATATCCAGATTATCGCCAAGCGGAAGATCGTAGGCTGGGATGGTAGATGATATGCGTGGCAGCATCGCCAGAAACGGAGAAACGTGGATGGCATGAAGCAAGAATGGCTACACCGCCAAAACCCACCAAGCGATTGCAAGTTACTTCCAACCAATGCCCGACGGAAACACTTGACTGGCAACGGTGTTGTTTGTGCCGTAGCAAACGATTCGTAGCTTCGCCCCGTTCACCAACAATACGATGATGCTTGGGCAGAATGTGCCATCACCAACCACAATCGCCGCCAGGGCATCGTTCAATGTCATTCTTACGTATCACAAGGATCTTGATTTGACTGAACAGAAACTTCACACCATCGTCCAGAACCCCCGCGAGCGCGCCGCCCTTGTGGGGCTTGCTTACGGCGCAACCAGCCGCGAACAAACGCTGGAGCATTTGAACGAGTTAGAGCTGCTGGTTGACACCGCCGGAGCTGATACCGTGCTGAAAATTATGCAGGGGCTGCCACGTCAAGATGGCGCATTCTTTATCGGCAAAGGAAAGGCCGAAGAACTTGCTGAGATTGTAGAGGAAGAAGGGATCACCCTTGTGGTGGTTGATGACGACCTTTCGCCGATGCAGGCACGCAATCTTGAGCGGGTCATCAAACGGAAAATCGTGGATCGCTCGGGGCTGATTCTGGACATTTTTGCCGGACGCGCCCGTAGCAGCGAGGCCCGCACTCAAGTCGAGCTTGCCCAGCTTCAGTACATGCTGCCACGCCTTACCCGCCAGTGGACTCACCTTTCCAAACAGTATGGTGGCATTGGAACCAAAGGCCCCGGCGAAACCCAGATTGAAACCGACCGGCGGCTGATCCGCACCCGAATCTCGCACCTGCGGGAGAAATTGGAGAAGATTGAGCAGCAACGCGAAACCCAACGCAAAGGGCGAAGCGAGATGTTCAAGATTGCGCTGGTGGGGTACACCAACGCCGGAAAATCAACACTGATGCGGGAGCTTTCCGGGGCCGATGTCCATGCCGAAGACCGGCTGTTTGCCACGCTGGACACCACCGTCCGCCAGATTGAAGTTGCAAACGATCGAAAGGCACTGCTGAGCGACACGGTGGGGTTTATCCGCAAACTGCCGTCGCATCTGGTGGCCAGTTTCCGAACCACCCTTGCCGAAGTTCGCGAGGCGGATCTTCTGCTGCACGTGGTTGATATTGCTTCGCCATCGTTGATGGAGCAAATCGCTGTGGTGGAGTCCACCCTTGCTGATATTGACGCAGCGGACATTCCAACCATCATGGTTTTCAACAAAGTGGATGCGCTGCCGAAGGGGAGCGAGATGCTGCTGGAAATGAAAGAGCGATACCCCGATGCCGTGATGATCTCCGCAATGCGCGGGTTCAACATTGCGGCCCTTCGCGACAACTTAGCTCAAGTAATTGAGGCTTCGTTGGTGGAGCGGATTGTGCGGGCACCAATCGCCAAATGGCACGCGCTTGCACGGCTGCACAACCATGCCGACGTGCTGGAGAAGCGGTACGATAACGACTACGTGTACCTGCATATCCGCTACAGCCCAAAGGTGCTGGATCATGTTGAGCATTACTTGGCGATTGCCGAAGCGGCGACAATCGAAGACATCCCAGCCGAAGCCGTGACCCAGTAAAACATGAACGTGGGGAACAACAATGAAGGCTGGCGGCGCAATCATGTGCAGGCCAGCCTTTGTGGCTCTGGTTCTTGTAATCAGCAACACACAAACACCGCATTGGCGATGGCTACGTCGCGCCCCTGTTGTAGCTTCGCGACCAAACAACATCATGGTTTGTGGCTTGCTGCCGGCATTGTTTGCCATGCCAACAGGGGACACACTTCTAACTCTTCACACTGCTTTTTCTTCTATGCGTCCTTATCCCGCACGCACACAGTATGCCGGCAAAATTACGGCTGGCCATATCGGAACGGTTGTGGCATTCAACGGCTGGGTGGCCACCCGGCGCGATCTTGGCGGATTGATTTTCATTGACCTTCGCGACCACACCGGCATTGTTCAGCTTGTGTTTTCGCCGCAGTATCTGCCGGAACTGATGGAACGCGCCAGTGAGCTCCGATCCGAATTTGTGATTGCTGTTAGCGGCCACGTTCGCCGCCGCGAAAATCCAAACCACCATCTGCCCACTGGCGAGATTGAGATTTACGTTGATGAACTGGTCATCCTGAACCGCTCCGATGTTCCACCGTTCGAGATTGGCCACCGCGAGTCAATCAACGAGGAGCTTCGGCTGAAATACCGCTATCTGGATCTTCGCGACCCCGAGCTTCAGCGGATTATGCGGCTGCGCAATCAGGTCTATCAAGTAACCCACCACTACTTTTCCGAGCATGGGTTTGTGGAGATTGAAACGCCGATGCTGGTACGCTCCACACCGGAAGGCGCGCGCGATTACATTGTTCCCAGCCGGGTTCATCCGGGAAGCGTCTATGCCTTGCCGCAATCGCCACAAATCTACAAGCAGCTGCTGATGGTGGCCGGGTTCGACCGCTACATGCAAATCGCCAAATGTATGCGCGATGAAGACCTTCGCGCCGACCGCCAGCCAGAGTTCACCCAGCTTGATTTGGAGATGTCCTTTGTGGAGCAGGAGGATGTGCTGCAGATGGTGGAAGGATACCTTACCCGATTGTGGAAAGAAGTGAAAGGGACCGAGCTTCAGCTTCCGCTACGCCGCATGACCTACCGTGAAGCAATGACCCGATTCGGCAGCGACAAGCCTGACACACGGTTTGGGCTGGAACTTCAGGAACTGAACGACCTGCTGGCCGATACTGAGTTTGCTGTGTTCCGCAGCGCGTTGGATAGCAACGGCTCCATCACGGGAATCAATGTTGTTGGCGGGGCAAGCTACAGCCGCAAGCAGATTGATGAGCTAACCGAACACGCAAAACGCTACGGAGCAAAAGGGCTGGTGTGGTTGAAGGTGACAGACGACGATATGGAGGGGAGCGCGGCGAAGTTCCTGAACCAGACCCACAAAGCCGCCTTGAAAGAACGGATGGGAGCCGCCGCCGGCGATATGCTGCTGATTGTGGCCGACGCTTGGAACACAGCCCACACCGTCTGCGGCGCGCTGAGGCTGGAGGTTGCCCGCCGCCAGAAGATGATCCCGAAGCACATTGACGACCTTCTCTACATCGTTGACTTCCCGATGTTCGAGAGCATTGACCCAGAAACAGGAATGCCAGTTCCGGCGCATCATCCGTTCACCTCCTACAAACGGGAGGATGAACATATGTTGGAGAGCAACCCGCTTGCCGTGCGGGCCAACGCCTACGACCTTGTGATTAACGGGTATGAGGTAGCCTCGGGGAGCATCCGGATTCACGACCGCGACACACAAGCAAAGGTGTTCAAACTGATCGGGCTGGATGAGGAAGAAGCGCGGAAAAAATTTGGCTTCCTGTTGGATGCCTTCCGCTACGGCGCACCACCACATGGCGGAATGGCCCCGGGGATTGACCGCTTGATTATGATCCTTGCTGGGACCGACAACATCCGCGACGTTGTGGCCTTCCCCAAAACCATGCGCGCATCATCGCTGATGGATGAAGCCCCTTCGCCAGTTGCCGATGACCAATTGAAAGTGCTGGGATTGCAGATTCGGCAGAGCTCTTAACTCCATACTCACTTTTAGCTCTACACATATAATCGGAGCATTGCAAAACAGCAGGGCGCAGCACCATACAAGGTGTTGCGCCCTGCTTGTTTTTCTGTAGCAGAGCCAGCGTAGCGGCTTCCATCAGCCCGATTATCGAGCCACCACAATCTGCTCACGATCCCACAATTTTCCGTCGCGCGTGCGCACGGTCAGCACGTATGCTCCGCTGGGAAGAGTGGATAACTCCATTGTCGTTTCAGGGCTATCAGCTTGCCGCATTTCCACGACCTCGCCTCGGATGTTGCTCACCTGAATGGAGCTCCCAATTGGTAGCGGCTGGCTGTACCGCAACCGTCCGCTGGTTGGGTTTGGCGCAAACCTTCCCGATGCAAGGCCTGGCATCTCCTCTACCGCCGCCGAGTTATAGCGGCGGATATTGTAGTAGGCTTTGATATAGACGCTGTTCACGCCATCATTTTTTAAGGTGTCTTCCTCCACACCAGTGGTAAAGGTGTGAGCGTAATAGACGTTGTTCAGGTCGGTGACAACAACTGAGTCAATGCCGCGCGCAAAAGGTCGGGGGAAGTTAAAGATGATGTTCCTCCCAACTCCACGCTGGATTCGCATCAGGTAGGTGACGGAGAAGGTATCCCCCTCCCCTTCAAGTGCAGTTGGGGGAATGCCACGGACATCGGCAACACACAACCCTTGTGCTGGCGAACCGGAATCTATCTGATGCTGAAAAAGGATGTAGAGGCCAGAAGGGGGGAAGAAGGGAACCTCAAAATCTACAAGTCCATCCACCCAATCATGATACCCTTCCCCCACACCAAAGTGACCATAGATTGGGAGGTCGGAGGAGCTTTCGCTACGAACATTGATCGAGTCAATGATCCTGACCTGTGCCGATAGCGAGGCGGCTGCAAGCAACAGTAGAAGAGTAGTAGGAATCAATGCACGGTATATCATTATCGGTCGGCGTATGTGTGTGTGTTGTTCTGGAATTATTCTGAGGAGGGACACCCGGCAGTCGGGGGCGTTACAGTAACGTGAAATGGGCAGGCTCTTTATGCAGAACCTGCCCATTTTCGTTTTCTCGGCAGGGGGAAGGTATCCCCTTGCGTTGGCTTAGTTAGCGATAACCAGTTGGCGCGTTTCGGTGCGTCCGTTGGTGGTCATCTTGTAGAAGTACACACCTGCGGCCAAGCCTTCGGTAGGAATTTCTACGCGATTCAGTCCTGTTGCAACACCGTTGTACAGGCTTTTCACCTCAACACCCAAAGCATCAATCAAGGTGATTGTCACCTGTTGCTCGGCTGGCACTGCGAACTCGAACGAAGCACTGTTTGTGGCTGGGTTCGGGTATGCGGCTCCAAGCATGCTGTTGGCTGTTCCGACCGCTGTCAACTTCACTGATTTCACCAATGGATTGTTGATGCGGATTGCACCGGCTTCACCCTGCTTCAACGTGCCAAGTGCGTAGCCGGTAAGGGCATCAGTGACAACGTATTCAGCATCAGCATTGTTGACCGACAGAACCACAGGGTATTCGGTACCCTGGAAACTCACAACGTGCGATGCGTTCAGTTCCTTGCTGGCACTGACAAATCCATTGTTGCTGAATCGGGCATCGAACATGAACTCACCCGGAGCCGGTGGAAGTTCGTACTGGCTGTTGCTCACCGAGCCATTGCGTCCGAAGTAGAGCGTGCTAACCTTTTGGTCAGCATCGCTGATGCGGAGCTGGTTCAGGACTGTGTAGTCGTCGGCAATCTTTGGCTCGATCTTTCCGTTCAGCTCACTTGGCGGTGCGGTCAGTACGTAGTAGCCGCTTCCGTCCACTTTAAGCCAGTAGCCAAGGCCCGGCAGAATGCGTGAGGTCTGTACATATCCACGTTGTGGAGTGTACGAATAGACCTCTCCAATTCTGGATGGGGAACGCCCTGAACCAATTGGCCGGAAAGTCATGTAGGTCTGATCAACGTAGGTTGGCACCGATAACGCTCCAACCGTATTCCAGCCCAAGTTCAACCGTACATTAATGTATAGCGGCAAGGTTGGATCTATCCGTTTAACCGCTACACCCGAGACTGTGCGGTCAACCACATCGCCATATTTCACAAAGTAGCCATAGCCTGGTGCTACAGTGTCCATTGGCAAGAAGCCATTACCGCCATTGAACAACAGCGGACGACCCGAACTGATATTCGGGAACACCGTTCCCGACGTTGGATTGGAAGGAACCACTGGCAGTGAAACGAAATTCCAACCGCGTTCGCGGACTTCTGGGAATTGGATCACGCTTGGCAGGGTGTACTCAATGCAGAATCCTGTGACGTTCGGATCACGAATCACGATAGTGCGAGTGGTTGGCCCCACGTTTGTGGTTCCGCGCATATCGTAATTGAAAATGGTTCCGTTCAGGTTATCACGCAGATAGAGCAAGGCATTCGGCGGGAAATCGCGGGTATCGTACTCGATCACTACTGGATAGTTCTGTGGCGCGCCTGCGCTGAACTTCACGCAATAGACGATGGTCGTGTCCACCCGGTACTCGCGAACATCAAGACTCTTGAAGTTGAATGCTGGATTGGTTGGCGTTGGCGGCAAGCCACGCGTGTCAACCAAGCCATTGAACCCTGCGCCCAGCAACGGCGGATAGAAGCGTGCGTAGAATTGATTCGGAGTTCCCGGTGTTGCGGCTTCTGCCTCACCGAACAACAGGTCAGAAGAATCTGACGCGCCAATACCAGTGCCGAAGGTCAAATAAGTGGTGTCTGGGCTTGGTGCCGAATTACGGAACATCAAGCGAATGCCACGGGTATTTGTTGGCTCTGAACTGGTGTCAAGGTCAGACTCCAATGGGTTGCGATTCACAATCAGCACAATGCGCAAGCGCACAGCACTGTTCAAAGCGTCAACCGAACGAAGCGTGATGTAGCCGATATAGATACCCGGTGTTGGATACCCGGATCCGTCAGCCGTTGGCAACAGTGATGGATTAGCAACAACGTTGAAATTCTGCTGCAATCCAATCTCGCGGAAAAATAGACCACGGCCAACACCATCACCACCGCCGCCAACACCTGGATTGACGACATCGTTGGAGTCAATAAACAACCACGGTGCATCGGTCTCGACAGTGATGTTGCGGAGTTTAGTACCCTGCACACCGTTCACCATCAAGATATTACGGAAGATGCGATTCGGGTTCCCATACTGCGTTTGCAGCGGGAAGACCAACTCATAGTTGGATGGATCGCTATTAATCTGCGCAACTTGGCTTGTTGGCAACAAGTCAATGCGCGGACGTGGCGTTATGGCGATGTATGATGTTCCGTAGGTATTCGGAATGAATGGCTCGCCAGTATTTGGATCCAAAATGCGTGTTGGAGCCACACCTTCTTGGAATTTCTCGAAGCCACGAGCCTCCATTTCAGGTGTCACTTTACCAGGAGCATACTCATTCCAACGGAGCGAGTCAAGCGTCAAAATCATCTGGTCGGTGTTGATGCCGGCAGTGCTTCCTTGTGCATCGCCAACAACCTCAAACAGGACGTAGAAGAAGACAGCGGTGTCACCCCATTGGCAACCTTTTGCGCCCGGAGGTGCATTCGGCTTCAGTGGCAGCGGAAGTGCCGTAGAAGAGCTACCGGTCACCATAATACGCTCACCGTATGACGATGGCCCACCCACTGTCTCAAGTTTATAGTCTGCATCCTGATCAATATCCCAGCTCATGTTGAAGTCACGAGCGACCACAAGATCATTGTCGTTGGGGAATTGACCACGCTTTTGGACACCTACTGCACGAAGCAAGGTGCTATTGTACTGTAGCTTCATGCGGAAGCTATAGATACGCTCCCCCGGATATCCATTGATTGGATCGTTGGATGTATCCAAGCAATTCATGATGAAGACTGGGAGCAGAAGGAAGCGTTTCTCTCCTGGTCCTGGCTCGGAAACAAAGTTTGTGTCGCGTGCCAGAACACCCGTGGGTGGTCCGGTCCACTTTTGCAGTGTGATTGTGGGAAGATGCTTTTTGCCCAGTCCTTGTGCAAGACTTTGGCCTGCGCAGATCAGGAGCAAGGCTCCTACCATCAACGCATGCATCCCTGCTAACCAATAACGTTTACGCATGGATCATATCTCCTTGGTTTGAGAGATGTTACTTTATGACTGTGAACTGATTGTTTGCACTTTTTTTGGAGTCGTCGAACACAGAAATGATGTAACATCCATTCTGTAATCCTTCCTCAAATCGAACGACTCTTGTCCAAGCATCTGGGCTGGCCAGAATTTTTGTTGGAACTTGCCGCCCCAGAATGTCAATAACGATCACTTTCCTTGCAGTGATTCCTTCCGTTCTCACCACAATCTCATCGTTATCAACGTGCTGGATAATCTGCACTGTTGGTGTTGTTTCCTTCCATTGCTCATCAACACCAACCGTTGTTGTATCGGTTGTGTCAGGCTTTACGATTCGCGTGGCCATCACAACCCCATCCTCAGGATCCGTCCGGCTGATGCAGGAGGCGGTATCAACACTAAATTTTTCAAGGATGATCGCTTTGCTGAAGCTGCTATCGCTTGTCCGTTGCAATACCACGTTCAGCAATGTGCCGTCGGTAGTTATCGCCGAGTCACGCTGTAATAATCCAGATATTGAATCGGCAGCGATATGCAGTTGCCGGATGTTCCATCCTGGCTCAGCATAAATGGTTCCTTGTGTGGCAGTATCAGCAAAGCGATATGATGCCGTATCGGAACGTAGAGTAAAGGCGATCTCTTTTACCCCTTGATCTTTCACATTTTCAACCTTCAATGCTACGGTTGTTTGCCGTAACGTATCGAAGTCCGCAGAAAGCAGAGTTGCTTTAGCTGTGTATTGTGGTAGGGGAATTCGTGCAACATGCACAAACCCTACTCGGCGCGCCACCAAATCAAATGGTTTTGCTGCCTCAACTGTCAAATTGCCAAGCACTTCGGCCCAACCGTTAAGCCCTGCAAAAATATCGGGCGAAGTGACCGTTGCCTCCAACATCAGCAACGGAATATCGGTGCCAAAGAAGGGGCGAAGCTGAAGGTTGTCATCAATTCCGCCAAATTCGATATACAGGTTTCCCTGCTTACTATCCTTCGTAACTGTACGCCGGAATGCGCGCCCAGCAATATGGCCGGATACCGGAGGATTAGGATTGATATCAAACTTTGAGCGATCCCACTGCAACGATAGCGTTACGGAGAACAAACTGTCTTCCTTCGTAAATCCAACCACGCGCCCCGTATCGCTTTGATAGCTTGACCAGATTTTGAGCAGAAATTTCTTCTGGCCACACGGGTGGATTGTGGTTGTATCAATCCAGATTGTCAATGGACGTACCGATTGGGATTGGAGAACCGGTGAGCACAGAGCAACAAGCATCACCATCGCCACTATCGTCTTCGCTAATCGCATCTATGCTCACCGGTTATTCCAGATATTCAGCCTTGATACAAGGGCAGTAATTATTTCTGCACCTGCATCGAGCGGGTCACGCTTTTGCCACCAGCCTGAATTTGGTAGTAGTAGATACCAGACTCAACCTGTTTGCCTTCGCCATTCAAGCCATCCCATTCGGTGGTGTAGGTTCCAGCTTTCACATCGCTGTTGATAAGCGTACGAACCTGGCGGCCAAGAACATCGAACACCCGAAGCATCACAGACCCATCAACAGGAGTTGTGTAGCTGATGCTGGTTTTGGCGTTTGCACTGAATGGATTCGGCATGTTTTGCGACAAGCCTAACGTGGCCGCTCCCGTCTCTACTGCGCTGTTCGGGCTAAGGCGGTACAACCCCTTATCCTTCTCGCTGAAGCGAACATTACGGAAGACCACATCACCCTGTGGATTAGCTTCCACAACCAAAGTTGCAACCACATCACCTTGCTCGAAGTGACCAGTGACAGCAATGGCTGCACGGCTTTCGGTAGCATAACCGGTTATCCACTTGTTGTCGGTACGGTCGTTGAAGCGGATATCCACAATCTTAGTTCCTGGAGCAGCATCAAAAGCTATGCTTTGTGCTCCGTTCACCACGCCGTTAAAGCGTACTGGGATTTCCACAGTATTCCCGGTCACCGTTCCGCCAATCCGAAGATCAACATTGTTAGCCACGTTTGGCGTGACTTTTCCGGTGAACGGTGGCAACGTATCTGGCAACCAAGGAAGCACTGGCAACTTGGCAGCCAAGTAGGTCATAATCAACGATGCGTCAAACTCATCGGCATCAAATAAGAAGCCATTGAAGGTGTTGTCCTGTGGGAAGGGGAGTGCTGGGTTCACGTCTTTGGTCGGGAAGAGAACCTTGTAATAGACAATCTGCCCAAACTGATCCAACGAGTCACCACTGTTGTTGTACTTGCTGGAGGAATAGTAGAAACGTCCGTTGTGGTTCACATCACCGTGGAAGCCGTGACGACCGAACACCGAGTCAAAATCAACGGTGCTGGTTTGTGTGCTTGCCAAGTTGCGCGTTGCTGAGTGACGCAGGATGCGGATAACATCTGCAAAGGTCACAAAGCGGCGTTGATCCCCACGGATAGAACCTGGGAGCAACACGTCCAATTGCGTCAAGTTGGCATCGCCATCACCCCACGAGCCGATACGGCGGACGTGACGCGATGAGAAGAGGAAGATGCGTCCTGGCAAGCCCGATGGTGGCCAATTTGCGGTTAGGCGTGTGCTTTTGCGCAAGCTGTCGTTGTCAAACCCGCTTTCCAACCAAGCAACAGCGTTCATCCAAGTGGTGGTGCCGTTTGGCACGTATGGAGCACTCTCCAAACCAACCGACGCACCGCTGATCTTGACAATACTGGTTCCGCTGCTGGTACCGGCTGGTCCGTAATGGAATTCAATATCACCCGAACGCGATGGCTCATTAAATGGAGCTTCCACCAAGTGTGCTTGGAACGAAGCGATAGATGGAGCCTGCGGTTGGCGATTTGGCGAGAATGGATCGTCCGGATAGACCGGGTCGAAATAGTAGTTGATATTCAGGTTTTCCCATTCAACAACAAAGCGATCTTGAAGTGGGTTCCCCTGAGCATCGAAGCCGCCATCTTCTTGAATGTAGCGGATGTAGCTTGGCGTATAAGTACGCCCAAGCGGATCGGTTAGGTCGTACCCTGGGGTACGCAGATAGTGGTCGCCGAAGTAGGGAGCCACTGTCAAATTTGGACCATTGTTTGCGCTGAACAATGTGTATGGGTCGCTAGTGATAAAGCGCCCTTCAAAATTCAGCCAGCCATTTACCGAGATATAGACATCGGTAAATAACTGATTATCGAATTCGAATGGGAATCCGATGGGGATTGGGCCGGCAACACCGTCATCAGGATTCACCACGTTGCTGTACACATCCAAGAACGCGTTGCGCGGGATGATAATTCCCTTGCCGGCCTGTGGCTGGTACAGCACGTTTTGAGTACTGATCGTGAATTGATCGGCAATGTGCTGCGCCCAAGCGGTCTGCGCAGCCCCCGCTGCTAACAGAGCCACCCCGGCAGCAACTCCGAAAATTGTTCGACTCAGTTTCATGCTGTTTCTCCTATATCCTGTTTCTAACATTGTTCTCTTTCTCGCTTTCACAACCCATCAACCCCCCTTTCGGTTACTGGCAGATGGCGGGCGGTGAAGCCCGCCATCTGTTCAGTAGTGTTGACAGATTACGCCGGGGTCGTTACCTCGTCAGGATCATGGTTCGGCTTAGCACCGTAGCACCTGCTGTCAGGCGGTAGGTATAAGCTCCGCTGGCAACGGCTTTACCGTTGTTGTCGGTGCCATTCCATTCCACGGTGTTGTTGCCTGCATCCACAGTTCCGTTAATCAGCGTCTTGACCAATTCGCCGTTGACGTTGTACACATCAAGGGTCACTGATCCACTCTTCGGCGCGTAGAAGCCGATTTGCGTTGTTCCAGCAAATGGGTTTGGCGCGTTCGGAGCAAGCATGTACTTGGTAAGGTTCATGCTACCACCGGTTGTTGGTTCTTCTGGTGCGTCCGAGGTCAAGCCGTAGGCGATCTTGAATCCATCCAGCGTTGTCAAGCTGATGACAAGGCAGATGGTATCGCCGTTAGCGCGTTGTTGTACCACAACACCTTGCGTCAGCTTTGCACCTTGGCCAGTTGGGTTCTGCATATCCACGCGGAAGATTGAACCACCACCAAGATCCATGATATGGAGCTTGAAGCCGCCGTTGCGACGGATTGCGGTATCAATATCCTTCTTTGCCCAGCAGATCATAATTGGCAGGTTCGGGCTGCTGTTATCTTGGTGTCCAGATTGGTAGCTGGCTTTCCAAGCAATCTCACCCTGGCCTGGGCTTGGGTTCTGCGGGAAGATGTTGCGCTGAACGCCGTTCACGTTCGGGATAGTCCAACGAGCATCGAACACGTCGGTTGGCGGCTTCGGTGGAATCTCGTACTCGCAGTATTGCGAATCAAGACGGCCGTATGCGCTTGGCTCCTCACCAGTGGTTGCGTTACGTGCCATACCGAAGATCATGTCTTGATAAGCCACGCTCTGCTCGCCCAAGTTTGTGTTCTGAACACGCACTGGCACGCTGAAGATCAATGCCTCGCTGATGGAAATCTCATACGTCAGGTAGTCCTTGTTGCCACCCAGATCGGTTACTTCTACCGTGATCGGCATCTTGCCAGCCGGAACGTTGGCTGGGATATTTGCCGAAATCTGGAAGCAGTTCGTGTCGTTTGTTGCGCCCTTGAATGTGTTCGGTGTCACCGTGAAGGTCACGCCCTGATATGCTGGAGCATCAGAGTATGCACGCAGCTTCAGCTCTTCATAGAAGCGTGGATCCAAACGACCCAAGTCGCGATCACGGACGCAGAGACTATCCTTGTAGGCTTCGCCAGCGAACACGCACTGCACTGCCGGACGACCGAACAGTTTTGGTTTGTGGTTCGTGGAATCAACTTCCAAGATATAGGTCTCGACGTCGGTCAATCCATACTCGTCCTCGGCAATCACTGTCACCGTATCTGGACCGAACTGTGGCGGGAAGTTCGGGTTGGTGGAAAGATGCGGAGCATCGTTCAAGCCCGGCGTACCGTACAGAATACCAGAGATTGGGTTGATCTTCAACCAGCTTGGTGTTGTCTTCGGTGCGTTATAGACACCTGCTTCAAAGTAGCATGGGTCGCGACGCACGAAGGCGATTGTTGAGGTGTGCTGGATTGGCGCACCATTCTTATCTAACGTCTGTCCACCCGTACGCAGGTCTGCTGGGTTCAGTGCGTCGTCGCGATAGACGAGCGTGAACCGAACGCGATCACCCTTGTTCAGGTCTTCAGCTTTAATCCGTTTGTTGGAATCCAACAGCGTTGGGTTGTAATCAATGTCTTCCTTCGCTGGTGGCAAGGTTTGCGCAATCAGCGATGGAGCAATGTTCACATACACCCGAACGTTGCGCTGGTTTTGGCCAGTGTGTCCGTCGTTTGCCACAACCGTAAAGATCGTGTCGGTGTTGTAAAGGTTGTTCGACTGGGCTGGATTCTTCAGCAAATTCAGAGCAACAACCTCGGTCATACGTACAATCACATTACCAGTCTGAAGAACCGTTGCACCTTGATCGGGTGCGCGATTGATGTCATGTAAGTACGTATCACCCATCCACACCGGACGAATTTCTTTAGCATCATCGTTCTCGGTCGGAATGGTGTTGGAGTTGTTCCCGCTATTCCGATCGGTAAACTGGAAGCCGTAAGTTGTGCGCCCGTATGGGAAGCTCCAGTTATCACGTGTTGCTGCGTCGTTGTCTTCGTTCTCATCGTCCGTATTGACATCAAAGTCGAAACGGAGCGAGTCGGTGACTTGGGCAACAGCATTGTAGATGCCACGTCCTGGACACTTGGCCACATCACCCAAGAAGTTCGGGCGTGTGTCCTGAACGAAGATGCGGAAGCGATAGGTTGCTGTTGCGGCACCTGTCACGTCAACCGTATCCTGCTGCAAGTAACGAGCCGTCTGCGGATCATAGACTTGGCAGTTGTAGTACGGTGGATAGAGATAGATGTACTTGGCAACGGTATCATCCGGCACCAATCCCTTCAACGAATCCACTGTGCGAACGCTTGGCGGATAGTTGGTCACACGAATCTCGAACAACTCACCACCCGGCACTACGTCTGGGTTGTGTGGCTGGCCGTAGAAGCGGACGAAGCCATAGGCGTGGGCACTATCACGTGTAATTGCGTTTGCATGAACGGCTGATGGGAAGACCGTATCAGCTTTCAGCCACGATGCCAAGCGAATCTCGGCTGGATTGGTGCTTGGAACAACAACCGAAGAGTTCGGGAACTCAACCAACGGAGTCCAAGCATACTCCAGACCAGTGTAGCGATCTGGGAAGTAGAACGACCGTGGGTCGTAGAATCCATTGATGTCAACAGCTGTGATGTCGAAGATCTGCGACTTAATGCGGCCAGTCTTATCGCTTGGATAGTTGGCATCCTCAATCAAGAAGCGGGTGTTGCGCAGCTCTGCTGGTTGCTTCGCTTCCAGCGCAGTCTTGTCACCGTAGATGATCGGCGCAAGGACGCTGTTGTCGTCGTCAATCTGGAATTCCAGACCAGCGAAACGTGCGTTGTTGACCACGGTGGTGATGTCTTCGTTGACATCCCACAACATGGTGCGGCTAACAACCCAAATACGGTCGCCAGTCAACACTGGAAGCGCGTGGTAGCGTTCGCCACCATACACATCAGCAAACGTGACCGGATTGACGCGGTTGATGTAGCGGAAGTTCACGCCACCCAATTCGCTGACCAAACCACCGTAGCGGCGACCAGCAACGGCAACCGAATCTTCGTACTTAGCTGCGGCAAGGCGTGCTTGCTCCAAACTATATCCTTGCTCCACATACCAGCGCGGAGCCAAGCGATGAAGCTCACCAATCGAGAAGCCAGCACGGCCTTCCAATGCGCGACGCATCAGAATGTCACGGTTGATGGAGTCCGGCACGAACTCAATCCGTGAGCGGAAGAGGTCGCTTCCTTCGCGAATCTGCTTCAAGTTTGCGCGAACAAACTCGCCTGTTTCAGCATTGATGACAAAGAAAACTGTCTGATTCAATGCATACTGGTCATTGTTATCGGTGTTTGGATCGCCCAAGTAGTTAGCCAATGCTTCAAGGAAGAGCGGGTAGCCAATTGGATGATCGCCAACCCACTCACGTTGGAGCTTGTTGTTGATCAAGTCAACGTCAGCAATCCAAGGATCACGGGTCAAGCGGCGAACCACTTTATCCATATATGGGCTGTTCGGGCCACCCAGCGTACCGAAGGTGCGCAGGCGGTCGGGCAGGCCAACCGAGAAGTCCTCGATTGGAGCCATACGTGGGATGGAGTAATCGGCACTGTTGATATCAACACCCTTGTCGAACAGGTCGTACACACGGCCTTGCATCAACAGGGTATCCAAGCCAGGGATCAACCCAACAGGGATTGGCGTGTAGTTGTAGCCAGCCCACCGTGATTCAAATGGGCCTTGCTCGTTCACCTTTGTTGGGTTCTTCAGCGGCAAAGTGCAGCCGTTCCCCATCACGTAGAAGGTGTTTTGAGGTGTTCCTGTAGCCAAGATGGTCGTGAGCGGAGCTTCGGTTTGTCCCCAGTAGTTGCCGCGCAACGTATCTACGCCGCCGCGGCCGCTGCCAACCAAGCCTTGCGGAACATCCGGCAGGCGGAGCAGGAAGCGTGCATCGTTGTCGTAGATGGAGTTAGCACCAATGTGGTACTCTTGCTGTGGCAATGGGCCGGAGATATCACCGTAGAAGATTGTTCCAGCGGTGCGGTTTGCAGCCGGCGAGGTCTTGTAGTTTTCGATAGTGTCAACGTTGCGACCTTCATCCGATAGTGCGCGGTTGCCAGCCACCAGCGACTTGCTGAGCAGGAACCGAAGCTCGTAGTTATCGGAATAGACTGCTGCACCCGACCATGCCCAGTTCTGCTCCATACGGACACGGTGCGAAATCACCGAGTCGGTACGTGCATATCCTGGGTTTGGCCCTGGCGGCTGGCGATCGTTGATATAGACTGCGCCACCCAAGCCAGTTCCATTACGCTTCGGATCAAGAAGCATATTCTCGCTGTAACGTGGATCAACGTTCAGCTCAGCGTTCATCGAATCCTTCATTGCATAATTGCGGATGAAGCGCGTCATCTGACGCATATCGCTTGGCTCTGGGCCGTCGTTGAACGGAACAGACTGATTGGATCCAAAGTTGTAGGCGATGTCGCCTTCTGCCAAGAAGTAGCGGTTTGCGGTCACTGGTGTGATCATTGCAATGGCACCACCGTTTCCGCTCTTTGTCCAGTTGTGATTGAACTCAACTGCTTGATAGAAATTGGTATTGCCAAACCGCGAGTAGATAGCACCACCACCAAGGATGTGTTGGGTGATGCTGCGTGGCAGACGGAAGGAATCGCTGTAGGTACGAACGCTGTATGGGTTGATAGGATTGGCTGGATTGTTGACCGGATCATAGAGTTTGATCAAGCGCAAATCCGAAGCCATTGCCGAGTCACCAGCGGCGTTGTTGGTGAAGAGTGCGCGGGTAATCCGTGCATTGCTCTTCATCATGTTTGTTTGATTATCAATCACGATAGCACCACCAGCCAAACCAGCAGCGTTGCTGTCCAGCAGAATGCGGTGATCCACCAAACGGCCACTGCCGTCGCTTAACGTCAAGTACCGAGCGTCAATCGTCATGTTCCGCTGCGTGTAGATTGCGCCACCGTCGTATTCGGCAGTATTGCGAATGAAGTACACGCTATCGCCCAACAAGTTCGGCGAGAGGAACGGATCGAAGATCAGGATGTTATTGCCAAATGGGTTATCCATGGCGGCAACGTAGATACCACCACCACGGCCCGCTTTGTTGTTGCGGAAGTAGATCACATCACGCACAGTAAGCTGTGGCGAGGTTTTGCCCATGTAGATACCGCCACCCTGCGACATACGGCCACGTTGAGTGTAATCATCCATCGGCACATTTGGCACAGCAGTGAAGTTGTTTTCGAAGCGAGCAAGCTGGAAGACCATCGAGGTGCTATCGTTCACATACATTGCACCACCGCGGGCGCCTTGCGAGCTAGCAACAGGCCCCTGGAAGTTCACAGCATAGTTGCGTTCGGCAACCACTGTGTCCATTGGATCGCCCATTGCACGCCCCCAGTACACCGTCACGTGACGACGACCTGAGATATAGACAGCACCACCGTATGCTTCGTTCTTAGCAACGCCGCCAGGAAGCGAGTTATTGATGATTGGTACTTCATCAATGTTGTCGCGATAGCCGGCCAAGTCTTCGGTGAAGTTGCTGACCACAACGCGATTATCGCGGAAGGAAACGCGGCGAACGCGCCCTTTATTGATAGCCTGACGACCGTCGTCATATGTTTGGCGGTACTGAATAATACCGGTCATATCGTATGGCGGTGCCGGAGTGTATGGCCCAACAACCCAGTTCACTCGTGGATCCGTCATGGTCATAATTGGTATGACACCGAACGGAGTGTAGATCGCGTGGGTATAGTGGTCGTAGCTTTCCGGATCGAAGCTTGGATAGACAAATTGGCCATGCTGTGGCCGTTCAGCAAGGTTCGTATCCACTGGATAGAACGACGTGTATTGCGGGTCAGTAATCGTGTTATCAAACGGAGCCTGCAAGAATTGCACAGCACCACCATGATAACGTGCGAAGTTGCTATCGAAACGGCAGTCCAACAACCATGTCTTCGAGGAGAAGACAGTAAGAGCACCACCACCACCAGTGGTAAGGGTGCGAAGTTGCTTGTTCAAGCGGTCAGCAGCAACAATCTGGCCGTTGTTGTATAGGCCGCCAAGATTTTCACCGTTTGGTGCGTAGAAGAACGTGGTCTTCACCGCTGCGGTATCCTTGCGGAAGTTCACGAATTGCACGTTACGGAACACCGCAGTATCTGCGCCTGGCAGAATCACGATGTGTCCCCACTCGCGCGAGAACTTGTTTACTGGGCGACCACGGAAGATGATCGGTGCCCGCGTAACGTCACGACGATACGAGACATTCTTCAGATTTGGGTCTGAAGGGTAGCGATCGAGAAAGTTTCCGTAGTAGAAAAAGAGATACGGCGCGTAGTTAGACCAGCTAAGGCCCGGCGCCGTGATTTCTGGCTTACCGCCAACAAAGACGTTATCGCGGATAAAGCTGATGTCAGCAAATCCGTCAGGATAAGCAGTCAGATCAGGCGTCGAACGATTCCAAGTTGCTTGGAGATCGCCGTCGGCGATGATCCTGCCACCAACCGAGTCGATCAGTCGGCCGTTAGGCAGAAATTCTACAGTTGTTCCCGGCTCGATGAGCAGAATGCCGGCAACGTGGTAATCACCCGCTATTTGATACAGCGTATCCTTGGTGAATACCCGTAGCCCTGTCTGCGACACGCGCCCGCTTACTTGTACAATCGGAAGCGTCTGCGCGAGAACGCTTTGACCGACAAGCACGAACGCTGCCGAGAGGAGCAATGTCTTCAACAAACGTTGCATGTTTCCTCCTGCGATGAGAGTATCATTGATTAACCGATGTATTGTGTTTTTAGCTCTTTCTCTATGGATAGATGAACCGCCAGAAAGCGATTCGGAGGGGGTCCCAATGTTCATACGTGATTCTTTTCTGTGCCGTTAGTGTGCGTTGTTGTTCACCCCAGAATTACAATTCCACCTTATTGCGGGCTAAGGCAAGCTTTGCCTGTAACGCCGCATCGGAAGCCCCGGCAGCGTCCCCTTGGTTGGTAGCAACCATCCGGTAATACCGAATAGCCTCTTCCTTCTTTCCTGCCTTCTCATAATTTCTTGCAGCCCCAAGCAAAAAATCAGCCGAACGAAGCTCTAAACGATCTTCGTCTGCGGCTTTTTTATACTCATCAGCTGCTTTTTCGTACGCATTCTCTGTCTCATAGACTGCTGCTAATCCAGCATGTGCGGCTGCACGCACCAAGTCATCGTCAGCACTGGTTGCAATTTCGTATGGTTCCTTGGCTTTTGCAGCTTGGGAGGTAGCCAGATACGCATTGCCTAAATAGAGTGCTGCAATTTTTCCAGCCGGGGTTGAGCTATACTCCTCAACGATAGCACGCAATCCAAGCGGCTTAGTATTGCCGATTTTCTTTACAGAATCGCCATTAATAGCAGCACTGTACTCGCCTTGATCATAGTATGGGCGGATACGGGCAAGCTGTGTTTGGGCTTCTTCACGGGCTTCGGCGCGGCTGCTTAAAAAGAAAAACACTCCACCAGCAACTGCCAGAAGAACAATACCAATAATTGCCAATAGGCGAGCATTGCGGAGTATTCCCCAACGCTCACCTGTTGCGGTTGTGTCGGCAGCAGTTAGTGTCTCTGCTGTATTATCAGGCTGCTGAGCCATGTAGTAACTGTATTCCCTATAAAATTTAGTGTTGTCAGTATCTAGAATGCCGATAGCTCATGTTGAATAAACTGCACGACATCTCTCTTTGGCGCGTCCGGAGGGACTCGAACCCCCAACCCTCAGAACCGGAATCTGATGCTCTATCCATTGAGCCACGGACGCAGAAATAGCGAGACGCACTCCCCGTATGCGAAGCGCGTCAGTGAAAACCACGTTTTCGTAGTATGATGCAAGGGCGGCAAATATACCGTCTGGCATTCACTTCAGCAATCTTCTTCTTCAAAAAGGCTGTTCGTAACGACCAGCGTTCCTTTCGATTCCGTTTCCCGCGTTTCAAAGAACCCCGGTTGATGGCATAGCACACCAAGCCTGGGAGTATATCTCCTGCAATCATAGTGCCAGAAAGCGAAATTCACTGGAATTCAAACAAATTTCTCTTCTGTCATCTTTCACTCTGTGAATCACTATCACCAAACGTGAAATCCCGTCACGCTCAAAGTTCTTCGTTCTGATTTCGCGATTCTTCAGCGATTCTTTCTTTATAGACTATCACTTTATGTAAAACTTCAGGTTGTGAACTCCCGAGGATTTGAACAGCTAAAATCCCTGCGTTTTTCCCGTTGTCAATGGCTACGGTGGCAACCGGAACCCCTTTTGGCATTTGCACAATGGATAAAAGTGAGTCTAGTCCGCTTAGGTTGCTCGATTTTACCGGAACCCCAATCACTGGCAATGGTGAATAAGAAGCAACCATCCCCGGAAGATGCGCCGCCCCACCAGCACCAGCGATAATTACTTGGATACCACGCTCGTGCGCTGTTTTCCCGTACTTCGCCATGTCGTCTGGGGTTCGATGGGCCGAGACGACGCGCATCTCAAACGGGATACCAAATTCCTCCAAAACTTCCGCTGCAGGGCGCATAGCAGGAAGATCGGAACTGCTTCCCATGATGATTCCCACCAGCGGAGCCTGATCGCGCATAGTTTCTATTTTGGCGTTTTTAATCGTTTTTTGCAGTTTTCCCCAAGAAAGGCCGATAAATATACACATTCTCTCTCATCCACAACTGCCTATTGCCCCCCCTCCTTCAGAAACTTAGGCTCCAATCATCGCTGTACGGATTTGCACACTCAGCCCCGCTCCGTTTGGATCAAGCCCCCACTGCTTTTGCTCAACAATCGCTGTTTTTACAACAATTGTAGCTTGTTTTGTAGCACCGTTGCGCAAGAAGCTGACCATCAGCCCTGGCGGTAGCTGGCTTGCTAACATATCAGCAAACTGAGGGGGAATGCTTGTTAGAGAAAATTGATTTTCCCCACCTTGCACCTCAGTTAGGATATCCCCTTTTTGCAATCCCATTGCCGCAGCAGCTCCGTTTGGGGCAATATCTTCCACCACCCACCCTTTGTTATCGGCACTGAACGTAGCTCCGAAGGTTGCCGTGGTGTCGTAAGTCGTTATCGAGGTAAAGCCTAATCGGGGGAGATACTCGGCAAACGGTAGAGGTTCCCGACCAGCAATGTAGTGTTTGTAGAAATCAGTGAGCTTGGTGCCGGTCGCCTGCTCAATCACTGGCATAATATCATCATCCCCAAAGGTCGTGCCGGTTTTGCCATATTTTTCGTTGAAGAACCGCATGGCATCATCCAGCGATTTCCGGTTCCCTGTTTGCAACCGAATCTCGGCATCTAACAAAAACCCAATCATCGGCCCTTTGGAATACAGTCCGATGATCTCAAACAACGGAGCTTCGGCAACACGCAGACTCAGATCAGTGATTGCCTCGCGTTGCCGCCGCACTCCAAACGACTCAGCCGCCTGATTGATATCCCCAATGATTTTTTCGGGCGATACCATCCCGTTTCGCGCAAGCAACGCTTGGGCATAGTATTCCGTCAGCCCTTCGGCAAACCAGAGCGATCGGGTACGCGGCCCCCGCTGGTAGTTGAATGGTCCTAATTCTGCAACATGGATACGCTTTGGTGACCACAAATGCCAATACTCGTGAGCCAGCACTTCAGCCAGCGATTGGGCTACGGATCCTTTCACGAAAGGCATCCGATACGTAGAGCTGTTTGCGTGCTCCAACGCCCCAAAAGCAGACATTGATGCTTGATCCATATCAGCAAGGAACACTTGGAAGATATACCGCTTGTAGGGAAGCTCCCCAAATAGGCTGCTAACAATCCGCACAACCCGCTGGGCAGTGTCCCTCAATGACTGCATTTCCGATTTGGCAAGGGTCTCCGGCGCATTGATACTGATGATGTGTGGCTTCCCATCCACCAGAAACTCTATCCGTTGAAATTTTCCCATGTGAACTGGCGCATCTACCAGTTCATCATAATCCCGTGCAGCGTAGCTGTCAGGCTGGCCAGCAATCGGATCTAAACCAATGGTGATATCCCACCCCTGAGGCCGAGCGTAGGTGACGGTGTGAGGGATTTCCTTGTAGCCCGCAGCATAACCAAACAAGGCAGGAGTGTTGGCAAAAGCCTGGTTCGGCTCAATATCACTTAAGCCAAACCAAGCCGAATTAGGAACGTTTTCGATATCCTCCACATCGTAGCGAAGGTTCACCACGCCGTTGATACCACTGATTAGGAAGGCGCTGCTATCCATTTGGCGCACCTTCAATGGCTCCCCATTGGCTCCGGTCGCCGTAAAATTCCGCACATATTTGCCGAAATAGACAAGATCATACGCCCCCGGCCCCCAGATTGGGAAGAAGTAGGTAGTGGTGTCGGTGGCAATGCCCTTAATCGTGGCGGTAATTTGGAACTGCTCGGCTGCTACATTTGGGATTGCAACGGTGTAGGTGGCAGCTGCTGAGGTTGGCACGCTGGTGGTTGTGACGCTACGCGGTGTTGCGCAAGCAGCAACAAGCAACGGTAGTGCTGCCAACAGGAAGAACGCCTGACGGGACATGATGAGAATGGATAGTGTGAAAGGAAAAGAGGCAGAAGCGAGCCAGATTAGGTGCAATTATCCAAAACGCCCTGCGGAATGTTGTGCCAATCCAGACGACCGTCAGCTATCGGAAGTTACGCGGCCCACGGGACGAAACACCCGTTACTCAGCACTGCCGCAACGGGATAGCAATCCAACTGCTGCGCGTGATCAACATCGCCGCGAAAACCACGCTCAGTTAGTTCCCGACCGCTACAGCAACCATGCAGAAGCTCCGATAGAGTTTCGCGCGAAGCAGAAAAAGCTAATTCACAAAGGATTGCTTCCGGGGATTTTGGGGCAGCAATCTGGCTGATGATGGAACCCGCACCCAAGTAATCTTCAATCGCCACACGCATTCCTTCTTGTTCAAAATCATCTTCCCACCGCTCGCCAGCACAGATAATTGTAAGCCGCTGGCGATGCTTGGCGCATTCTATCATGGCGGCGGAAGCCGTTGCGGCTGCGTTGACCAGCGCACCAGCAAACAATGCCGGAATATGGCGGCCATAGTGGGAACAGACCGAACCGTTCGGCGACGGAAGCACAACACGTTGTCCCGGCTGCATAGAGCAGAAGGAGAGTGGGGAAAGGGAGAATTGCCCAGCAACAGCATTGCGACGATGCACAGCCACAGCCGCACCAACCGATTGCGCGATGGCAGTCACATCATCCTGCTTGCCGCATGGATACACTGCGCCACCATGCGCCACCGCGGTTGCAACTGCGGTGGAGAAGCTGAGAACATCCACCACGACCATCACATCGCCACGAGCGGCAGCATCGCGCGCGCCACGCCGCCCCCATGCAAGATCAACTTCCCACACGCCCGATTCCCAATCCTGACTCACTTCGCCTTCATGTATTCTTCCCACGTTTTTGTTTTGTGGATGTTCTCGGCAAAGTAGGTCAGCACTTTTTGGAAATCGGCGGGTTGCACAAACCCGGGGATCACTGTCAGCAGCTCGCCGCTCTCATCAAAGAACGCAGTGGCAGGATAGCCGCTAATTCCCAACGCTTGCGCAAACTCTGCTTGGGTGTAGTTCTTCCCCTGATACTGAACCGTTCCTTCTTTTTCCGGATTCATTTTTGCTGCCACATATTTTTCCCCCAAGTAGGCAGCAACATCGGCGTTACCGTAGGTGGATTTATCCATCCGCTTGCACCACCCGCACCAGTCGGTGTACACGTCAAGAACTATTTTCTTTTTGGAAGCCTTTGCTTCGGTGAAGGCTTCGCTGGCAGTTTTCCATTGCACTTCCACCACGTTTGCCGCAAGCAGCAACCCCGCAGTTAGCAGTGTTCCTGCGATCACAATCACTATTCTGTTCATCGCTTTCATGGTTTCTGAATGCTTTTATAGTCGTTGATGTTTCCCTTCCCCCCATGCAACAACGCCGATGCAGAAGGCATCGGCGCAGTGCAAAACCAGCGGCGGCTTTTGTGTGATAACCTTTGCGGCCGCGATGATACTCACTGGCTGCAAATCTTGAAAGCCCTTTGGCAGGCTCTGTATCTCTATTTGCTGAACTCCAATGCCCGGCGCATAATCTCCGATTGCTCCAATCCATGCAGCCTTCCGCTACCGGATGCAGGGCTTCCCGATGCAGGGCGGCCCAAGAAGGAGAGTTTTTGGTGGTCAAAAATCAACGCCAAGAAGTTGTGGGCAAACGTTGGCCATGCACCCATGTTTTTTGGCTCTTCTTGCAACCACACAATATCGCGAACGTGGTCGTAGATTTTTAGTTGGTTCAGCACTTCATCGAAGGGGAAGGGATAGAGTTGCTCAATCCGAACAATCGCCACATCCAGCTGCCCCGACGCACGCCGAGCCCGAAGCAAATCATAATAGACCTTGCCGGAGCAGAAGATAACCCGGTTCACCGCTTGTGGGTTGCTAATCTCAGCATCGGGAATGATCGTCTGGAACGAGCCAGTTGTCATCTCACCCAAAGCCGAAGCCACCATCGGGTCGCGAAGCAGGCTCTTGGGGGTCATAACAATCAACGGCTTGCGGACCTCACGTTTCATCTGCCGCCGCAAAACATGGAAGTATTGCGCGGCGGTTGATGGGATCACCACTTGCATGTTGTCCTCGGCTCCCAACGTCAAGAACCGCTCCAAACGCCCCGATGAATGTTCCGGACCTTGGCCTTCAAAGGCATGAGGCAACAGCATCACCAAGCCGCTTGTTTGGCCCCACTTGTCTTCGCTGGAGGAGATAAACTGGTCAATCACAATCTGGGCACCGTTAACGAAATCGCCGAACTGCGCCTCCCACAACACCAATGCTTGCGGATCCACCACGGCATAGCCATACTCGAACCCAAGCACTGCATACTCCGACAACGGAGAATCATAGGCCATAAACGGAGCCTGCGTTTCCCCCAGATTGTTCAGCGGAACGTAGGCTTGGCCAGTGGTTTGATCCATCAGTGCTGCGTGGCGTTGGGAGAATGTTCCGCGCCGCGAGTCCTGGCCCGACAAACGAATCGGATGCCCTTCCAGCAGCAGCGATCCAAACGCTAATGATTCGGCCAGCGCCCAATCAATCTTTCCATCGTTGACGGCGTTCATCCGCCCTTCAACAATTTTGGCCAGCTTGGGATGAATCTCAAACCCTTGTGGGATTGTTGAAAGCTGCTCGGCAATATGCTTCAGCACAAATTCAGGAACCCCGGTGTTGGGGTTGGTCCAAGTGTTCACCGGGTTGATCTGTTGTTCGGCCAGCGGGTCGCTTGGAACAGATGGCATTGGTTGTGCTTTGGTGGCCGCAAGCAACGCCTCCAACTTCTCACGGAACTCACCTTCCATCCGGTCAACATCATCAGTTGTCAGCGTGCCATTGCGGAGCAGCCGCCCCGTGTACACCAAGCGTGCCGATGGATGGGAACGAATTTTTTTATACATCACCGGCTGGGTGTAGCTCGGTTCGTCGGTCTCGTTATGGCCATGCCGACGGTAGCAGTACAGATCCACCACAACATCACGGTTGAAACGCTGGCGATACTCGTAGGCCAACCCCATCACATACACCGAGGCCTCTGGGTCGTCGGCATTCACATGAAAGATTGGGACGTGCAACATCTTGGCGATGTCGGTGGCGTAGATGCCGGAGCGGGTGTCGTCGGGGGATGCTGTGAAGCCAATTTGGTTATTGATCACCAGATGAATTGTTCCCCCAGTCCGATAGCCGTTCAACTGGCTCATGTTCAGCCCTTCGGCAACAACTCCCTGGCCGGCAAAGGCTGCGTCGCCGTGCACCAGTAGGGGGATGTAGTGGCCGTAGCTTCCGGCACCGGCGCGGTCCTGGCGGGCGCGGGTCATCCCTTCAATCACTGGATTTACTGCTTCAAGGTGGCTTGGGTTTGGTGCCAGCCACATTCCAATTGTTGCGCCGCTGTCGGTCTGGGCAATCCCGCGCGCGCCCAAGTGATATTTCACATCGCCGGAACCAAGCACGGTTACGGTGTCCACGCCGTGAGCATCCTCAAATTCCCCAAAAATTTTCCCGGCATTTTTCCCAAGCACGTTTGCCAGCATATTCAGGCGGCCACGGTGTGCCATTCCAATCAGCACTTCTTTCACTCCATCATCGGCAGCGGCATACACCATCTCCTCAATCATCGGAATCATGGTTTCACTTCCTTCCAGCGAGAACCGTTTGTGGCCGGTGTACTTCGTCTGAAGGAACTTCTCGAACACCTCGGCCTCGCTCAGTTTCTGCAGAATTCGCCGCCGCTGTTCGGGGGTTAGTTTTGGCTGGTTGCGGGTGCGCTCCATCCGTTCTTGCAGCCAGTTCCGCTCGTCAATGTCCTGGATGTGCATGAACTCCACACCGATCCGTTGGGTGTAGGTGTCGCGAAGCACAGTAAGAATATCCCGCAGATTCATCTCATCCTGCCCGGCAAGACCCCCCGCGCTAAATCGGCGGTCGAAGTCCCAGATGGTTAGGCCGTAGGTGGCAGGGTCAAGCTCCGGCTGATACTGAACCTCGCGCCCAAGTGGATCAAGGTGTGCGTGAAGGTGGCCACGCATCCGATAGCTGTTAATCATCTGCAGAATCCGCTGCTGTTCGCGGATCATCTCACCCCGGTCAATTCCGAACAGTGCAGGGTGGCGGTCGCGTTGCCATAGCAATGCCTTGTAGGGTATCTGCAGGCTGTTGAAAATCTCATCGTAGAACCCATGTTCACCGGTGAGCAATTCCTGAACGTAGGCCAAAAACAATCCGGATTCGGCCCCCTGGATAATACGGTGATCGTAGGTGGAGGTCATCTGCATCACCTTGCTGACACCAAGCTCGCTTAACGTGGCGGAATCCATTGCTTGGTAGGCCGCAGGGTAGTTGATTGAGCCGGTGGCGATGATGGTCCCTTGCCCAACCATCAGCCGTGGTACCGAGGCGTTGGTACCAATCGTTCCCGGGTTGGTGAGGGTGATGGAGGTTCCTGCATAATCGTCGGGGCCAAGTTTCCCCTGGCGCGCCTTGCGGACAATCGCCTCGTAGCTCTCGTAGAACTGCCGAAAGTCCATGGTGTTGGCACGCTTGATGCTGGGAACCACCAGCGAGCGGCCACCATCGGGGCGTTGAAGGTCAATTGCCAATCCCAGATTAACATCGGGCCGGACAACCAGATAGGATTTGCCATCAATGGCGCGGAACTCGTTGTTCAGGGATGGATACTGCCCCAACGCCTTCACCAATGCCCACCCGACAAGGTGGGTGAAACTCAGTTTTCCACCATCGGTTGCCTTCAGGTAGCTGTTCAGCAGAATCCTGTTCTCTTCCAGCAACTTCACGGGGACTTCCCGGAAGGAGGTTGCTGTTGGGACATCTAGGCTTTGCTCCATATTCTGGGCAATCCGCAATGCCACACTGGTTAGCTGGCGCGCACCATCGGGAACCGGCTGGGGTGATTTTGCTGCCGGGGCAGGTTTGGCCGCCGGTGGCTCCACATTTTGCGGCGCAGCTGATGCCGGCGGGGTATTGCCATTGCGTGGCTGCGGCCCGGTGGCTGCCGGGGTCGGCGTTGGTGCCGGGGCCGCCGATACTGGCGCCGGAGCAGCTGCTTGGTTGGTGCGTGGCGGGGTGGCAGGAAGTTCATTCTCCTGCGTTTCCTCGTTCGGATTGTAGGTGGCGAAAAAGGTTCGCCACGTTGCATCGAACGCATTGGGATTGCGGAGGAACTCGTAATACATTTCGTTGATATACGCGGAGTTCAGACCGAACGTGCTCATGGTCGCGGAAGCAAAATGTTGTTGTTGGCAAAGGCTGGATGGCCCGTGGGAAACCAGAAATCGGCAGACTGAATTGTGTGGAAAGCAGGCGGCTTTGAAGGCTATTACGGGAAAGGAAGTCGTCGTCTTCGTGCAATTCAGTCGGTTCGACCCCAGACACACGGGGCGCAATATAGAGCCTTACCGACAAATGCCCCTTCAGTTCTCACAGATCGTGATACTCAATTAAGCGATAAGCCCCGGTTGCCCCCCCATCGGCAAAGATAAACTGGCGATTGACGGCATTGCGGTAGGTCCATACCTCACGCGGGGATGCCCCCGGCTGCATCTGCCAATCAACCGTGGTTGGGGGGCCGTACAGGATGTAGATTTTTCCACGATCGCTTTGCACGCCATCCCGCTGCTCCAAGTTTTTGAAATTGAAGTACGCGTAATCAACCCGGCGGTAGTACTCGGCCATCCGCTCGTTGTATCGGGTGGCGGGGGTGGGGTCGCGCTGCTGCCAGAAGTTATTCAACGCCTCGGCCCGATCCTCCTTGCTGCCAGAAAGCAGTTCGTCAATCGTGTCCTCCGGCGCAATCGGGTACAAAGCGCGGATTGCATACTCCGGACGCAGCAACGAGACCGGCATATCAATCCAGCGCAACGCAAACGGAACCGTATCGGTGACGCTGCTTCCCCCAGCGTGCAAGGTCAGCACCAGCAGATACTCAGCCGGTGGAAGCCCCGCGCTTGGGATGTTCACGATCGCCCCGTAGGCTCCGGGCGGAATGCCTTCGCGCAGCCCCATAACACTGATATACCCCTGGTTGCAATCTGCTTGGCTTAGCGTCATCGCACCTAACAACTCTCCATTCCCTTCGGCCACAGGTGTTGTGCTGTGGTCGCCATCGCCCGATGCCGACGGTGCGTTCAGCAACTGCCAACCAAGCGTGCCAGGCCCCACTCGCGAAGCCAACGGGACATACGCCACCAACGGCCCGCCGAACTTGGCATTTCCATCTATCCCCGCAGCGGTCATGGTGTCGCCCGACGTTCTGCGCAGAAACAACGGGGTCCCGATTGCAGGGGAGTTGGAGCGGAAATCATCCATCACTTGGGGGGGAGTGGTTTGGCGGAACACAGGCTCAATCGCGCCATCGCGTAGGCTGTAGCTGAAGGTGTAGATGTCGGGGCGAAGCTGCAACTCCACAACACCACACACAAATAGCGAGCGGGAGTTTGTTCCCCCGTATCCCACAACCCTCACCGTATCGCTCCACTCCCCGCTTCCCACCACTACTCCATCGGAGCCGATAGCCTCGGCATAGAGCGCCGGGGTTGCGATGTAGGCTTCCGCGCCATCGGCATCGCGCCCGGCTTTGCGGAAGTTGAGCAGGTCATAACTCAGCCGGAAGCTGATAATCGCCCGGCCACGCCCAGCTTCGTTTCCGGGAAGAGTGGTCACTTCAAGAAAGTAATCATCCCCCATGGCTGCCAACTGCTCTAACGTCGGCGGTTGGCGGCTGGCCGGAACCTGGGCGGCTGACGGAATCGCCAGCAGAAATAGAAAGAACGCAGCAATCGCACACTGCGGCCCCAAGCAGCTGACGGCTGCCCTCACCATTGTCTTGCCAATCCTGATATTGTTATCCATGCCCAATGTGAAATTGGTCGCCACATTCAAACGTTGTTCCTTTCAGCATCATCACTTCGCAGTAAAGCCCACGCTCGGCCACGGCGATCCGCAGGTAATGGAACGGGCGAACCGAGCCGATCTGGTACTGGTCGTTGGTGAACGGACGATCCGCCCCATTGCTGACCGCACGGCGTGGCCCGCCGCCGCCGCCGCTTATCACAAACACCCGCCCCTCCTGGCTGAATCGCTCGTAGGAATGCACATGCCCCGACAGATAGAGTCCCCCTTTTCTTGACTCCAAAAAAGGCTGGGCGAACTCATCGGCCACGCGACTATCGCCCCCAAGCTGGCTGTTGCTGTACGGTGGGTGGTGCGAAGCCACGATCACAGTGCGAACCGTTGGGTCGTCGTCAAGGTGGCGTAAGGCTTTGCGGTATTCCTGCTGCTGCTCCCTTTGTATCCAGGGGGGAATGTGGCTGAAGTTGGAGTCCAGCAACACCAAAGCAATCCCGCCAACCCGCCTGACAGCAGGGCGATTAAGGGTGTTGGGGAAGCGATTGTGGCACAGTTGCAGCACCCGTTTGCTATGCCGCCACATCCCGTAGTCATGGTTCCCCAACAATGCCAGCACTGGCGTGTTTTGCTGGCGCAGCGCGGCGGATAGGGTGTCGAAATATGCCCAGTCGTCGGCATCCTCGCCAGCGGCAACCATATCACCCAGATGCAGCAGAAGGTCCGGTTTCTCATCGGCAATGGCCCGCAGAACTTGGCTCCGTTCGGTGTCGTTTTGGGTGCGCCCCAAGAACAACCGCTCGGGCCATGTTGTCCGCTGGGTATCGCCAACCACAATCAGCTTGCGCAGCGGCTCGGAAACGGGGATGCTTGGATACTGTGGCGCTATTGCCACCCCTGGTTGCGTAGCCCCGCAATGGTCGGCAGCCACCGCAGCGGTTCCCCCTAACAGCGTAAGCCCAAGCCCCCCAAGAAATTTGCGGCGGCTTACGCTGTTGGGCGAGGCTTGCGGTTGCTGTGGTTGTTGCTCCATTGCGTTGGAATTTAGGCGAAGTGGCGGACGAAGCCAACAGAATTATCATTGCACCGGAAGATTGATCCTTCGGTGCAATTTCGGTGCTATCTTGGCCAAAAATTTTCTACTGTGCAATATCCAATCCAATGCCCACGCAACTAACGCCCAACGAGCTGCGCCGCTACAGCCGCCACATCCTGCTTCCTGAATTTGGGATAGAGGGGCAGCGACGGCTGAAAGAATCCAGCGTGCTGCTGATTGGTGCGGGGGGATTGGGTTCCCCGCTGGCGTTGTACTTGGCCGCCGCCGGGGTTGGCCACATCGGCATTGTGGATAGCGATGTTGTGGAGGAATCGAACCTGCAACGCCAAGTGCTGCATGGAACCCCCGAGGTAGGAAAGAAAAAAGTGGAGTCGGCACGGAAGCGGATGCTGGAGATCAACCAGCACATTGAGGTTGTGACCCACGACGAACCGTTCACCAGTGCCAACGCCATGCCGATTGCAACCGGCTACAACGCCATTGTTGACGGAACCGACAACTTCCCCACACGCTACCTTAGCAACGACGTGGCGGTGTTGCTGGGGATCCCCAACATCTACGGATCCATTTTTCGGTTCGAGGGGCAAGCCTCCACATTCTGGAGCAAGCATGGCCCCTGCTACCGTTGCTTGTATCCCGAGCCACCGCCGCCGGGGTCAGTCTCCAGCTGTGCCGAGGGGGGGGTGTTGGGGGTTTTGCCGGGGGTGATCGGCACGTTGCAGGCCACCGAAACAGTGAAGGTGCTGACCGGAATCGGCGAGCCGCTGATTGGACGGTTGCTTCTGTACGACGCGCTGGCAATGCAATTCCGCGAGCTGCGGTTTGCCCGCGACCCCGACTGCCCACTCTGCGGCCAGCATCCAACAATCACAGGATTGATAGATTACCAAGAGTTCTGCGGCATACCAGCCCAGAGCCAGACATCTCACAAACAATCAACAGCAGCCATGGCACTACCAGAAATCACCGTTGAACAGCTTGCCGAACTGCGCAGCAGCGGCACACCACACACACTGATTGACGTGCGCGAACCGCACGAGTACGACCTGTGCAATTTGGGCGGAGCCTTGATTCCGCTGGGCGAGATTCCAGCACGCTACTCCGAAATTCCACGTGAAGGGAGGGTGGTGATCCATTGCCGCTCGGGAGCGCGTTCGGGGAAGGCGGTTGAGTATCTGCAGTCGCTTGGCTACAGCAATTTGGAGAACCTTGCCGGGGGGATTCTTGCCTGGAGCGACCGCGTGGATCCAAGCGTGCCGAAGTATTAGCCAGAGCTACACTGCGGGATAGCAACGAAGCACCGCGAAGCAGCGGCGCAAGACCATCTGGCGGTGCTTCGTTGAAGACTCCTTGTCGAAGACCCCGAATCATTCGGGGCAATGACGAACGGAGGGAGATGAGCGATGCTACGGTTCTTCGTCGCTTCTTTCTACCGACTTCACAAAAGCCCCCGATTCACAACGCCACGGGTGAGATTGTCAGCAGCACCAAGGAGGGGTGATCGGTGTAGTTGCGAAGCTGGTGTGGGCAACTGCCATCATAGTGAAGAACCTCCCCTTCATGCACGATGTACTCCGTTCCTTCCATCACCAACAGCATCCGGCCTTTCAGCCCATAGGCTGCCACCATGCCGCCAAAACTGATCGGCTCTATGGCCCATTCGGTGTGAGGTGGCAGGAACACTTCCACCGCCTCGGTCTGCAATCCCTCATGAAATGGAGTTAAGATGTGTGTGTACGGCTCGGTTGGTAGGGATAGGTGATGCCCTTTATCGCTGAGTGGCGGGCCGGTCACCACAATTCTATCGGCGCGGCGGCTGCGCACCCCATCCTCTGGCATTGGAACGGATTCGGCTCGCGTGAAGAACCAACAAAGTGTGGTTCCCAAACCATGGATCATCCGCATCAACGTTGCCCAGTGGGGGGCCCGTTTCCCCGATTCTACCAGCGACACGTAGCCTTTTGTCACCCCGGCAGCGTTCCCCAATCGCTCCAGCGTCCAATCGCGTGATTGCCGCAGGCGGCGCAAGTTTTCGCCCAGATATTTGGGATGATGGATGATGTGGCGTGGCACGGTAGTTATTGCTGCGGTTTGTTCAGGGATGGGAAGATGATGCTAACGGCTACCGTTCCTTCCTCCATAGATACCTCACCCGTTCGGGGCTAAAGCGGATAACCCGAAGCCCGGGCGGTAAATTTAGCAGGCGCGGGCGGGCGTAGCCTAGGGTATCAATACCGGGGGCAACATCAATCCAGACCCGCAACAATCGGGGATTTAACCGGCTAAGGTCGCGTGCACCGCCACGCACCCAAATTGCCACACGCTCCGGTTGCAACACCAATTTCAACGTGGTGTCGCGTGCGGCAGCTCGGTTGATGATCGGAATATCCGGGAAGGTGCGCTCGGCGGTCTCCTGCACATCAGCACTAAGCTCGGCAATCAATGGCGTTGGGCGAACAACACCGGGAAGCGTGTCGCTTACCCGAATACGCATCCGGGAAACTGGTTGGTGGATATCTTCCAACTGAATCGGCTCGGTAGTCCATGCTGTGGTTCCCTGCAAGGCTTTTGCCGAGCCGATGATGGTGACGCTATCGGGGGTTATCTGGTAATTTCCAATCACCTCGAACCCCTGCCGTGTGTTGATGATCCCCACCGGTATCAGTGGCACGCGCTTGCTTGCCACGCGGCCAATCACCATCGTCAGCGAATCCGGATAGACGTTGGTGACTTGCTCGGCTCCTGGCAATCCGGCACGCACTTCGGTTAGCAACGCAGCGCGGTCCACCATCACCTCGCGCTGTTTTTCTTGGCCCCGCACCGCCGGGTGAAGCACGCATTCGGTCTGCCCCGTTGCTTGCATTTTCAGCAACGCCCAACCGCTGGCCCGAAGCGTTACCTCGATAGTGGAAGGAAGGGGCTCCAGCAACGCTTGGTCGGGGGGAAGATCCACGCGCAGCGGAAGGCTCAGACTAGAGCTGTACGTGTCGGAAAGGGCGGTGATCCCCCACAGCAGTGCTGCGAAAAAAAACGCCCCTAACACACGCCACAAGCTGGCCTTTTTGTTGCGTTGGCTCACAGGAAATAGAGGTTTGGATCAATAGTGAAAAAGGGGCAACACCAATCGGTATGCCTTTTTCTGCAATGCTATCATCACCCTTTTTTCACAAACGGGAGCTTCACAATTGTTGCCGGGATATGTTTGTCGCGAATGACAATGGCGATCTCCGTTCCGGATTTTGCAAACGCCGACTCCACGTATCCCATCCCAATTCCTTCCGATAGCGTTGGCGAGGATGTTCCACTGGTGACTTCGCCGATTTCGCGTCCATCGGCGGCAATCTTGTAGTGCTGGCGTGGGATGCCCCGCTCGTTCATCTGGAACGCCACCAGTTTCCGTGATGGTTTTGCGGCCTTCACTGCGGCCAGTGCTTCCCGCCCGTTGAACTCACCTTTGTCCAGCTTCGTGATCCACCCCAACCCTGCCTCGATGGTGTTGGTGTGGTCGGTGATGTCGTTGCCGTACAGGCAGTAACCCATCTCCAACCGGAGCGTGTCGCGCGCGCCCAAGCCAGTTGGCTCGATTCCGAACTCGGCACCGGCCTCCATCACTGCATTCCAGACCGTTTCGCTGGGTTGGCGGTTGCTGCTGAAATAGAGTTCGAAGCCAAGTTCGCCGGTGTAGCCGGTACGGGAGATGATTGCTGGAACGCCAGCAATTTCCCCTTCGGCAAAGTGGTAGTATTCCAGCGTGCTAAGGTTGGTGTCGGTCAGCTTCTGCAGAGTCTCTAACGACTTCGGCCCCTGGATCGCCAGCAGCGAGTAGTCGTCGGAAGCGTTCACCAGGGTTGCCCCTTCGATAGCGTTCTGCTGCATCCACGCGAAGTCTTTGTCAATGTTCGCCCCGTTAATCACCAGCAGGTAGTGTTCCGGCCCGCGATAATAGACAAGGAGGTCGTCCACAATGCCACCATCGGGGCGGCACATGGCACTGTATTGGGCTTGCCCAACGGCCAATACCGAGGCATCGTTGACGGTGATCTTCTGCACGAACTCTAGAGCGTTTGGCCCTGTCACCAGAACCTCGCCCATGTGCGAGACATCGAACACCCCAACCCGCTGGCGAACGGCCGTGTGTTCGGAAACAATTCCCCGATACGACACGGGCATTTCGAACCCAGCAAAGGGGACAATCTTGGCCCCAGCGGCCAGATGGAGGTCGTAGAACGCTGTGCGTTTCAGTGCGGTTTCGGTCATTGGTGGATGCGGTCAGTTAAAGCGGATTGAAGAGCAAGCCCTGTGGAGCATTTGCGGGGCGAACTTACAAAACCGCTGCCAGAACTCCCCGGCCAATCTGCCGTTGCAAGCGGTAATCTTGTTGGCGATATATTCCCTTTGCTTCCAATCCAAACCAGCAATGCAATGAACAACCGTTTCCCGCGCACGCTTTTCCCCGCTCTGCCTCTGTCCCCTCTGTGGTCTATTCTCTTCTGCGTTTTCTGCATTGCGGCCAGCATCCCCGCTGCTGCCCAACCCTCCCGGCTCGACTCACTCATCCGCGAAAGCCTACGGGTGGTGGACCTTCCCGCATTTACGTGGCCTGGCCCGCCGGATCCACTGCGCCCACGGCTTGGCATCTACAGCAACCCGGTTCCCGCCGACACCGCAGCGGTGCTGGCCGGTTTCCCTGCTGGCGCAAGGGGCTTCAAGATTTGGCACCTGATGCCACACTGGCCGGCGGATGAATCGGGAATCTTCATCGGCGATATTATCCTATCAATGAACGGGAAACCGATCGGCGACAGCCTGCATAACGGCGATGAATACATGGCCATCACCGCCCGCGATATGCGCCCCGGCGACACGGCCTGGTTCCGCATCTTGCGGGATGGAGTGGTGAGGGAATTCCCCATCCGGCTTGCAACCGCAACCCGAACACCAATGCCGTTTCTGGAGCCGCAATTCAACGGGCGGGGGGTGTTCCCGACAACGCAAGCAAGCTGGCTTGGGCAGACGCTGGCCGAACAAGGGCTTACCGCTTGGGGGGATACCATCAAGAAGCAGATGCGGGTGATTAGCGACCAAGATTTTTGCACAGTCCCCTTTGCGGGCCGCCCCAATCCGTGGCGATTGAACGCCATCACCTATCTGCACAACCATCCCACACGGCTGGCGGCCTACTCACGGTATTTGTCGGAAGAAGCATGGAGTTCGTTCGGGGCCAATGGAGTCGCCGGTGCGTTGTGGGCTGCCGGCCACGCGCTGGACCTTCCGGTTGGCTTGCCAGCGGAGCTGCCAACTGCTGCGCAGCCCACCAATTTCGATGCAGTAGCGGCTGGGTTTGCGGCGGTGCAACAGCAGTTGGACAGGGCCTATTCCCCGGTGCGCCCCAACCTTGACTCGCTGACGGCGCAGCTGATGCGGATTCTGGATATTGAGCATGATTGGGAAACCTTGCTTGACTCCATCGGCGACCGCACCCGCCGCCGCAATGCCCGCAACGCCCAGGAGTCGCGCATGGCCGCGCTGTTCGCCGAAGCCGACAAGGTAGATATGGCCGCGTTGTTCACCGCCGCGCAGATGCTGGCCACGTTGGCCGACACCGGATGGATACGGCAGATAGCGTCCACCATTCCAACACCCCATTCCTCACCAAGAGCCGATGGAGTAACCGGAACCGTGATTCACGAATGGACAACACCGCAGGGGCGTTGCGTGATTGGTGGGCCGGGGCCAAATCGCTACAGTGGCACGTTTCTGTTCATCATGGATGTGGGGGGCGATGACGTGTATCAGCTTCCCCCGGCAACGCTCGGTTCCTTCCGCTTGCTGGTTGATGTTGGCGGTGATGACCTGTACCACAGCAACACCACAGGGCAAGGTGCCGGCGTTGGCGCGGTGGATATGCTGGTTGATCTTCAGGGGAACGACACCTATCGGGCGGCCATGTTCTCGCAAGGGGCGGGCCTGTTGGGAATTGGCGTGCTGGCCGACTACGCGGGGGATGACGTGTACACCGCACGGTGGTGTTCGCAAGGGGCAGGATTTTTGGGGGCCGGGATCATTTGGGAAGGGGGTGGGGCCGACCAGTACTCGTCGGAGGTCTTCTCGCAAGCGTTCGGATATGCGCGGGGCTATGGGGCAATCCTTGAAACGGAAGGGAACGACAGCTACCGCGCCGGCTGGAAAATTCCCGACTCGCGTTATCCAGGGCGGGCGCACTTGGCGATGTCGCAAGGATTCGGCTACGGGATGCGCCCCTGGACCACGGGAATTGGAACCGACGGCGGAATCGGCCTGCTAAGCGACCGCCGCGGCAGCGACCTGTACGCCAGCGATTTTTTCAGCCAGGGGGGAAGCTACTGGTACGCGCTGGGGATACTGCACGATGCCGAGGGCTACGACCGCTACACCGCTGGGCAGTACTCGCAGGGGAGCGGTATCCATCTTTCGTTTGGCGCGTTGCTGGATGATGCCGGCGATGATATGTACGATGCCTATCACGGCCTTGAGCAGGGAAACGCGCACGACTGGTCCAGCGGCTGCCTGGAGGACCTTGCCGGAAACGACACCTATCGTGGCTCCACCAGTAGTCAGGGTTCGGCGCTGAACGTCGCGTTTGCGTGGCTGCTGGATTACAACGGGAACGACCACTACTACATCAAGCTAAGCGACACCACACACAGCCAGGGGGGCGGGAACTTCAACCGCCCACGGAAGCATGGATCGTTGGGATTGCTGCTGGATATTGGGCATGGGGATGACTACTACGTGGAGCCACGGGTCCGCCCTGGAACAGCAGTGGTGAAAGGGAACAAGGGGATAGTGTTTGATGATGGGGGGAAATAAATCGGATCACTCATCACAGTTTTGCGATGCTATCTTGCAAGTGTTATGACCCCCATAAAAATCTTCTACAACGTTCTTGGGACCTTCTTTGTGGGGGTTGGTGTGGCTGGCATTTTTCTGCCGCTGCTTCCCACTACTCCGTTCTTGCTGCTTGCCTCGGCCTGCTACGTGCGGGGTTCCAAGCGGCTGCATGACTGGTTGATGAACCACCGGCATCTTGGCCCCTACATCAGGAACATCAAGGAGCGGCGTGGAATGCCAATGCGGGCAAAGGTGATAACACTTGGTTTTCTTTGGGTATCTATTGGCTTCTCCATCTACAGCATTGGACGGTGGACAGCAACGGTGGCATTGATCTGCACCGCAACCTGCACCACCACCTACCTTCTGCGAATGAAAACGCTACCGAAGGAAGCCCTTACCAACCCCGACCAACAAAAAGAGCTTGCCGCAGCACCACAACCTGAGTAAGGATAGTGCTGCCACGGCAAACTGTTGTTGTTGAACTGAACCGGGGGAGGGAATTGGCTTACTTCACCACCACCGGAAAATCAATATCTATATCTGATTCTGGGCTAAGGGTAACGCCATCTTTTGGAGCCTCATCGAAATGCCCCAATATCACATTCAGCGTTCCTGTTGTTGGCACGCCGTTCCCCACCACTGCGGTAAACTTCAACCCAACTGGTAGATTTTTGGAATCCTTGTCGGTGGGGGTGATAAATACCCGCCCGGCAATCCCGCCCTCTGCTGTGTAGAAGAATTGATGCTCATCTTTCAGCCGCTCGATGTCCGCTGTTAGCTCTTCGATGGTGGCCCCGTGTTGGTGATACAGCCGAATTGTTCCGCTGTAGGTTGCGTTGCTGGTTAGCCGTACGGTGTCAATGGTTGGCGCGTCCCCCCCGGCATCGTCTTCATCAAAGAAGGTAGCGGTGACAACATCGCTTGCATTGGCCAAATTGGTCAACTGTAGTAGTACCTTGTTCGGCTCTTCATGTTCGGGGGCATCTGGCCCGGTGCTGGGGTCGTCGCTACAGCTGGCAATCAGCATGGACAACAGCCCGGCAACGATGGTGAGGCTCTGGAAGCGATTCATCGGTTTGTCTCCTTGACAAGTTGATTATGTGAGTTCTGACGTTCCTATTTCACAGCGTTATCCCCATCCGCAGCACCACAGTTCTTCCAGGGTCATCGCTGAAATAACGGTAGCGGCTTAGGTAATCGCGGTAACTGGTGTTGAAAATGTTTTGGACGCTGACGGCAAGGGTGATCGGATGCGAAAGAAGGCTGATCCGCGCCCCAGCGTCAAGGTTGAACAGGGTGTAGCCGGAAGGGGGTGGGGCGTAATCAACGCCGGCAGGATAGCGCGTCTGGGTTCGCACCATCTGCGCCGATGGCTCGATGTAGGGGGCAATCAACCAATCACCTACTTCCGGCACGTCAATGTGTGCCATTAGCCGAAGCCTGTCGCCTGGCATCCCAAGCAGTGGCTCGTTTGTGGTGGTGTTATCGCCGCGAACAATGCTGAGCGTTGCCCCAACGTGCAACGGGTCCAGAAGGTGGTACTCAATCGTTCCATCAATCCCCATTAACAGCGCGTCGGATTGGGTGTAGCGGAACGTGGGATATGCCCCACGAATCGTGACGGTGGGCACGGTGTCGGGACGAAGGTAGATGAAGCCGTCGAACGTTGTGGCGTAGATGCTGATCTCACCACGTGCTTGTTCGCTCAGGTGCTTCAGCGTAAAATCCATGTTGTAGGCCCGCTCGCTACCGATCTTCAGGCTTCCAATCTCGAACTGCGCCGCGCCGTGATGCACGTCGTTGCTGTACAGTTCGTTCACCCCCGGCGGCCTCCAGGAGCTACCGATGTTTCCGTTCAAGGACCATGCCTCGGCAAAACCCCAGGTTGCGCCTATCGCTGCCGTTAGGCTGCCGTAGTCCAGTGTGGTGTCGGTAATCCGTTTTGCGGGAAGCTGATAGACTTTTGTCCAGCGGTAATCGTAGCGCAACCCTCCGCTCAGCAACAGATCGCCAAACTGGGCGTTTTCCAGCAGGTAGATTCCACCGCTGTACATCCGGTACTGCGGGATCAGAAATATCTGACCATCCAACACATTCCCCTGCCGCATTCCTTCTGCGCCAACGGTTCCGTACAGCGGGCCAATGCCGTTGTGGTGCAGCTTTGCACCAAGTGTGTAGGTGGTGAGGGTCATATCCAACGCGGCACGGCGCGCGGCAAGCTGGCCAGTGGTGTCGCCACCGTAACGGCGATTGTGGGAATCGAACTCCTGCCGGTGGTTTTGCTGGAATCCATATTGCAGATCATACTTCCCAACCGAGGGCGCAACGTAATGGGCATTCAGGGAGATGGTGTTGTGGGTGATCTCCTGGCGCGGCGCAGCAATCTGATAGCCAAAGGGATGCTCAACAGCCGGGCGACCACGCTCGATTGCCCGAAGCAGATCATCGGCGGTCTCGATATGCGAGCCACGGAAGATGCCAAGCGTTGTGCCGAAATGGCTGACCAGTAGCTCGGCCCCGGAACGCTCCCCCTGCCAGCCGAACGTTAGCGACCCGTTCGACTCCTCAAATCCGGTGTTGCTAAGAACGTAGTTGGGGGTGCGTGAATCGCCAGCTTTCCGCAAGCTCCCTTGCAGCCGTGCCGACAATCCCGCCCCAAGCCCCCCTTCCAACAGCAACCCTCCCGAGCCTTGCATATTGTTGGAAAACAGGTTGAGATTCAAATCACCATCAACTCCAACCTTGCTGGGGAGCGGGCGCGGCTCAAGGCGGATCACTCCACCGATTGCGCCGGCCCCGAACTCCACCCCCGCCGGCCCCCGCAATACTTGGATGCTGGAAGGGGAGAAGGGGTCAATTTCCGGCGCGTGTTCGGCACCCCACTGCTGCCCTTCTTGCTGAACCCCAGCGTTCACCACCAACACCCGCTGGCTATGCAGCCCCCGAATTACCGGTTTAGCAATGGAGGGCCCCGTGCTGAGCAATGCCACCCCGGCAACGTCTTTCAGCGATTCGCCAAGGGTTTGGCCGCGAGTTTTTTCCAGATCGGCCTCGGTCAGCACCGTCACCGAGCGGGAGGAACCGAGCAGACCCGACCCATCGGCACGATCGCTAACGGTAATTTGCCCTCCTTGAACATCTTTTGGGGCAAGGCGAATCGTCAGATACTCCTCATGGTTCAGATCAACAAGCATCCGTTGTTCGGCATAGCCCACCATTGTCACCACCACCTGATACTGCCCCGAAGGAAGGCCTGTCAGTTCGAACGATCCATCGCGCCCGGCAAACGTTCCCCGTTTTAATTCGGGGATTGCAACCGTAGCCGAGACCAGCGGGCGATCGGTAAGGCTATCCAGTACGTGGCCGTACAGCCGTGCGTGCGGAACCTTATCGGGACCACCGGGCACACCGCTCCATGCGGGGAGCACACAGCACCCCACAAGCAGCGTTGTCAGGAAAAGGAGATAGTAGGCATTGGCGGTTCCCGCGTTGTTGGTTTGCGGAAATCGCTGGTTAAATCGGTTCATCACCATCTTGGCGACAGCCACGCAGCAGCAGTGGCAACCACACAACGGGAAGCCACGCTACCAAGCGAAGCAGTGAATCAAGTTCAGGGAACGAGTAACGGAAAGCGGAAGCGGTGAAGATCAGCCGAACTGTGGCGGGGCACGAAGCGGGGGAAGAAGGAAGCGATGGTAGGCAATAGCCCAGGAGCAACGGGAACGACGGTAACGGAAGGAATGAAGCAGAAGAACCAGTGGAGCAACCACCGATAGCAACAGCAATAGCGGGCCGTTAATGCAGAAGAAGCACGCTGCGATTGTGGCCGCATGAGCATCGGTAGCATCAAGCGCAACAACCGTGCTGGAAGCAGCCGACGTGGGGCGGAAGCCATCACCATGCGAAGCCGCCCCGTGCCCGGCCACCCCATGGTGTAGGGCATCGTGGATAAGGCTTGCGGTGGATACGGCCAGCCAAACGGCGGCAAGCATCAGCACCGCGATAGTACGCGCTATGGTCGCCAACTTCTTCACGTTTCGGGGGGCAAATGTAGGCAGAAGCCAACGCGCTGCAAAGGAGAAAATGCAAATCATTTGCAACAAGGGGTGGCGCGAAGGGGAAACTCCACCTCAACAATCCAGAAGAATCACCTCACCACAAGAAACCGGATGATAGCTTCCCCATGCTGGCTCCGCATCCTTGCTGCATAGCCTCCTGGGAACAGATCATCGGTTGCCAAATGGCTTTCGCTTACGCCTTGCGGAAGTTTTTTTGTGATCTGCTTGACGCTCCTTCCCATGTCATCCAGAATGTCGAACGTCACAATTCCCCCCTCGGCAAGGTGATGTTGGACGATCAGTTGATCCTTGCAGGGGATTGGCGCAACCGCTGTGATACTAATCGGTTGGTTTGTGGAAATGGCTAAGGAGGGAGGCGGCAGGATGGGAGCCACCATAGTTTCCGGGGTCTTCCATGCTGTGCTGTAAATATCCGGTGTGCCGTTCCGGAGGTCCTCCCACACAGCAAACAGCGTGTCGTTGCGGAATATCCCTGCCACAAGCCCAACGGTATCGCGGGTGATGCTGAGAGGATAATCTTGCAGTGGCATCATGCCAGCATCGATATCTTTCTGCACCCGCAGTCGTTCACTCAACAACGTCAGTTTTGCCCCCCCTGCGCCGCCATACAATAATGCAATAGAGCGATCAGCAGGGTTCTGTGTGATAGCAACCCGCGATGCCAAACCATTGAACTGCAAAGAGGTAGAATCCAACAATGTTCCGCCGTGAGAGAAGATTTCCAGCAGTAAGGTATTTGGCGCAGACTCCATTGAATAATAGCGTAGGTATCGCTGATTACGGAGTGCCATATACCGCAGATATCCAATCTTCCCGTTTATCTGGGGTAGGGATGATTGTTCCATCACTACAGTATCCTTCAGATGCTGCTGGCTGGCCGGATAGATGGCTAAAAATTCTTTGTCGGCAATTGGAATAATGGCTTTTACAGAATCTCGATATTCGGGAACCACTACAGGGACATTATCAATTTGCCACTGTACTTTCCCGTGTGAGGTTAACGCATAGATGTATCGCCGTTGATGTTTAGGGATCGTTGCAAGTGGATCTTCTTGAATTAATTCGCCCCCATACAACATTTTTTCCTCTGGGTTATACTGAAATTCCAATGGCCTCATCACCAGCACTGCCGAATGTATTCCATGCCACAGCACTGCAGCACCATTAAATTTGATTGCTTTACACCATCCTGTATCGGTTGCAATGTAAAAATTGGACTCTTCGGTATATGTAGTGGTTGGAGTTTCCCCTCGTCGTTGCGTGTATTTTGAGGTAAAGAACCTATGTTGTATAACTGCATAATTCATACCATAAAGTTGTTCAGTAGTTGATTCGTAGGTTTTATCAACATCTACAGTATAATAGGTAGGAATACTCAGTGGACGCAACATTCGCACGGTAGAATTTACTCCCCCATCCCATCCGCCAAGAACGTATTTGGCTTTGTCTTCCGGTTGGTTGTATGTCACCAACAACCTTCCTTCGCGTTCAATCACGTTGGGGCGTAGCTGCGGGGTGTTTATTATCTCGCCAGTAATGTTTGTGGTCAACACTTGCTCGGCACCTGATGCCACCACCACGCTAACCGAACTTACCGTATCGAACAACCTTCGTTCTATTGGCGATCCATCTATCCCCAAACGGCGCAGTGGCCTTGGCAGCACCGCATCCCGAAATGGTCCCATAAATGTTGTGTTATCATGTGCGAACGTCAAAAATTTAGGAACCCTTCTATAAATCATATAATTCTGTATTTCCTCTTCAAAAAACCTTACAGTGACAAGGGTGGTGTTATCAAATCCTTGGCTAATAATTGCTGCGTCAAACTTGGTTCGATACCCTGCGAAACCACCATGGGTATAATCCAAATACTTTAATACAGCAAGCGTATCTTTTTTGCCGAGGGTATCCCCTTGGATTTTTTGACGGTAGAGATGGCTGATATAAGAGACATTCTCCAATGCTATCCGCTCGCGCATATAAATAATGCTGATCCCGCCACTATCATCTTTCATCACTATCGGCGTGCCGCGTAGTAGGTTCGAGCCATACGGTATGTTGGGGCCAAACGATAGCTGAAGTGTTTTAGCAGGGATCGTATCAACAAAGGAGTTGTAGAAGGAGAGTGTGGTATCCTTCAATACAAGCAACGAGCTATCGGCATCCAAGAAATATGAACCTTTGAAATGATCGGAGGGGAGCGGCATAGGAGCGATTCCACTATCGCCCCAAAAAGCAAATGCATTTCCCGACTGATCCTTCAGCAAAAGCAGCCCTGGGATAGCAGAAAATTGCTGCCCCCAGCGGTACGTTCCTATTGCCAGCGTTGTTGGCGTGTCCGTTGGATTGCCCCGATCATCCAGCCTCACTCCCCGCAACCTTCCCCCTGTGGACGTATCTTGCCAAACCAAAAACCACCCTGCGGAAGAACGCACCCGCCACACTAGGCTATCAGCCTGAAGTATGCCGTTGCTGATTTGCTGTTCATCGCCTACAAAATTTCCTGCGGTATCCATTATTTGCGCATAGATCCCTTCCGCTCCGGCGCGTCGGTCATTCCACAGAATCAGATAACGATCCATTACCTCGAACACCCGCACTACACTGTGGGGTATGGCTTCGGCCCCATGCAATGTTCGCTGCAAACCAACCGGCGTTGTGTCGCGCAGCAATTGGAACCGCAACGCATTCTTCACACCACCCGATTGCCCTTCGGCAACAACCGTCCCCCAAGCCACTAACACCGTCGAGCCGATGCTTGCTGCAGATTGAATACGAAGGTCAGTTGGTAGCAAACAACTAACTGGTTCGGAGGATAATCGTACATCTTGCTGTTGCCCCAGAACCGTGAGATGAGCAAGAAGCAACCCAAGCAGAACAGACCAAACAGAACGCATGATGGACCTCTCCAGAATAGGATAGATAGATGATGGGAAATCACCAATTGATAGAGTCAATTTGGGATTTTTCATTTCCTTAAACAAGAATAAAAATCCCCCATGTCACAAACCCACCCCATGCCGTCATCCCCATGTTCCTTGCGCAACGAACATCGAAAATCGGCCTCTCCCACAGCAGGGGGAAGGGGAGGGTGTGGCCATCACATCCAATCCACCGTCATCTTCCATGTTAATCAGGATCACACCATGCAAAAGGATCATCGCACACCAGCGCGCCGCACGGCGCAGCAGTTCACCACACTTCGGGCTTCGGCACTTGCTACGCTTGGCACATTGATGCTTGGTGCCAGCATCACCTCCTTCTTCGGCAACCAACATTCCGCAACCACCGAGTATGTTCCCCAAAACGGTAGAAATGCCCCGCTGAACAACAATACCCCCAACAACAACAACGAAACCATTACCCAACCCGGCCCCATTGATCCATTCATGCAAAAAGGCTTGCAGTGGTTGGTCGATGCCCAACACAAGGATGGTGGATGGGGCGCCGGAAGCTACGCTAAACAGGGCCAACGCGATCCCCACGCAGTAACGGTTGACCCCGGCACAACAGCCTTCACCGCAATGGCACTGCTTCGCGCCGGCTACAACCCAGTGAAAGGGGAGTACAGCGAAAACCTCCGCCACGCACTTGAGTACTTACTGACCACTGTAGAGCAATACAAAGAAGAAGGCCCACGAATCAGCGACGTTGCCGGAACACAACCCCAACGGAAGCTGGGTGAGTTTGTAGATGTCTCGCTCTGTGCCCAGTTCTTTGGCCGCGTGCTGCCAACATTGGCCGACGAGCCAACACTGAAAGCCCGCGCCGAGAAAGCACTGGACAAATGCGTGCGGAAGATTGAAAACTCCCAGAAAGAAGACGGCAGCTGGAACCACGGCGGATGGGCACCGGTGCTGCAATCCTCGATGGCCAACAACGCACTGGAAATTGCCCAGGAAAACGGACGTGCCGTGAACGATAGCGTGCTGGAACGCTCGCGCGAGTATCAGAAAGGGAACTACAACCCCAGCACAAAATCGTACCGCGCCGATGCCGGAGCCGGGATTGAACTGTACGCAAACTCCAGCGGCCAACGCGCCGCGGCAAAGGAAACCAAAAGGGCAAAGGATATTGTGGTTGCAGCCAAACGGGAAGGGAAACTACGCGACAGCGATGATGTCACGGTGGATAATTTGGTGAAGGCCGGGATAACCCGGAATGAAGCCTCCAAACTTGCACGCGCCTACGACCAAAACGGCGCAGCCGTGGCAAAACTTAACGATGAGCGGGTGCTTTCCGGCTTTGGCAACAATGGCGGAGAGGAGTTCCTAAGCTACATGCTCTCCAGCGAATCGTTGGTTGTCACCGGCGGCGACGACTGGCGCAAATGGAATGATAAAATGCACGAGCGGTTGCAGAAAATCCAGAATGGAGATGGAAGCTGGAGCGGGCATCACTGCATCACCAGCCCGGTGTTCTGCACCGCTGCGGTGATCCTGTGCCTGACCGCCGACCGCGATGCCGAGATGCTTCGGATCACCAGCGGCAAAGGTGGAACAACCGGAGTAGTGCAATAGCTACGCAAACGAACCGAGCCAATGAACAATCGCCCCGAAAAGGTCGCCGCAAGCCGCCGCACCTTCCTGAAACAAGCACTACGCGGGGGGACGCTTCTTCTGATTGGGGGAAGCGTCCCGACGCTGCTGAACGGATGCAACCCCACCGTTGACCCCGCCCAAACGCTCCGCCGCGCCGCCGATTACCTTTGGGGCCAGCAATCATCCGATGGAGCTTGGCGCAGCCGGCAGTACGCGATGCTCCGTTCCGGCCAAGCCTACACTCCATTTGTGTTGAACGCCTTGCTTCGGCTTCCCGCCGAACTGCAGAAAGGGCGGCAACAACAAATTGAGCGGGGATTGGAGTTCATCCGCGGAAGCATCAACGCCGACGGCTGCATCGGGTTGGGCGATCCCGACATCACCGAATACCCCAACTACGCCACCAGCTACGGGCTGCGCTGCTTGGCCAAAGCCGGAACACCAACCGACCAGCCATTGATTGCCAACACCATTGCCTACCTGCAACGCCAACAACTCACCGAGCAACGCGGCTTTGGTCCGGCACATCTGGCCTACGGAGCATGGGGGTTTGGTTCGCCAACCTTGCCAGAAGGTAGCCCCGGCCATGTTGATCTTTCGCACCACCGCATGGTGCTTCAGGCAATGCGCGAATCGGGGGTGCGGAACCAAGCGATGTACGACAACGCCACAGCCTTTTTGCGGCTTCTTCAGAAGCATCCATCCGAACAGCGCCAGCAACCGCATGATCGGTTGGATGAGCAAGCCGTGGGGAAGGTCCGCTACGATGGCGGTTTCTACTTTTCGCCGATTGTGTTGGGGGCAAACAAGGGGCTGCAAGAACCCGCCGACGCAAAGCATTGTGCCACCTTCCGAAGCTACGCCACGGCAACCTGCGACGGCGCGTTGGCATTGGTGGCCGCTGGCGTTCCGCTGACCGACGAGCGCATCGGGGGGGTGCGAAACTGGCTAATTACCCACCCAGTCCTTGACCGCCCCGAAGGCATCCCCGAAGGCGACCCCGAGCCGTGGCATTTGGCACTTCACTACTACCACCTTGCCGGACGCTGCCAAGCCTACCGCGCGTTGGGAATTGCCGGAGACTGGCCCCAGCAGGCCGCCGCCATCTACGCTGCCGAGCAACACAAGGACGGCAGTTTCAGCAACCGCCACAGCGTGCTGATGAAGGAGGACGATCCGATTCTGGCAACAGCACTGGCAGTGGTTGGGTGTCGGGAATTGGAAGGTGGATAGAAAGAAGGAACTGAGTGCCTATCAACGAACCACACCTCCCCCTCTTTGCAACTGACAACTGACAACTGACCACGCCCCCCCTCTTTGCAACTGACAACTGACCACAAACCACGCCCCCCTTCAAATTGTTCTTCACACTTTCCCCCATCCCTTTTTTTGTATGTTGCCGACCCGCTAAACAGGGTGGAATCAACCCATTTCCCATCAGTTCAGGAGCCGATATGCACATTTCCTCGATACTGAGCACAGCGTTCATCGCAACAAACCTTCAGGCTGAAACCAAGGAAGAAGCGTTGAACAGTATGGTCAATATGATAGAGACCTCACCCAAGGTAATCAACTTGGAGAAGGTTCGCATGGCCATTCTGGAACGGGAAAAGATTATGAGCACCGGCGTGGGGCATGGCTTTGCGATCCCCCACGGCAAAACCGATGCCATTACCGACATTGTTGCCGCATTTGCAATCACCGCCCAGCCGCTGGATTTTGATTCGTTGGATGACCAACCTGTTCGGTTGATCTTCATGTTGGTTGGGAACGATTCGCACGTGGGAACCCATCTAAAACTGCTAAGTCGCGTCAGCCGCCTGATGAACAGCGACTCCTTCCGCAGCCAACTGCTTCAGGCAGCAAGCCCGGAACAAGTGTTGGAGTTGTTCCGGCAAGAGGAAGGACGGTACTTCGCAACGTAGCGGGTTGTTGGCGGCGTTACCACCGCGTATCACGTTCAACCATGCTTCTGCTGATTACGCCCTTCCAACCGAAGGGCTTTTCTGTTCCAACACCTCTAACAACATGGATGAAGCCATTCACCAAACAAGGCATGAGCATGAAACAACGAAGAATCTGGGTACTTGGTATTGTGGTGATTGCAGCGGTTGCCGTGTGGTTGCTCCTCCCTTCGCAGCAAAACACAGTCGGCAAAACCGTCGCCGTTGCGGCTGCTTCGGATTTAAAATTTGCGTTCGATGAGGTGGTGGCAGCCTTCAAGCAATCGCACCCCGAAATCACCGTCACGGTCTCCTACGGATCGTCGGGGAATTTCTACGCCCAACTTTCCAACCGCGCTCCGTTCGATCTGTACTTGTCGGCTGATATTCAGTATCCCAACAAGCTGGCTCAACAACAACTCACCCTTCCGGGAAGCCAGTTCACCTACGCAGTTGGGCATCTGGTGGTGTGGGTTCCATCGGGTTCGCCGATTGATCTGTCGTTGGGGATTCGTTCGCTGCTGGATTCATCGGCGCGGAAAGTAGCGATTGCCAACCCCGAGTACGCCCCCTACGGACGCGCCGCCGTTGCAGCCTTGAACAGCAGTGGTATCTACCAACAGATCAAGCCCCGGTTGATCTACGGCGACAACATCGCACAAACCGCGCAGTTCGCACAAACAGGGGCTGCCGATGCTGGGATTATTGCCTTGTCGCTGGCACTGGCCCCAGCAATGCAAAAAGCCGGAAAATATGTGGAGCTTCCGCTGGAACTCTATCCACGGCTGGAGCAAGGAGGGGTGATCTTGAAATGGGCCGCCGACCCAGAGTCCGCCCAGCAGTTGCGGGCATTTATGGCCAGCCCACGTGGGAAAGGAATTTTGCGCCAGTACGGTTTTTCCGTTTCGGAAGGATAACCCCACAAAAAGACAACCCCAAAGGGCAAGCTGATGGATTGGCAAGCGTTCTGGTTAAGCGTCCGGTTGTCGTTGCTCACCTCGCTGATTTTGGTGGTGATCGGCCTGCCGTTGGCATGGTGGCTTAGCGTCACACGGATCCGCTGGAAATTCCTGATTGAAGCAGTGGTCGCGCTGCCGCTGATCCTTCCGCCAACGGTGCTGGGGTTCTACATCCTGATGGCAATCGGCCCGCAAGGGACGTTGGGAAGTATCTGGAACGACCTGTTCGGCAGCGCACTCCCCTTCACCTTCCATGGCGTGCTGATCGCTTCGATACTCTACAGCCTACCGTTCGCCGTGCAGCCGTTCACCGCTGCCATTGCAAGCGTGGATCGAAACCTGATGGAGTCGGCATGGTGTTCGGGGGTGGGGCGATTGCAGACGTTTCTGCGGATCACCTTGCCACTGGCCACGCCGGGGGTGATTGCCGGAATCGTTCTTAGCTTTGCGCACACACTGGGTGAGTTCGGCGTGGTGATGATGGTGGGCGGAAACCTTCCCGGCCAAACCCGCACCATCTCAATCGCCATTTACGATAACGTCCAAGCCATGGACTACTCCGCCGCAGGCCAGACCTCGCTGATCCTGTTGGCAATCTCCTTCGTCATCCTGCTGGGAGTTTATGGGCTGCAACGGAAACTCGGGCTTGGACGGTGAGAGGAATGGCGAATGATTGAAAAGCTCGAATGACAAATGAAAGTATGAAGTATGAATGATGAAGTATGAAATGAAGAAGGGGAAAAATGACCACTGACTACTGACCACTGACTACTGACTACTGACTACTGACTACTGACTACTGACTACTGACTACTGACTAACCACTCTTACCAACCTATCATGTCCCCTCGCTATCAATCTCTAAAAGGCTTCCGCGATATGTTGCCGGAAGAATCGCTCCGCTGGCAATGG